>JBCBGY010000411.1:0-1511 GCA_038526275.1 Pseudomonadota bacterium | reverse complement strand
AAGGGAGACCGACTATGACCGATGCCACTATTGCACAAACCGAGCCTGTTCTGGTTGCGATTGATATCGCAAAGGCGCGTCATGAAGTTTTAATTTCCGTTCCGGGACGAAAGCGCCGACGCCGTTTGACGGTTCTGAGCCAGCTCGACGACTTCAACCGGCTGATCACTACGCTGTCGGAGTATGACCGTCACGTTCGCGTGGCTTTTGAAGCTACGGGCAATTACCATCGTGCCCTGGCGTATCGGCTCGGGAGCGCCGGGTTCGAGGTGAAGCTGGTGTCTTCGGTTGCCTTGGCACGCACCCGAGAAGCCTTGAACAACAGCTGGGACAAGAATGATCCAAAGGATGCGCAAGTCATCCTGCACATGATGCAGATCGGGAACGAGCAGTTCTACCACGACCCGTTGCTCTGCGGCACAAACGATCTTCAGGAGCTATCCAAAACACACGACATCGTCTCGCGCTCGAAGACTGAGCTTTGGCACCGGATCCTGACCCACTATCTGCCGCTGTATTGGCCCGAAGCAGAACGCTTCCATCGCAGCTCACGCAGTGATTGGTTCTTCGCCTTCCTCGAACGCTATCCTTCACCGCATTTTATCTCGGCCCTGAGCCAAGAGGCTTTCACTGCCGATGCCTGGGAAGTCGTTGGCCGCAAAGTCTCAAAAGAACGTTTGCTTGCAGATATTTATCAGACCGCCAAATCCTCCGTGGGCCTGCCCATTGCACCGGACTCTGATGCCGCTCGGATGTTCAGGCTGGTTCTCGCTGAGGGGCGCAGCCTGATCGCCCAGCGTAATGGGATCGAAGACCGTGCCGTGGAGTTGCTCAAGACCAACGACGACTACCAACTGCTGACATCCATCCCGGGGATCGGGCCGATCAACGCATTGACCATCCTGGCAGAAGCCGGTGACCTGCGCCGCTTCCGTCATCATCGGCAGTTCCTCAAGTTTTGCGGGATGGACCTTGCAACCATCCAGTCCGGGACATTCCGCGGCCAAACAAAACTGTCCAAATATGGGAACGCCCGATTGCGCCGCACGCTCTGGATTGCTGGCCAAGTCGCCATCATGCAAAAGACCAACAGCTTCCGCGACAAGTTCGAGCGTTACATCGCCAAAGATCGGCAAAACACCCATTTGCGCCGAAAGGCGTATACCGCAATCGCTGCCAAGATGGCCCGCACCGTACACGGGATCATCAAACGCGGCGAACCCTATCGTCCCTTCTTTGAGGGATGATCGACAGCAGAAGGACCTTTCTCTGTAAGGGCCGTAGAGGCGAGCATTCGACCTCGTAGATAATGTTCAGGCCTTCTGCTCAACGACCCGAAGATCTCGTCTTAAGGACGGTGAGAGCCGCAATACGCGTACTCTATGTTTGTTATGGGAGAGACATGTTGTTGACCAAAATGCCGAACTGACACACATTCCACCATGCTGGAATGCTTCAGCATGACAATGACCTGATGCCAAATCAGCCGATCATTCCGCGCATAGGACGTT
>JBCBGY010000410.1:0-1570 GCA_038526275.1 Pseudomonadota bacterium | reverse complement strand
CTGGTCGATCACGCCCGCGAATATATAGAACGAACCTACAAACGCCCCTTGTCGGATCGGGCGCTTCGCTGGATCCTCGCCCAGGTGCTGCCCTATCCCATGCGGTTTCGCCTTGCCCTGCTGCTGGCCAAAGTCGGGCGACCCTTGGCGGCACTGATGCCGGACCCGCGCCTGCGCGCCATGCTGGACATGGCGCCACAACACATCCCGCCAGTCAGTCGCAATGACGATCCGCAAAGTTTCCCTGCCCAGGGGAGCCCGAAAAAACGGGTGGCTTTGATGACGGGCTGTGCGCAGAAGGCGCTGAATACGGACATCAACGATGCGACCATTCGGCTGCTCACCCGACTCGGCTGCGAGGTCGTGGTGGCAGAAGGCGCCGGTTGCTGCGGCGCGCTGACGCACCACATGGGTAAAACCAGTGACAGCCACGCCTTTGCCGCCCGCAATATCGATGCGTGGCAGACGGAAATGAAGGGAGGCGGCCTGGATGCGATTGTCATCAACACGTCGGGTTGCGGCACGACCGTCAAGGATTATGGCCACATGTTTCGAAACGACTGGCGCGCGCCACAGGCGGAGCAAGTCTCGGCCCTGGCCTGCGATATCTCGGAGCTTCTGGTTCAACTGGACATGCCGCAGCGCCCGTCAAACGGTATTCGGGTTGCCTATCACGCCGCTTGCTCGCTGCAACACGGCCAAAAGATCAAGGACTACCCCAAAGACCTGCTGCGAAAGGCCGGATTTGACGTTGTGGAGCCCACGGATAGCCATCTCTGCTGCGGCTCGGCTGGCACCTACAACCTGATGCAGCCAGCGATTTCCAAGCAATTGAAAGATCGCAAAGTGCGGACTTTGGAAGCCAAAAAGCCCGATATCATTGCTGCCGGCAACATAGGTTGCATGATGCAAATCGGCAGTGGCACCGACGTCGCTGTGGTTCACACAGTGGAGTTACTGGACTGGGCAACGGGCGGGCCAAAGCCTGCCGCGCTCAATAAGATGCCGCATAGTCAGGAATTGCCAGCCTTGCCTTGACCCCGCTCGGCGACCTACGCTGGCCTAGCTGTTGCTGGGAGTTCGCCATGCCCCCGCCACAGTTTCGCCCTTTCGGGTTGGTACCCGATGGTCAGGTCATTTTCCTGGGGGACGCATGCGCGGTTACACCATCCTGACGGCTTTGTGCCTCGCCATTTGTACTGCGATTGCCCCCGCGACTGCCCAGCAACAAGCGAGCCCTCTCAGAAGCCTGGCCACAGGCGATGATACGCGTGGATGGGAAGGGGTTGGGCGCCTGAACCTTGGCCATACCGGCTTTTGTACGGGTGCCCTGATCTCTGAAACGTTGGTACTGACTGCGGCCCATTGCTTCTTCGACAAACATACTGGTCGTCGAATCGAGGCCGGGGAAATCGAATTTCTGGCGGGTTGGCGCAACGGTCGGGCGGAAGCTTATCGCGGTGTGCGCCGGGTCGTTTTGCACCCCTCATACAAATATGGCGGGGTGGCTGACATCACCCGTGTCGCCAACGATTTGGCGTTGCTGGAACTTGATCAACCCATCCGGACC
>JBCBGY010000409.1:0-1573 GCA_038526275.1 Pseudomonadota bacterium | reverse complement strand
GATGACCGGTTTGTCGGTGGCCGCAGCTTTCTGGGCGTGCAGGCCGAGGTCCGCGGTAGCATCACCGACACAATCGGCCTCGTTGGCTTTGTCGATGCAGGCTATATTGGTGAAGAAAGCTTCATCGACGGGTCGGGCGAGTGGATATCAGGCGCCGGGATCGGCATTCGATACGACACCGGGATCGGCCCAATTCGGGTCGATCTGGGGCTGCCGGTCAGCGGCACACCAGACGATGCGCCCGCCTTTCAGGTTTATATCGGCATAGGACAGGCCTTTTGACCCGGTTCCTGAGCCTGATGGTCGCCCTCCTGTGGGCGGGCCTCGCCATCGCGCAGGACGATGATCGGGGACTGATCATCGGCTTTCTGGAAGACCAGTTGTCTGATGCGGGCCGCGACATTCGGATCGAAGGCTTTCGCGGCTCCCTGACCGGGCGGGCCGAGATGGATCAGCTGACGATCGCTGACGACACTGGAATTTGGCTGACCCTGCGGGGTGCAGTGCTCGACTGGAACCAAGGCGCCATTCTGTCGGGCCGCGTTGAGGTCGAACAGCTTACGGCGGAAGAACTGATTCTGGCGCGTATCCCTTCCACTGCGAGCAGCAGCACGCCAGATGCGGAAGCCACGCCATTTCGGCTGCCTGAACTGCCGGTATCGGTTGCTATCGCACAAATGGGTATTGACCGGGTCGATCTATCGTCCTCGGTCGTTGGCGAACCCGTGGTTCTGCAGGTGGACGGCGCGCTCAGTTTGGCAAGCGGCGCTGGGGCAGCGAAGCTTTCCCTGCACCGAACGGATGTGATCGAAGGGTCTTTCACGCTGGACGGTGCGTTCGACAATCAGACCGACATTTTGCGCCTGATGGTTGCGCTGGAAGAGCCGGAAAACGGGATCACATCGCGGCTGGTGGGCATACCCGGGCGCCCATCTGTCAGCGCCAGTATCGCTGGCGAAGGACCGCTTGATGACTTCACGGCGGATCTGGCTCTGGCTACTGACGGAGAAGATCGCCTGACCGGCCAGGTGACTCTTGGCCCCTCCACCTTCAACGCGCAGTTGGGCGGTGATGTCACGGCTTTGGTCTTGCCCGACTATCAGGAATTCTTCGGGCCTGAGGTGAGCCTGGTTGCAAGTGGCGCACGCGACCCCGATGGCACCGTGACGCTGGAGGACCTGACGTTAGAGGCGGCCCATGTCGCTCTGGCCGGCCAGGCCGCCTTTGCTTCATCCGGTTTGCCCCTGTCCTTCGACATAAGCGGCCAGATCAAAGACCCTGGCGGCGAACCCGTCCTGCTGCCCATTTCCGATCAACGCGCTTTTTTGCGCGAAGGGCGTTTCAGGGCGGATTATGACGCGGCGGCGGGCGAGGCTTGGGAAGCCGAGATCAACGCGTTTGGTCTGGAACCGAATGACGACGCCTTTTTCGGGCAGATCTCATTGGCGGCAGAAGGCACGCTGTCACCCCCCGATGATACGCCCTCTGTGACGGCCGTTCTTGATTTCCGCACCACCGGGCTGCGTTTGGCAGACGATGCGTTGCAACAGGCCCTGGGCGAGATCGTTACGGG
>JBCBGY010000408.1:0-1594 GCA_038526275.1 Pseudomonadota bacterium | reverse complement strand
CTGCGATCAGTGGGCGTTCGACCGGACGACCCGGTTTTGACCAACGCCTTCACCCTTGCGCCGGTTCCAGGCGCCATACGGGCGGTCGGAGCACGACCGGTTTTGGTCGAAGTAACAAGCGATCTGGTGATTGATCTTGAAGATCTGGCTGCCAAGGCACGGTCGAGCGGCGCGCGCGTATTGATGCTTTCACATATGCGCGGACATCTGGCGGATATGGACCGGCTTTGTGCTCTGGCGGATGCCCACGGACTGACGGTTCTGGAAGACTGCGCCCACACGATGGGGGCAACCTGGCGCGGCGAGAAAAGTGGCAATTTCGGTGTTGCGGCATGCTTTTCGACCCAGACCTACAAACATCTCAATTCCGGTGAAGGTGGTTTTCTGACCAGTGCCAACCCCGCACTGATGGCGCGGGCGGTGATCTTGTCTGGCTCTTACATGAATTACGACCGGCACGGGGCGGTACCGGCTGAGCATTACTTCGACGACGCAAAACTCGACTGCCCCAACATGTCAGCCCGCATGGATGCGCTTCGTGCGGCCATCCTGCGACCGCAACTGACCACGCTGGACCAGTCTGTCGCGCGCTGGGTCAAACTGGCGGAGATCATTGAAAAGGGCCTTTCATCCAACCCTGCCATTCGGTTGCCGCAAGCTGCAGGACACGCCAAGCGCGTGGGCAGTTCGGTCCAGTTTCGCGTCCCGCAATTCACGGACGAACAGTGCCGGTTCTTGTTGACGAAAACACAAAGCCAAGGCGTTGAACTGAAATGGTTCGGTCGTCCTGAGGCAATGGGTTTCACCTCAGCCCATAGCCATTGGCGGTATCTGGATGCGCAGCGTTTGCCACAAACCGATGAGGTTCTGGCAACCCTTTTCGACATGCGACTGCCGTTGACCTTTGATGAAAATGACTGCCGTTTCATCACGTCGATTATTTCAGATGCAGTCGCCAACGTCAGCGAAATGGCATTGGCATGACTTTGCCCCGCATCGGCATTTTGGGTGGCATGGGGCCAGCGGCCACTATTCTTCTGCAGCAGCGGGTGCTGGAGGCTGTGCCCGCCAGATCGGACGATGACCATATCCCGCTTTTGATTGACATGAACCCGCAAGTGCCCTCGCGCATTTCGTATCTGATCCACAATCGTGGCCAGAATCCCGGGCCCGTTCTGGCCAAAATGGCGCGTGGGCTGGAGGCATCGGGAGTCGACGCGATTGCGATGCCCTGTTGCACCGCACACTTGTTTGCAGCGGAAATTTCATCTGCCGTGACCGTTCCGTTCCTCAATATGGTGCGTCTGACCGCTGCCGAGATTGCGCGACGCGTGCCGAATGGCGCCCGGATTGGAATCCTGGCTTCTCCGGCCACCGAGAAGACTGGCCTCTATAAATCAGCCCTAAGCCCGCACGACCTACAGCCGCTATTCCCCAAAGAGGCCAGCCAGATGCTGGGTGCGATTGAGGCGATCAAATCCAAAGGCCCCTGCCCTGCATCCATTGCCACAGTTCAGGAAGCTATCCACGAACTGAGCCAGGAAGGCGTCGCCGCATTCATTGTTGGCTGTTCGGAATTTTCATTGATGTCTCG
>JBCBGY010000407.1:0-1665 GCA_038526275.1 Pseudomonadota bacterium | reverse complement strand
TGGCAAGGTCTTCAAGGCGGTCGACGAACAAGGGCTGCACCATGGCGAGACCCTAGCAGCCTGAGCACCGGAGCCAACCCGTCAAGCAGCCCTTTCCCTCTCGCATCCAACCCGCTATCTCCCCGCGGGGAACCCGAGGAGCGCGACCGATGCCCATGGAAAAAAACTTCAACGCCGCCGAGGCGGAACCACGGATCTACGCCGAATGGGAAAAGGCTGGCTGCTTCGTGGCAGGCGCCAACAAAAGCCGGGATGAGACCTTCTGCATCATGCTGCCGCCCCCCAATGTGACCGGGTTCCTGCATGCGGGGCACGCCTTCAACCACACGCTGATGGATATCCTGACGCGGTGGAAGCGAATGCAGGGCTATGACACGCTCTGGCAGCCGGGGCTCGACCATGCAGGCATCGCCACGCAACTTGTGGTCGAACGGCAATTGGCTGAGTCCGGTTCAAACCAATCCCGCCGCGAAATGGGACGCGAGAAGTTTCTGGAAAAAGTCTGGGAGTGGAAGGCCACATCCGGCGGCACCATCGTCGAACAGGACAAGCGCCTTGGGGCGTCGATGGACTGGTCGCGCCTTGCCTTCACGATGAACGGCGCGGAGGGCCAGCCCGAAGCCGACCGGGCAGGCCCCAATTTCCACGATGCCGTCATCAAGGTCTTTTGCGAGATGTACGACAAGGGTCTGATCTATCGCGGCAAGCGACTGGTCAACTGGGACCCCCATTTCGAGACCGCGATCAGCGATCTGGAGGTCGAGAATACCGAAGTTGACGGCCATATGTGGCACTTCAAATATCCGCTCGCGGGCGGCGAGACCTATGAATATGTCGAAAAAGACGAGGACGGGAACGTCACCTTGCGGGAGACGCGCGACTATATCTCCATCGCCACCACGCGGCCCGAAACCATGCTGGGCGACGGCGCGGTGGCTGTTCATCCGTCGGATGAACGGTATGCGCCCATCGTAGGGAAGCTCTGTGAAATTCCCGTTGGCCCGAAAGAGCACCGCCGCCTGATCCCGATCATCACCGATGACTACCCCGATCCGGACTTTGGCTCCGGTGCGGTCAAGATCACCGGCGCCCACGATTTCAACGATTATGGCGTGGCCCAGCGCAATGGCATCCCGCTTTACGCGCTGATGGACACCAAGGCGCAGATGCGTAGCGACGGCCTGCCCTACACGGAGGCGGCGACCGAGGCTGGCCAAATCGCCCGGGGCGAAATCGAAGCGCCGAAAGATGTGACCGAGATCAACCTGGTGCCAGAGGAATATCGGGGCCTTGACCGCTATGAGGCGCGCGAGAAAATCGTTGCGGCGATCAATGCCGAAGGTCTGGCCGTCACGGTTGAGAAGATCGTCACCGATGATGAGGGCGTCGAGGCGCAGCTTTGGGTGCCGCTGGTCGAAGCGAAGAAGATCATGCAGCCTTTTGGCGACCGGTCAAAGGTCGTGATCGAGCCCATGCTCACTGACCAATGGTTCGTCGATGCCGAAAAGGTCGTGGGCCCCGCGCTCGACGCCGTCCGCAATGGCGACACCAAGATCATCCCGGAAAGCGGCGAGAAGGTCTATTACAACTGGCTCGACAATATCGAGCCCTGGTGCATCTCTCGCCAACTCTGGTGGGGCCACCAAATCCCCGTTTGGTATGGGC
>JBCBGY010000406.1:0-1763 GCA_038526275.1 Pseudomonadota bacterium | reverse complement strand
GTGGCTTCGTCACGGAGCCGGGTCGCCTCGGCCTCTAGGGCTGAACTCCGCGCGCGTTCCAGGCCAAGGGTATTGGCCAAACCTTGAAGTTCCTGGTTGAGCGAGTCGAGTTCGGATTCCTGCCCCGTGATCGTTTCTTGCAGGATGAACTGCATGATCATGAAGATCGACAGGACGAACATCAGCACCAGCAAGAGCGCCGTCATCGCATCCACGAAGCCAGGCCAGATCGACCCTGAGAATCTATTGGTGGTCCGCCGCGCCAGGGACATAGCGTTTGCTCCTAAACCGGGACGCCGCGCATTTTCTGGATTTCGCGCGTCAGAGCGGCCAGATCGCCACGCAGTTCAGACATGCTTTCCTGCCGACCCGCAGAAAGCTCCTCCAGAATGCGAAGCATTTGCACATCGATGGAACGCAGGCGCATACGTGCTTCGGCGTCGGTCTCTTCGCCACCGTAACTGACGCCGCTTTGCGCGCCCAGCACGTCAGCGACACGTTCCTGTGTTTGCGCCAATCGTTCCAATCCTTCGGCAACGCCGTGCTCTTTTTCGATGCGGGAGGTCAAATCAGAGACGGCTTCGACCATCTGGCCCAGCTTTTCATCCACCAGGGCCCGGCGCGATTCTGCCTGGACGAACATCTGGTGCATCGCTTCCATCTGCTGGCCCATATAGTCGACCATTGCGGTGGCACTGGTGGCCTCTCCGCCACCGTCAGAATCAACGCCAGCAAATCCGATGCGCGTGATTGAGGAAAGCCAGTCTTCCAATTCACGGTAAAACCGGTTCTGGCCATGGCTGGCGAAAAGCTCCAAAAGACCCACGATCAGCGACCCAGCCAAGCCCAGCAAGGACGAGGCAAAGGCTGTCCCCATCCCGCCAAGCTGCGATTCCAGCCCGGTCAGAAGGCGGCTGAAGACCTCTACACCCTGATCGCCTTCTTGCGGCGCCAGCGAACGGATCGTGTCCACAACGGCCGGAACCGTCGTGGCCAAACCGTAAAAGGTACCCAGGAGGCCCAAAAAGATCAGCAGGCTGACAAGGTAGCGGGTGATATCGCGGGCTTCATCGATCCGGGTGCCGACCGAATCCAGAATGGACCGTGTCGAGGCGGAACTGAGTTGCACAAACCGGTTTCGCGACCGTAACAGCGCCGCCAAGGTTGCCAGAAGGCGGGGCGCATCTGTTTCCATCTGCCCCGGCGCGTCGAGCAAATAGGCCTCGATCCACTTCACCGAGCTGATCAGTTGCAGCATTTGCCAGAAGCAGGCCAACAGGCCGATGACAAAAACGCCGAGGATCAACCCGTTCAGAAAAGGGTTGGTCCAAAAGACGGGCGCCAGGCTTGGATAAATGATCGACGCCCCGACAATCACCAACGATAGGACAAAGATCATCGAGGCAATCTGGCGAATGGGCTGCGTAAATTGCGGCTCGGCTTCCGTATCAAGCATTACCATTGGCGGATTTCCGGTACTGGTTAGTTCGGGCGGACGATAGGTGAGCGGCCCCTAGAAAACCATAGACCGCCCACGCGAATTTACCGTCTGATGCGTGGAAATCATGACTGTTTTAGGGCACGAACGCGACGATCAAGCCATCGGAGTTCCGGATCATCGATCCCCAACTGTTCCAGATGGCGTGAGGTATTCCACAAATATTCGGTGTTGTCGCCGCGCCCCCCGGTGGCTTGCGCAATGATGGTTGCTTGTTTTTCCAGCTCCATGCCGCCGCAATATTGCACATGATCCTGGTCGACGA
>JBCBGY010000405.1:0-1815 GCA_038526275.1 Pseudomonadota bacterium | reverse complement strand
TCGGCATAGGTCACGGGATCAGGGCGCGCGGGCGGCTTTCTCATCCAACCCGCTGGTACCTTCACGACGCGCCAGCTCCGCTTCGATGTCCGCCAGCGTCACATCGTGTGAGGCACACATGACCAGAAGATGATAGATCACATCTGCCGCTTCGCTCGTCAGTCGCGCTCGGTCGCCTTTCACGGCTTCGATGACGGCCTCAACAGCCTCTTCCCCGAATTTCTCAGCCGTTTTTTCTGGGCCTTTCGCCAGCAGCTTGGCCGTCCAGGACGTGTCAGGTGCCGCAGATTTCCGGTCGGCAATGGTTTCGGCCAAACGGTGAAGCGCGCTCATAGCCGAACCGGAATGCCAGACGCGGCCATATGGGACTTGGCCTCGCCAATCGTGAAATCACCAAAGTGAAAGATCGAGGCGGCCAGAACCGCGCTTGCATGGCCAAGCTTCACGCCTTCGACCAGGTGATCGAGTGTGCCGACGCCGCCAGATGCAATGACAGGCACGGAAACGGCATCCGATATGGCCCGCGTCATAAGCAGGTTGAAGCCCGATCGGGTGCCGTCCCGATCCATCGACGTTAACAAAATTTCGCCAGCGCCTTTTTCCACGACGGTTTGGGCGAACTCCACAGCGTCGATCCCCGTTTCACGCCGACCACCATGGGTGAAGATCTCCCACTTGCCTGGCCCAACGGTCATGGCGTCAATCGCAACGACGATGCATTGGCTTCCAAAACGGTCTGCCGCCTCGGCCACCACATCGGGGTTGGCCACAGCGGCGGAATTGAAGCTCACCTTGTCCGCCCCCGCCAAAAGCAGGTTCCGCACATCCTCGACCGTCCGAACCCCGCCGCCGATGGTCAGCGGCATAAAGCACTCCTCGGCTGTCCGCGTCGCCAGTTCGTACATGGTGCTGCGATTTTCGTGAGTGGCATTGATGTCTAGAAAGCAAAGCTCGTCGGCGCCAGCATCGTTATAGGCCTTCGCGGCCTCGACAGGGTCACCAGCATCGATCAACTGAGTGAAGTTCACGCCTTTCACAACGCGACCTTCTTTAACGTCCAGGCAAGGAATGATCCGGGTCTTTAGCATGGGGGCGGGATAGGCGATTTTCCGGTCAGGCGGAAGAGCTGCGAGAAAGTGATTTGCGGAAACGCTTTCGTCATAGATTAAGGAAGGATCTTTTTTGGAATTGGAGACCCCGATGAAAAAGTTTTTGTTGGCCGGGATGTTTGCGCTTGTCTCGTTCGGTGCTCAGGCAGAGCTTGTGACCCGCGATGCGCCGACCAGTGTCATGAACACGATGGATGCGTTGGAGAATGCGGTCACTCAGGCAGGGGCCACGGTCTTTGCACGGGTCGACCATGCGCTTGGGGCCAAGGGCGTTGGTCTGGAAATGACCGATGCGGAACTCTTGATCTTTGGCAATCCAAAGCTCGGTACCCCTGCAATGCAAGCAGATCCGCGTGCTGGGCTATATTTGCCGTTGCGGGTGTTGGTCTATGCCGATGCCGACGGCAAGACCAAGATCACCTACGAAGATCCAGGCGCAATGTTGGGGGATCTCGAAGTCCCTACGGATGCAGAGTTTCTGAAGGTCATGACCGGCGCTCTGGACAAACTGAGCACTGTCGCTGCGGGTGGCTGATACACCCGGCGGTTAAGTCAGGGCCTGAAGGGCGGCGCGTAGGTCCAGCGCGCCGTCATAAAGAGCGCGGCCAGATATCGCGCCGGCAATGGGACCTGCGTTCCGCAAAGCCATAAGGTCCTCCAGCTTGGAAACGCCACCCGAGGCGATCACCGGGATAGATGTGGCGTT
>JBCBGY010000404.1:0-1832 GCA_038526275.1 Pseudomonadota bacterium | reverse complement strand
AGCCTACGGCGTACCTTGTGGCACCAAAACCGGCCAAAGCGACAGGACGAGCAGGCCCGCCATGGTCCAGTTGAACGCCCTGAGCCTTGCCGGATTGGTCAGCACGCGCTGCATTTGCACTCCGATCATGGCCCATGACCCAATGGCCGGCAGGTTTACCAATCCGAAAACAACCGCCACCAAAACTGCATTCAAGGCGCCAACGCCTGGCGAATAGACTGTCACTGCCGTCAGGGCCATCGACCAGGCTTTCGGGTTCACCCACTGGAAACCAGCCGCTTGCAGAAAGGTAAGGGGCGAGCCTGCCTCGTCTTTCATGTTCGCAGGCGACGCGTTGGCAATCTTCCAGGCCAACCAGAGAAGATACAGGACGCTCACCGCTTTCAGCACAGTATGAAGAATGGGGTAAGCGTCAAAGATCTGCGCCAGACCTATCCCAACAAGCGACGCCATGAAAACGAACCCAAGGACGACGCCAAGCATGTGCGGTATGGTCCGACGAAGCCCGAAATTGGCACCAGATGCCATCAGCATCAAATTGTTCGGCCCAGGCGTTATCGATGTGACAAGGGCAAAACCGGCGAGCGCAATGAGGATTTCGTAAGTCATACACAATTATTCTCAGTCAATTTTTGGAGATTGGTTGCGTTCTTTGGTTCAAGGGACGATATTCTGCAACAAATGAGCGATTTGGACCGATATGACACCAAAATATTGCGCGAGCTCGTGTTGGATGGGCGACTCACAAATGTCGCCCTCGCCGAACGGGTTGGCCTTTCGCCTTCCGCCTGCTTGCGCCGTGTGCAGGAGCTTGAACGGTCCGGTGTGATCAAAGGCTATCGCGCTGTTCTCGACCCTGCAAAAACCGGTGGTGGGTTCGTGGCCTATCTGGCCGTTGGGCTCTCGCTCCATACGAAGCAAAGCCAGTTGGCCTTTGAAAGGTCCATGTCGCTCGCGCCGGAAGTGAAGGAATGCCACAACATCGCCGGAGCATTTGAGTATCTGTTGCGGGTCGAGGCAGAGGATCTGAGCTCCTACAAAAGCTTCCACACGGATATCCTTGGCGCACTGCCACAAGTCGCCTCCATGACCACTTACGTCGTCATGCAATCACCGAAAGACGAACGGGGATAACGATCCTGGTTGCATCCAGCCGCAGCATCCACCAACGTCAGCGCCATGTCAGATACCCAGTCAGTAAATCTTCCCGTCGCCGAAACATGGTTCGACGCGAAGAAAATCGATGACCACACCACGCTGATCATCGAACCCCATATCCATGTTCTGGAACAGGCCAACATGTTCCTGGTCGAAGGCCGCGACCGGGACATGATCCTCGATACGGGCATGGGGGTTATCCCGTTCAAACCCTACCTCGACAGCCTTCGCACCGACCCGACAAAAGAGATCATCTGCGTTTCGTCGCACACGCATATCGACCATATCGGCGCCGTACATGAGTTTGACATTCGCCTCGTCCATCCCGCTGAAGCAGACGAGATGGCCCGGCCAACCGGTCTGCACTCGCTGTTTCGCCGCGATATGCCAGACAGGCTTTTGCAGACATTCCTGGATGCCGGTTATCCGCCCATCGGAGAGACATTGATCGAAGCGCTGCCCTTCGAAGGCTACAACCCCGAAAGCTACCGATTGAGGGGCGCGCCCGCGACCGGGCTTCTCAACCACGGCGACAGCGTCGATCTTGGCGATCATGTGTACGAGGTTCTGCATCTGCCGGGCCATTCTCCCGGCGGTATCGGTCTGTTTGAGGCGAATGCTGGTATCCTTTTTGCCGCTGACGCCATTTATGACGGGCCGCTGATCTATGAAGG
>JBCBGY010000403.1:0-1848 GCA_038526275.1 Pseudomonadota bacterium | reverse complement strand
ATGCACGCGATCCAGACCAGCGGCAACACGATCCGCAATGTCACGGCAGACCATTTTGCCGGAGCCGCTGCTGACGAAATCGCAGACCCGCGCCCTGTGGCGGAACTGTTGCGGCAATGGTCCACAGACCATCCCGAATTCCAGTTCCTGCCCCGCAAGTTCAAGATCGCCGTCACGGGCAGCCCGAATGACCGCGCCGTGACCAAGGCGCACGACATTGGCCTGCGCATGGTGCGCCAAGGCGATGCGGAAGGGTTTGAAGTGATCGTGGGTGGTGGCCTGGGCCGGACCCCGATGATCGGCAAGGTGATCCGGGACTTCCTGCCCAAGGCAGACTTGCTGCCCTACATCGAGGCGATCGTTCACGTCTACAATCAGCTTGGTCGCCGCGACAACAAGTACAAGGCGCGGATCAAGATCACAGTCCACGAGAATGGTATCGAGACGATCCGCGATCTGGTCGAAGCACGCTTCACCGAGATCCGCCGTGATTTCTCTGGCGCCGATCAAGCCGTCCTGGCCGGTCTGGAAGCCGCTTTTGCGGCCCCGGATTTTGCCAAGAAGCCGCTTCAGGACTATCAGACCGCGTACAACACGGACCCAACCTTCCGTTCATGGGCCGATACCAACGTGGCAGCACACCGGGCTGAGGGATACGGCATCGTCACAATCTCTCTGAAAGCGCATGGTGCGACGCCGGGCGACGCCACGGCGGATCAGATGCGGCTTATGGCCGATCTGGCCGAACGCTATGGCCATGATGAGTTGCGCATCAGCCACGAACAGAATGTCATTCTGCCCCATGTTCACCGCGCTGACCTGCCGGTGATCCATGCGGAGTTGCTGCGCGCCGGTCTCGGCACCGCGAATGTCGGGCTTGCCAGCGACATCATCGCCTGCCCCGGCATGGATTACTGTGCACTTGCCACCGCGCGCTCGATCCCGATCGCCCAGCAGATTGCAGAACGGATCGATGCGCTGAAGATTGAACACGAGGTGGGCGAGCTGAAGATCAAGATCTCTGGCTGCATCAATGCCTGTGGGCACCACCATGTTGGCCATATCGGGATCCTGGGGCTCGACCGCGCGGGCGTGGAGAACTACCAGATCACCCTTGGCGGGGATGCGACCGAAACCGCCGCCGTTGGCGAACGGGCTGGTCCGGGCTTTTCCTACGACGCCATCGTGCCCGCCATCGAACGGCTCATCCTGGCCTATCTTGAAGTCCGCGAGCATGATGCCGAGACCTTCCTACAGGCCTATCGGCGCCTGGGCAGCGAGCCTTTCAAGGCCGCGCTCTACGAGGATCAGGAGCAGGCCCATGCCGCATGATTTTCAAATGCCGTCGGTGCATGAACGCGCCGCAGTCATGAACCACTATGCGCTCGGCCTCAACGCCGAGCAGATCCTGGCAGAGGCCTTGGAAAACCCCTATGTCGGGCGCACGGCTGTCGTGTCTTCGTTCGGTGCGGAGTCGGTCGTGTTGCTGGACCTTGTGGCGCGGGTCAATCCGTGGACACCGGTCCTGTTTATCGACACCCGCATGCTGTTTAACGAAACCTTGGACTATCAGCGCGAGGTGGCGGAGCATTTGGGCTTGCAAGATGTTCGGGTGATCCGCGCGCGCCACTTGGATTTGGTAACTGACGACCCCGGCGATCTGCTCCACAAAACCAACACCGATGCATGTTGCGATCTGCGCAAGACGCTGCCTTTGAACCAGGCGCTTTCAGGGTTTGACGCCTGGATTACCGGCCGCAAACGGCACCAATCGGCCAGCCGTGCGGCGCTGAAGCACTTCGAATCCGACAATGGTCGGATCAAGATCAATCCGCTGGCGGATTGGAC
>JBCBGY010000402.1:0-1867 GCA_038526275.1 Pseudomonadota bacterium | reverse complement strand
CTGCCGACAATCCCGGCCCACCAGTTCAACGCATCGGTGGCGGCCAGGATCACACCCATCTGGTGCCACATGCCCGGAAGCGCATGGCAGAAAGTATGAACCGCCGTCGGAGCGTCGGGCCGAAACCCGTCATTCGCCGCGAACAGCACACCGGACGTGCCGAGCGACACGAAAGCCTGGCCGCTTTTCACGACACCCATGCCAATGGCCGAAGCCGCATTGTCACCAGCCCCACCCGCCACCGGAACAGAGGGCGCAAATCCCCAGCGCTTCGCCAGATCGGGCCGCAGCGTACCGGACACGTCTGATCCTTCGACAAGCCGCGGCATCGTCACGCGCGAAAGACCGGCCCGCACCAGCAGCGCATCGCTCCAGTCCCGTTTGCCCGTGTCGAGCCAACTTGTGCCCGCGGCGTCCGACATCTCGGCCACTTTCTCACCGGTGAGCCACAGCCGCAGATAGTCCTTAGGCAGTAGGATCGTTTGTATCTTGTCAAAAACTTCGGGGTGCGTCTCGCGCATCCACTGCACTTTGGGCGCCGTGAAGCCTGGGAAGACGATGTTGCCGGACACATCCCGCCAGACGGGGTCGCTGTCCATCGCCTCTGCTTGCGCGGCGGACCGCGTGTCATTCCACAAAATGCAGGGCCAAAGCACTTGGTCGGCGGCGTCCAGCATCGTGGCGCCGTGCATATGGCCAGACAGTCCAACCCCCTTTACGCCTGACAGATCATTGTCAGCGGCAAGCGCGCCAAAAACCTGCTCGGCGGCGGCGATCCAGTCTGCCGGGTTCTGTTCAGACCAACCGTCATGCGGTCGCGACACGGTCAAAGGCGCTGCAGCTTCCGCAACGACCTGCTGGTCTTCGCCGATCAGCAATGCCTTCAGGCTAGACGTCCCAAGATCCAATCCCAGATACATGGGTCAACCAGTCAGGTGCTCAGGCCGCTTGCCCGCGATGATCATGGCCAGAATATCATCGGTCGAGACGGCATCGACATCAACAACACCAACAAGTTTGCCATTCTTCATGACGGCCGCCTTGTCACATAGCGATTTCACCTGATGCACATCGTGATCGATCAGGAAAATGCCCAGCCCCTGGCGTTTCAACTCCTGGATCAGTTCAGCCACCATCTGGGTTTCCTGCGGGCCAAGGGCCGCTGTGGGTTCGTCCATGATCAGGATCTTGGCGTTGAAGTAGACCGCACGGGCGATGGCCACGGACTGCCGTTGCCCCCCTGACAGGGCCGAGACGGGTGCCGCAAATTTCTGAAAGTTCGGGTTCAGACGGGCCATGATCTTGCGGGTTTCGGCCTCCATCGCGCCATCGTCAATGAAGCCCGAAGGACCGACGATCTCACGCCCCAGAAAGAGGTTTGACGCCGCATCGAGGTTATCGGCCAAGGCCAAGGTCTGATAAATCGTCTCGATATTGTAAGACCGGGCATCCCGTGGGTTCTGGATCACGGCTTTTTCGCCATTGATCCGGATCTCGCCGCTATCCATCTGGTAGGCACCCGACAGGCACTTGATCAGTGTCGACTTTCCGGCGCCGTTATGGCCAAGGATGCCAACGACTTCTCCAGGTTGCAGTTCGACCGAAACCTGGTCGACCGCCTTGATCCCGCCGAACGAGATTGAGATGTCTTTAAGTTCGACAAGCGGGGTTTGCGCGTGATCCAGCATCAGGCCGTTCCCGTCTTGCGGCGATAGACGATGTCGATCCAGACGGCGAGGACCAGCACCATGCCCACCACGATGGACTGCAAAGGGGCGTCCACGCCGACCGAGGCCATGCCAGATATCAGCGTCTGCATGATCAGCGCACCGATCACCGCACCGTAGATCGTGCCGAAGCCACCCGA
>JBCBGY010000401.1:0-1892 GCA_038526275.1 Pseudomonadota bacterium | reverse complement strand
ACGAATTAGACGCCTCGGCTCAGATTAACGCCAACCTTTTGCTGTTCGATAACGGTGACTCACGGTTGGCAATCGACGCGCAGAAAGAAACTGTGCTGGCCACGCGGGAAGCACTGGTGGCCTTGGAACAGGATGTTCTGTTGAACGCCGTTGACGCTTACTTGGATGTGATCAGTGCGATCGAATTCGTTTCGCTCGGGGACAACAACGTTCGCGTGCTGACGCAAGAACTTCGCGCCGCAGAAGATCGATTTGAGGTCGGCGAGGTGACGCGTACAGACGTTGCCTTGGCCGAATCTCGGCTAGCTGCCGCCCGAAGCTCCCGGGCCGCCGCCCAAGGTCAGCTTTCCGTCGCCCGCGAAAGCTACCGCGTGGCCGTCGGTCGCTATCCTGGCACCTTGAGCCCGGTACCACGTGCGCCGAAGGTTCCCGGCAGCCAAAAGGAAGCCGAAGCCATCGCCGTCAAGATGCACCCCAGCATCCGCCAGGCGCAACGCCAGGTGACCGTGGCCGAACTGAACATCGCCCGGGCGGAAGCCGCCATGAAGTTTACCGTCACGGCCGGTGCATTTGTGCGAACAACCCGGGATGACGATCCGGATGCGCAAATTTCCTTGAACTTCAATCAGCCCATTTACAGCGGCGGCGCCCTAAGGTCCGCCTTGCGGGAATCGAAAGCTAATCGTGACGCGCAGCGCGCGGCCCTGCTCAGCACGACGCACAATATTCGTCAGGCGGTGGGCAATGCTTGGTCGAACCTTGCCGTGGCGGTTGCCCAGATCGATGCTACCGAACGCCAGGTTGAAGCCGCCGAGATCGCTTTTCGCGGTTTCCAGGAGGAAGCCAAGCTTGGCTCCCGCACCACGCTGGACGTGCTTGATGCCGAACAAGACCTTCTGGATGCCCGCGCGAACCGGATTGACGCACAAACGCAGCAATATCTGGCGATTTACCAGCTTTTGTCTTCCATGGGTCTGCTGACGGTCGAACATCTTGGCCTGGGCATCCAAACCTACGACCCGTCCGCTTACTATAATGCCGTCAAATCTGCGCCTATCAAACGGTCACGTCAGGGGCGTCAGTTGGACCGCGTTCTGGAGCGGTTGGGGAAAAACTAGGGTTTCGGTACTATTGCCTTCTTGTTGCCATGTTGTCGCGGAATCAATTCCGCGACGATATAGGCCTTGATGTGAGAGCCCGCCGATGCCCGACCCCATGAACAGCGAAGACATCGAAGATGTTCTAAGTTCCATCCGCCGTCTTGTCTCGAACGACAGCAATGGATTGAGAACGACAGAGTTTTCAGCCGACAGCAGTCTGTCGCAGACACTCAGCATGAAACCCGCCATACAAGCAACCTTGCCTGAGGCGGAACCGGAACTCGGCCAGGCGCTGTTACTCGCTCCGGCACAGCGGGTTGATGCTCGCATTGAAGGGCCGCCGCCGGTGGACCAAAAAGCGGTGTTCACCCCGGTAGAGGATAGCGAGGTCTACGGCGAAACACCTTGGCTTGACGACAGCCAAAAAAATGAGGTGACGGACGAGCACGACGCCCATATGCCGCCGGAATTTGACCTTATGTCCTTTGTTCGGGAACTCGATGCCGCAACGCCGCTCGCACCCCAAAGCCCCGAACCGTCCAGCACAGATTTAGACGAAATGGCGGATCTTCCCGAACCGGACCTTGACCCGCTTGCCAATCTGGAACCGCCGACGGATGAAGATCCGTTGCAGGTCATAGACACGCCTGCACCGTTACCCGCCACCGATTTGCCCTCTGACGATGCTTTGCAGGCCACGGTGGCGCAGATGTTGCGCGATGAGCTGCGCGGCGATCTGGGTGAGAAGATCACGCAAATTGTACGCAAGCTTGTGCGGCAAGAAGTTGGGCG
>JBCBGY010000400.1:0-1958 GCA_038526275.1 Pseudomonadota bacterium | reverse complement strand
GGCCCGAACAGCACCACGCCGTTCGCCCATTTGATCTGCAGCGCATCAATCAGCAGGTGCAGCGCAGCGCTGCCCACCAAAATGCCGAATGCCCGCCCGAAGGACCGGCTGAACAAGGCGAAAAGCGCTGATGCAACCACACAGAACAGCAGGCTGCTTTGGATGATCGCGTGGAGCCGCAAGTCATAGGGCGATACGTCCAGGAACTTCAGGAAACGCTGCAGGATCCACGGCAGATCGGGAACCACACAGCCGAGCCAGATCCATTTGACGTCGGCCCCACGAAGAACCGAACGGGTGATCAGCGCCTGAACGCCCAGATGCCCCAAGGTCGCAGGCACGTGGCTAAGCGATCCGTTTGCGGACTTGCATCGCGACTTGCTGCGCCGCGAAAGTGATCGGGTTGGTTAGTGCGCCATAGACGGGCGGTGAGTGATCGAGCCAGCGCAGCCATGTCGCCAGGGAAACGAACGGTGTATCACGGTCGAGTGCACCCGTTGCCTCAAACCCATACCGACCCACCTGCTTAGCTCCGCCGAGCACAGGAAGCGGATCTGTTCCCGCCAGCACACGCCACCCCGCCGCTTCGGCCTTGGCCAGATGGTCCGGACGCGGCATGGCCGACGCCCGGACACCGCTATCGGCCAGAAAGACGTTCGTGTCGCCTTTGCAGACCTCGATGATCCGGTCGACCTCACTGCCCCGCGCGCCCGACCATTTGCCAAAGCCCCATGGCAGAACTGAAAGCGCACCGGCGGCAGAAACGGCATCGATGACCTGTGCCACGGGCTGTCCGTCCGGGAACACTTCACGGGTGCCCAGCGCAAGCACCTCAAGCCCCTCTTCCGTAACGATCTGGCGCCCGGACACGATGCACAACAGCGCGCCATCGCTGGCCCGGCGCGCCATCCGGCTCACAGGTTCTTTGGTGTCCGAAATCACCCATTTGCCGCACCGCTCCGGCAGGTCTGCAAAGGCGTCCACACCCGCCATCTCGGTCAGCATCAGCATACCTTCGCAGCATGCATCTGCCGACAGCGTCATGCGGCGCGCCGCTGACGAAAGGACTGTTTCCAGATCGAAGCGCGGATGCAGGTGGACGTGGCTGTCCACCTTATAGACGTCGTCGCCAATTGTGTCATCGCGCATTGAATTTCCTCGTGGTTCGACACGCCCCCGCCCTACTGCGCGGCATAAAGGGTTTTGCCGCCTCTAGGTATAGGCATCGCGCGATTTTCATGGCATTGGACCCCCACATTCTTAGTATCAAGGTTTCCCATGGCCCAGTCGGCGTCCGCGCAAGACCGTTTTCCAGATTTCATTATTGGAGGCGCTCCAAAGTGCGGCACAACTTCCATTCATTTCATCCTGAAACAGCACCCTGAAATTGGCATCCCCGACGAAGAGATCCACTTCTTTGATGCCGATGATCCGGTGAGCCACCCAGACTTTCTGTTCACCAAGGGCCCCAAGCTGGAATGGTTTGATCCCCGGCCAAGCGCCACGGACAGCGTCCAATGGTATGCCAGCCGGTTCACACCCCATGCTGAGGCCAAGCTGATCGGTGAGGATTCCACGACCTACCTGTTTTCGAACGTGGCACCAGCCCGGATCAAGGCCATGCTGCCGGATGTCCGGCTGGTTTTCATGCTCCGCGACCCGGTCAAGCGGGCCTATTCGCAGTACTGGCATATGATCCGCAGTTCCCGCGCCACGTGCAGCTTCGAACAGGCGATCATTGAACATCCGTCGATCATGCTAGGCTCTACCTACACGCCCAACCTGGAACGCTATCTCAAGGTTTTTGGCCAGGGTCAGGTGAAGATCGCAGTGTTCGAGGATTTTCTGGCTGATCAGCAAGGCTTCATGGACGATATGACCAGCTATCTCGGGGCCTCCCAGATGTCGCTCGATACGGCAGAGACCTGGTTCAACCGCACCTTCTATCCAAGCAATCC
>JBCBGY010000399.1:0-2025 GCA_038526275.1 Pseudomonadota bacterium | reverse complement strand
ACAACGTCCTGAGTTTGCCGAATTGCGCGCAGCCAATCGATGAGCATGGAGAGGCGGATCCCACTTGCAACTTTATACACGGCATTGGGATGTTCCATTGGATCAAGGACGTCATAATCGACGTGAATATAAACAGGGCCGCCGTCGAGAGGTTTTAGTTTCTCCGTATCGATGGCTGTGTTCAGTTCTTCAGAAGAGATCACTGATAATCGATGGGCCGCTATATAGTCCCGCTCGCCCGGATCGATACTGCGAACGCCCGCTAGAATGACGTTTTTCGGGTTTAGGGGAACGGGCAAATGGCGTTCAAAGCCTGGCGGCGTGTCACCAAGCAAAGCCCGCAGCACCATCCCGTGGAACGTCTTGGACGTTGATGTCAGGGGAGTGTTGAGGTCCGGGTGAGCGTCAAACCAAATCACTCGAAGGTCGCCGCCGAAGCGTTCATTGAGCTTTGCGATAGGAATGAACTCGCCACCACAATCGCAGCCAAGATTGAAAACAGGCGTCGAAAGGTTTCGCATTGCTTCGCTGGCAAGATTGAGCGTCCCTTGTATTTCGTGGTAGTTCCGCACGCCTTCCGTGACATCAAAGCTGGCGGGTTCGAAAGAAACGTCTGGAACGGTTAGATCAACCGAGAGGCAAAGAAGATTGCGTATTTTCTCTGCACCGATGGGATAAGCCTGCCCGCTACCGCTCGCTTGCCATTGACTGTTGATGAAGACCTGCATTTCTGAATGCCCGAAATTTATTGAAGACCCTTACCATCGGCTCGCCCGGAAACTCAATCAACACTGGCCAAGGTGCACTTTGATCCGGCCACTGGTCCTTCATGGGTGGACTCTGGGCTGCTGACGAGTGCGGCGAAGGCAGTGGGCCCATATTGCACACTCCTCATCAAAGACGATGATGCAGCAAGCGAAGCACAGTATTGCAGCCGTTGGCGTGTCAGCTTTGCTTCCACCCCCTGATGGTCTGTGCAATCACCTTGGCCACAGGTTCCGCCGCTGTTGTATCTTGTGCAAGGCGAATTTGACTCAAAACTCCCCACAAGGACCCGAGCAAATATTCCGCCTTTTCCTCCGGCGCGGGAATGTTCTCGGCTTGCAATGACTTTTTGAATGTATCAATGAAGATCTGCCGATAGGTGCGGACTTCCTCACTGATCGGCAGCGGCATTTCAGGCAATTCAAAAACCGAATTTACCACCAGACAGCCAGCATTTCGTTGGTCCGTTGGGCCATCTGTTGGCATAACTGACATCTCAAAGAACGTCGCGATGGCCTCCACACTCGGCTCAGCAAACATTTGTGCCAGAATGCCCTCGACCATTTCCCGGTAGACTTTCATCACTTTGGCAAAAAGTTCCTCTTTTTCACCAAAGGTGTTGTGCAAGCTGCGAATGCCGACACCAGAGGCACGCTCTAGCTCTCGCATTGTGGTCGCATCGAAGCCCAGACGCCAGAATGTGAGCATAGCGCAGTAAAGTACGTCCGCTTCGTCAAATTTTCTTGGCCTTGCCAATGGGTTGCTCCGTTTTGCGAGTTATTTTACAACACTTGTTGTATTTCTGATCGATGCATTCTAAGTAATGCATCACGGGATGCAAAACAACCTGCGAATCGAAATCCAACCAGGAGAAGTTCAATGCCCTTCATCCAAGTCAACATGCCTGCGGAGGCAGTGGACGAAGCCAAAAAAAGAGAAATCATAGAAAAGGTGACCGATACTTTCGTTGAGCTAACCGGAGCACCGGTTGAGCACATCCACGTCCACGTGCTTGAGGCAGCCAAAGGCGGCTACGGCACAGGCCGGAATGTGATCGGGTAACCATGACCGTTTTAACAACAGAATTGTGGGTGCTGTTTGGCACCGTTGTGATCACTTTGGTGTCGATACTGGCCCAATCCTTGTACGTCGATATCGTTGCAGGCGTGAAGTACACCCTGTCCAGCCGCGACACCGTTCCCGACAATTTTGGGCCACTCAAAGGCCGGTTGGATCGCACAGTCAGCAACCACGTTGAAG
>JBCBGY010000398.1:0-2027 GCA_038526275.1 Pseudomonadota bacterium | reverse complement strand
TCAGTTCCTGAATAAGAACTGTCTTACCCACACCCGCACCGCCGAAGAGGCCGATTTTACCGCCCTTCGAATAAGGCGCCAGCAAGTCGATCACCTTGATACCGGTGACGAGGATCTCGCTTTCGGTCGACTGTTCCGCAAATTCAGGCGCCTCGGCATGGATCGGGCGGGTTTCGTCCGCGCCAACCGGGCCTTTCTCGTCAATGGGCTCGCCCACAACGTTCATGATCCGGCCCAGCGTCGCATTGCCCACGGGCACACTGATCGGCAGACCCATATCGGCCACGGCGGCACCGCGGACCAAACCCTCGGTTGCGTCCATGGCGATGGCGCGCACGGTGTTTTCGCCCAGGTGCTGTGCAACCTCCAGAACAAGGCGTTTGCCATTATTGTCGGTTTCCAGCGCGTTCAGAATGTCTGGCAGATCGCCATCAAACTGAACGTCCACCACCGCGCCGATGATCTGGGTCACCTTGCCCTTAGCGTTTGCCATCTTGTTGCCCCTCCGGGTCTAGCTTGTGAGGCCCGACAGCACACTGTCGGGGAGTTTTACACGTACCAGCGGCCAGGACAGGCCGCGGCGTTCAAAAAATAGTTCGGCGACGCCGTCTTGCACCCGGCGGCTTTCCAGTTTCACCAGGAACTGGCTTGGGCTAGTAAAGAAAGCCCATGTCAAATGTGCGACAGGGTCGCGGGCCAAATCTTCCGCGGCATCTCCTTGACCACCACCGGACCTGTCTTTCGCCCGCGCAGCCCCCTGCGCCAACGACGCCACGGTTGCAGGCGTCACCAACTGATCCAGGGCCGTATCAAGAAGCGCCGGCGCCAGTGCGGCCCGCAAAAGCCCAGCCGCACCAGAATCGTTGCCGACAGCAATATCTGACAGGTCCTCTTTCAGACCAGACCGCACGCTTGGCCAATCAACCCGCTGTTCCAGTACGTCGCGATCGCCCGCCTTCACGCCTTGCGCAAGGGAGTAGGCGCTCCAATAAGGAAGCGCAGCATACCCCACAGCAGCAAGAACAAGAATGGCGAACAGTCGCTTCATCAAAGAGCCTCGGCTCCCGAAATGATCTCGATCAGTTCTTTCGTGATCGCGGCCTGTCGGGAACGGTTATACTCAATGGTCAAACGATCGATCATCTCGCCGGCATTCCGGGTCGCATTATCCATCGCAGACATCCGGGCACCTTGCTCCGAAGCGGCATTTTCCAGCAACGCGGAAAAGACCTGCGTCGCCACGCCGCGCGGCAGCAGTTCGGCCAAGATCCCTTCTTCGCTCGGCTCATAATCGTAAAGCGTCGATGGGCCTTCCGCGTCACCTTCTTCATCCGACGCATAAGAAGCCGGAATGATCTGCTGCGCCGTCGGCACCTGGCTGATCACGCTTTCGAACCGGTTGTAGAAAATCGTCGCCACGTCGAATTCTCCGGCAGAGAACATCGACATTACAGATTTCGCGATATCCTGGGCATTGTCGTAGCCCACGCGCTTGACCTCGGACAGGTCAACATGGTCGACGAAATGATCGGCCAGGTCGCGCTTCATCTGCTCGCGCCCCTTCTTGCCAACCGTCAGGATCTTGACGGTCTTTCCGGCAGCGAGAAGGTCCTGCGCTTTGGTCCGCGCCAGCTTCACGATGGTAGAGTTGAAGCCACCGCAAAGGCCGCGTTCTGCTGTCATGACAACCAGAAGATGCACATCATCCTTGCCGGTGCCGCGCAGCAGAACAGGTGCAGAATCGCTGCTTCCAACGGAAGCTGCAAGCGAGCCCATTACGGCATTGAAACGCTCTGTATAGGGCCGACTGGCCTCCGCCGCCTCTTGCGCCCGGCGCAGTTTGGCAGCGGCGACCATTTGCATCGCCTTGGTGATCTTGCGCGTGTTCTTAACGCTGCCGATCCGGTTTTTTAGGTCCTTGAGGCTGGGCATGGATGGAGTCCTTTCCCGTGCCTTTAGGCGAAATCAGAGGCGTAAGCGTCGAGCGCAGCTTTGATCTTGTCAGCCAACTCACCAGCAACCTTACG
>JBCBGY010000397.1:0-2037 GCA_038526275.1 Pseudomonadota bacterium | reverse complement strand
CGGAACTATGGCGACGAACTGAGCGTGACCGATGTGATCGTCAAATCCTCTAATATTGGCACGGCACGGATCGCCATGGCGATCGGGGCGCCGCGCCAACAGACATTCCTGGAACAGCTTGGCTTTTTTGAGCCAACCGAGGTGGAACTGATCGAGGCGCCCACCGGCAAACCGCTATTGCCGAAACGCTGGTCAGAGATTTCGACCATGACCGTCAGTTACGGGCATGGAATCAGCACCTCACCCCTGCATCTCGCCGCCGCCTACGCGTCGGTCCTGAATGGCGGCACCCGGGTGCGCCCGACGCTTCTGCGCCAGTCCGGCCCGCAGCAAGGCGAGCGCGTGGTGTCAGAGGCCACCTCCACCAAACTGCGCAAGATGTTGCGAGAGGTGGTGCAAGGTGGCACGGCGAGCTTTGGCGAGGTCAAAGGCTATGCAGTTGGCGGCAAAACCGGCACGGCGGACAAGCCCAAACCCAATGGCGGCTACTACAAAGAAAAGGTCATTGCCACGTTTGCCAGCATTTTTCCCGCAAATGATCCAAAATACGTGCTGATCGTCACGCTGGACGAACCGGTGGAAACCAGCGGGCCCAAACCACGCCGAACGGCAGGTTGGACGGCTGTTCCCGTGGCGGCGGAATTGGTGCGCCGAACCGCCCCCTTGCTGGGCCTGCGGCCAGTGATTGAACCTAACCCTGATTTGAAGGTAATACGCGCTTCAAATTGAAAGGGGTCGGCATGGGTCTTGGCAAAGCAAAATCGCTCGCGCAGTTGGGACTGACCGCCCAAGGTGGGCAGGAGGCCAGGATCAAGGGTCTCGCGCTCGACAGCCGCAAGGTGAAGGACAACTACCTCTTTGCGGCTCTGCCAGGCACGCGGGTCCATGGCGGCGAGTTCATCCAGTACGCTTTGCGCATGGGCGCCTCTGCCATCCTGACGGATATGGAAGGGGCCCGGATCGCCGCTGACGACCTGAACCAGTCCGATGTCGCACTGGTCGTGGTCGAAGATCCAAGCCAGGCCTTGGCCTATGCCGCTGCTTTGTGGGCCGGGGCACAGCCCGACGTGATGGTCGCGGTCACCGGCACCAACGGCAAGACCAGCGTGGCGAGCTTTGCCCGGCAGATCTGGTCGGCCTTGGGCTTTTCGGCCATCAACATTGGCACCACCGGCGTAGAGGGGACGTGGGAAACACCGCTGGCCCACACGACGCCCGACGCGATCACATTGCACCGGATCTTGGCCGAGGCGAACAATGCCGGCGTCACCCATGCCGCGATGGAGGCCTCAAGCCACGGGCTGGCGCAGATGCGGATGGATGGTGTGCGGTTGCAAGCGGCGGCCTTCACGAATTTCAGCCAGGATCATCTGGATTATCATGCTGATTTCGCGGAATATTTCGCGGCTAAAGCGGGGCTGTTTCGCCGGGTTCTTGGCCCGGATGGGCGGGCGGTGATCCATATGGACGATGCGCGCGGGCCGGATATGGCCGAAGTGGCAGAACTATCGGGCCATGAGGTCATGCGCATCGGCCGGAGCCGTGACAATGACCTGGCGATTGTGGGCCTCAGGTTCGATCAGACGGGCCAGGATGTGCGCTTCGTCCATGGCGGCACGACCCGACAGGTGCGTCTGCAATTGATCGGTGGGTTCCAGGCCGAGAATGTCATGGTGGCGGCGGGGCTTTGCATTGCGAGCGGTGCCGAACCGGCAGAGGTCTTCTCGGTTCTGGATCAGATCGATGGCGTGCGCGGGCGGATGCAGCTTGCCGCGACGCGCGACAATGGCGCCGCAGTCTACGTCGATTATTCCCACACGCCCGATGCGCTGGGGACGGCGCTTCAGGCATTGCGGTTACATGTGATGGGCCGGATTGTCGTGGTGTTCGGCGCAGGTGGCGACCGCGACCCGGGCAAGCGGATCCTGATGGGCCGGGCTGCGGCGGAATATGCAGATGTGGCCATCGTGACGGATGACAATCCCCGCAGCGAAGACCCGGCCTCGATCCGCGCTGCCGTCATGGTCGGCTGCCCCG
>JBCBGY010000396.1:0-2074 GCA_038526275.1 Pseudomonadota bacterium | reverse complement strand
TTGGACCACCACCCGGCCAAATCCTTGTAGCGAAACACCCAAGGCTCACCGTGTGCCCCGTCAGAGATCGCAGTCCGCACCTGCCCCTCACGGTCGGCATCGCTGGCATAGTACCAGTCGTAGCCTTCCCCGCCCGCGACATTGGCCTCCAGGTACTCCAGATCGTAGATCGAACCAACGGCGCTGTCTGCATGCTCCGCAGTGTCCCGCCAATCGGACAAAGGCATGTAATTGTCGATCCCGATGAAATCGATGTCGGGGTCTGCCCAAAGCGGGTCGAGATGAAAGTAAACGTCGCCCGAACCATCCTGGGGGTGGTAGCCGAAATATTCGCTCCAATCAGCGGCATAGCTGATCTTAGTATCCGGTCCCAAAATCTGCCGCACGTCACGCGCCAACTGCCGAAAAGCGGAAACCACAGGGAAGCCGGTCGCCCCACGAATCTGGGTCAAACCTCGCAGTTCAGAGCCAATGCAAAAGGCCTCGACCCCACCCGCAGCAGCGCACAAATGCGCATAGTGCAGGATAAACCGGCGCAGCGACCACTCCGGTGGCCCTGTATAGGAAACCGTGGTTCCGGAGACGGAGAAATCCGCCACAGCCGCCTGACCAATCAAAGCCGCAACCTCAGTATCTGCGACAGCCGTTTGATCAGGTGAACCAGCCTGCCCCGGAGCCTTCGACAAGGTGATGCGTCCGCGCCATGGCAGAACCGGCTGGTCAGCGGCTCCGGTCCACGGATCGGTCCGGCCATTGCCTGCCAACTGCTCCATCAGGATGAACGGATAGAACATGACCCGTTGCCCGGCCTGTTGGGCTGCCCGGATTGCCTCGACAACCGATGCGTCCGCAGGCGTGCCACCATAAACGGAACGCCCCGCCACCTGGGCCAACACCTCTGCGGCGCCTCGGGTCACACCAGAAACCCGCCAGGGCATCTCTACGCCGTCAACCCCGGATTGCTCGACCTTGGGTTTGACCTGGCACAAGCCACACCGCAGATCATCGCCAAACCAAGACACAATCAGCGACAGCGCCCCGCATTTCGGCAGTTCATCCGTCAATTGCTCCAGCGAGGTCGCAAAGTCGGTCTTGCCACTTTGTGCATTCAGGTTAGCCGTTCGAACATCGCCCAAACGCGCCTTGTACCGCACAGGCGTTGTCGCCAAGGAATACTCACCCGTTCCCGGTATCAGGGCGACTGCCTGAACAAGCCGCGACATGCTTTCCGACCCGTCGGGGATCACATCCGGATCGGCCGGACGGATCACCTCAAACGAAAACTGCGGAACCCTGTTGCCATAGGGCCCAAGCGCCAAATCCTCGATGACTACATAGGCCACACCGCGATAGGCTGGCACGTTGCCCGTACCTTCTACCGCCTCCATCTTCGGATCCGGCACCTGGTCTTCCGTGCCGTGATAAACCCGCATGGTCACGCTATCGCGCGAAATCTCAGTACCATCGGCCCAAACACGACCAATACTGGTGATCTCGCCCTCGCATAGGGCTACGGCCAAACTGACAGCGTAGCTATAAGTCCGTGTCTCCGGTTGCGGCGGAGATCCTTTGCCCCCGCCACCACTTTCGCTGACATTCTCCTGAAATCGCGAGGCCCAGATGATCTGACCGCCCACCCGAACGCGCCCAAAGATCTGTGCCAACGGCTCGCCTTCACCGGCACCTGTGACGCGAAAGCGATCCACCTTGCCGGTTTCAACAACCTCGCTGCCCGTCCCCATCAGACGCTGGTCAAGAACCTTGCCCAGGGTCGCGCCCACCGCCCGACCAATCACCGCAGTCGATAGGCCCAGGAACGAGCCTCCCAAAGCCGAACCAGCCGCCGCACCGGCAGCGGAAAGCAATATCGTCGCCATCAGTTATTCCCTTCCGGAAAGGCAAACCGCGCTACCAGGCGGGTCCGCCAGGGCGCACTCAACGCGCTCTCAATCACCCCATGGCCGGAATAGGCATGGATGAAGGTCGCCGTAGCGCCACCATCCCCCACGATTCCCAAATGCTTGGCAACTGATCCCGTCCGCATCCGAAACAGCAGCACATCTCCGGGATCAAA
>JBCBGY010000395.1:0-2094 GCA_038526275.1 Pseudomonadota bacterium | reverse complement strand
GCGATCAAGTTCGTCACTTCAACAGGCTATGGGTTGAGGGACACCTGTTGGTGTCGCCCCGCCCTCAGGTAAAACGAGCCAAAAGCCAGTTTGTCGGAGCCGATGCGTTGGTGAACCTGTAACGCCGCCGGATATCAAACGTTCAACGCGTTAGGTTAAGCGCGATGTTGCAGATATTTTGTCAGATTCATCGATCCTACGGCGCATCAGTGCCAGACCACCAAGGCCCGCAAGAAGCATCGGCAAAGCGGCAGGTAGCGGGACTGCGGCCACTTCAACAGCGGTGATGACCCGTACTTCGTCAGTCCACTTGCTGTTTGTGCCCCATCCATTGATCTGCAACATGTAGGGTGACAGCAGCGTCAGCGTTTCATTACTTTCCACCCGGCGGCCGACGCCCGATTCATAGTTGGTACCAACTCCAAAAACGGAGTCACTGTCATTAAGCAGCGTACCTGATCCGGTGTTGGATAGGATCAGTGCGATGATCTCGCCTGAGAAGGTAAAGGTTGCATTTACGCCTCTGCCAGTTCCTGCAGGATCCAGTTGCAGCAGGTGACTGTCATACGTCCCTGCGGCCAGGCCAATTGCATCATTCTCACCCAAAGTGTCCACACCAGTAACGGTCGCACCCACCGACAAGTTAATGTCGACAACGTAGTCCGCAAACACCTGTCCGGTGCCAACCGTCACATCAGTTGCTTCGTCGTAGGCCGTAACGAAGAGTCCTTCACGGCTTCCTTGCCGCAAGTCCAACCCATCGGCGGATCCGAAAATCGCTCCATCGCCGGAGAAAGAAACCACGGCACCCTGGGCTTGCCCAGCCATCATGGCAACAACAAATAGGGTAGCAAACTGCCTGAACATGGCACACTCCTGAGAACACAAGTTAAGAGAGTGTTTCCTATGTTTTGCGATCGTGGCGGAAACGGGGCGTCTTTCGAGCCTTTTCGGTGTTAGCGCAATCAGTAGGTCGAATTCTTTAGGTAAGGTTAATCGAGCAGCTCACTTACAAGCCTTCAATAATCACCAGATCTCGCTCAGATGCTCCCTTTGCGTGGCTCAACGCTTCTTGATAAGCGTCCGAGCGATAGCAGGTCTCTGCCGCTTCCAATGTCGGGAATTGAGCAAGCACATTCCGAGCCCGCTCATTTCCTTCCATTTGGACATAGCGCCCCGCACGCGACAGGAATTTTCCGCCGTGGGCCTCGATAGCCTTGGTCGCCAGCGCCGCATAGCGACCATAGGCCTCTTCGTCTGTCACCGTTACGTGGGCAATCCAGTATCCTGGTTTCATTGTGCCGCTCCCAAAACCTGTTCTGCCGCTTTGATCGCGGCCTCTGCGTTTGCGGCGTCGCGACCGCCGCCCTGGGCCAAGTCCGGTCGGCCACCGCCGCCCTTGCCCCCGAGTTCCACCACGGCTGCCTTGACCAGGTCCACCGCGGAAATGCGGGCGGTCAGGTCATCGGTTACGCCAGCTGCCACTGCGGCCTTGCCCCCGGCATCTGCGATCAGCAGAACTGCGCCAGAACCCAGGCGAGTTTTGTGCGCATCAACCAGGCTCGGGAGATCCTTTCCCGTGACGCCAGACAGCACCTGCGCCACCAGGGGAACCCCCGCAACATCGCGGGGGTCGGGCGCCGCTTGATCCCCGCCGGACATGGCCAAATCACGCCGCAGTTGGGCAACCTCGGCCTGCAGTGCCTTGCGCTCATCCAGGAGCGATTTCACCCGCCCAACGACTTCGCTGACTGGGGCTTTCACCGCCAGCGCCACTTCTGCCAAGCGCTGGTCCTGCTCCGCCAGGTAGGACCGCGCGGCCTCACCTGTCAGCGCTTCAATCCGCCGGACCCCCGCCGATGAAGCGCTGTCGCCCAGGTTGACGAATAGTCCGATATCGCCGGTTTGGCGCACATGGGTGCCGCCGCAAAGCTCTATCGAATAGGTCTGGCCGCCTGTGCCCTTGCCCGTATCAGCTTGGCCCATCGACACCACGCGCACCTCGTCGCCATACTTCTCGCCGAAAAGCGCCTGGGCCCCGATGGCCCGCGCATCATCTGGTGTCATAATCCGCGTTTCCACCGGACTATTCTG
>JBCBGY010000394.1:0-2101 GCA_038526275.1 Pseudomonadota bacterium | reverse complement strand
ATCCGGGACAACACATGGAGCCTCCAGTAACTGGAAGGTCAAGTGCGAATAGGTTGCTATTCTACCGGAGGATGGGAATAACCGCGCCTTGACACCCGAATGGCAGATCAACCCGACGGCATTGGTTGAGTGAAAGAACGGTTCGCGGCCTTTGCTCACGAAGCGCTTCGCGAGAGCCGCCAAAGGGGAACCAGTCGTTATTCTGCTGATCAGGAACCGTTTGACCAAAGACGTCGTTTTCAGATCTGGTGTTTTTGACCGTGGATAGCCCGTGAGAGCAGACATTTGAGGAATGATATGCAAACATGAGCGCGAGCCAAAGCCCATCTCTGTACCAAGAAGATCGCCCTTTGGGCATCGTATCCAAAATGAGGTTTCTCTATGTCGCTCAGCCTAAATCGCCGTGGTTTCCTCGCCGGATCTGCCAGCTTAGTCGCGTTGCATCCGTTTTCCGTGTCTGCAGCATCCAATCAAGCACATCTTCGGATCATGGAAACAACGGACCTCCACGTTCATGTATGGCCATATGACTACTATGCCGATGCAGAGCGCGATACGATGGGCTTGGCTCGGACGGCTTCGATCATCCGCGACATCCGTGCCGAAGCGACCAATTCGGTTCTCTATGACAACGGCGACTTCCTGCAGGGAAATCCCATGGGCGATTACTTGGCTTATGAGCGGGGTATGAAAGCCGGGGATATGCACCCGATCATCACCGCGTTGAATGTATTGGGATTTGATGCGTCGACGCTCGGCAATCACGAGTTCAATTACGGCCTCGACTTTCTGATGAAGTCACTTGCCGGGGCAAATTTCCCCGTGATCTCAGCAAACGTTGCGAAAGAGCTTGGCGCCGATCCGACTAAAGACACCACGTTGGTGCCGCCCTTCGTCCTGTTGGACAAAGAGATCATCGATGGCGCTGGTACAGTTCACCAAATCAAGATCGGGCTCATAGGGTTCGTGCCGCCACAGATCATGAACTGGGATCGTCGTCACTTGGAAGGCAACGTTCATGCCCGTGACATCGTTGAAAGCGCGAAAGCCTATGTCCCCGTAATGAAGGAACAGGGCGCCGACATTATCATTGCGTTGAGCCATTCTGGGATCGCAGAAGCCACTCACACAGAGTTCATGGGCAATGCGGCGGTGCCGCTGGCGGCCATCGACGGGATCGACGCCGTTCTGTCTGGTCATGATCACAACGTCTTTCCCTCTTCGACCTATGAGAACATGCCCGCCGTGGACGCGACCGCAGGCACGATCCACGGAAAACCCGCAGTCATGGGTGGTTTTTGGGGGTCACATCTCGGCTTGATCGACTTGATGCTGGAAACATCGGGCGGAGAATGGCGCATTGTCAGCCATGGTTCGGAAACAAGACCGATCTCCAGACGGAACGAAGATCGTTCTGTCACCGCTCTTGTCGAGAGCGATCAAGCGGTACTCGATAGCGTGGTTGATATTCATGAGGCGACACTTGCCTATGTGCGGCGCGCGGTTGGCAAGACATCCGCGCCCTTGCATTCCTATTTCGCCCTTGTGGCCGATGATCCATCTGTTCAGATCGTCTCCAAAGCACAAAGCTGGTACGTTTCGGAAATGCTGAAGGGGACGGAGTACGCGGCTTTACCACTCCTGTCTGCCGCCGCGCCGTTCAAGGCTGGCGGTCGCGGTGGCCCGGATTACTACACCGACGTCCCTGTTGGCAACGTGGCGATCAAAAACGTGGCCGACCTGTACCTTTACCCCAATACAGTGCGGGCAGTGAAGGTAACCGGCCAGCAAGTTAAGGATTGGCTTGAGCGTTCAGCAGGGATGTTCAACCAGGTCGAGCCAGGAAAGGCAGATCAAATTCTGCTGAACCCAGAATTCCCGTCCTACAACTTTGACGTGATCGACGGCGTGCAATATCAGATCGACCTCAGTCAGCCCTCAAAATTTGATCCGAGCGGCGCGCTTCTCCATCCAGAGACCAGTCGGATCGTCAATCTGACATACAATGGTGAACCGCTTGACTTAAATGCAGAATTCGTAATCGCCACAAACAATTACCGCGCGGGCGGCGGTGGCAGCTTTCCAGGTGCGGACGGCACGA
>JBCBGY010000393.1:0-2118 GCA_038526275.1 Pseudomonadota bacterium | reverse complement strand
GCCGACTTTGATTTGCAATCCTGTCTCTTCATGCACTTCTCGGGCCAAATTGTCTGGCAATGAAGCGCCCTTTTCCACACCCCCGCCAGGCGCACACCACAGATCGCTGCCTTGCGACCAGGCATTGACCAGCAACAACCGATTGTCATGCATCAGAACGGCGCGCACAGCCAATCGAGGCGCCGTCATAGCCCCAGATCGGTCAGGCGGGCACGGTAGACCTGATTGAGGCAGTTTAGATCGCCGCCGCACCGATTGCGCCGTGCCAGGAATGCGCGCTGGCTGGCAAGCAGCGATTCCGCCCGCGACTGGCTGCCGGATGATCTCAGCGCACGGTAGCGTTCGGCCATGACCCGATCCATGCGGGCAATCTGAGCGTCGCTGCAGATGGCAAATTCGGTCGAAGTGGCGGCCTTGCGGCAATCAAAACTTGGCACAATGGGATCCGGCGGGTTGGCGGGCGGTTGCGCCGTGGCAATGGCGGGTTCTTCCTGAGGCGGCTCGGGCGGCTGAACCGGTTCCAGCAGCTCCGGGACACCAAAAACCTGTTCCAATTCAATGGCAAAGGTGCCCAAGGTTTCGATCCCGTGCCGCCGCAACTCTTCCACCGGGAAATAATACATCCCGTCTGGCGGGGTTTCGAGCATGCGCACGAAAAACTGCGGGGCGACGTCATATTCTTTGAGATAATCAATGATCTCTGCCGTCGTTTCCTGAGTGGCTTGCACGCTGTTGCCAGACGTCACAGGGCCGATCGAAACGAACTGATGCACCCCGAGGCGCCCGTATGCCCGACGTTTTTCACCGGCCACAAAGACGAAGGCACAGGCAGAGGCGCAGTCATGGTTGGGCGGGATCACGGTGGAGAGACCACGATCCGAGACAATGGCCGATAGTTCCAAAGCCGTCTGCACATCGCCGCCCTGCGAAACGAGAAACAGAACCCGAATATCCTGCCCGCGCACCGCACGCCGGAAATCGGCCACCGTATTATCGGTGATCGGACCGGCCAGCACCAGAACGCCAGGAGCGTCGGGGCTATATTTGAACGATCCATAGACCGTGACATTGGCAGCGGCCGGGAGACCGCACAGCACGAACAGTACGGATGCGATCAGGCCCCGCAGACTCACCCCTTGCCCCTCGCAGATGGGCGCGCGGACAGCTGATACACACCTTCCGGCAGGTCCAGCGCCGCCTGAAGATCCGCAATTTGATGCATCGACAGGGTGACCTTGACCACCTCGTCCGTTCTTGGGTCGAATTGTTCGACAGTCACGCAGTCTTCGAATGTGTGAATAACCACATCTTCCTGCAGGTTTGGTCTGCCTTCGTCGACCAGCGTCACCACGGAGGCATCAAATTCGTGTTCAATGGTAAACATGAACCGATACTAGCGGGCCGCTGAAAGACTGTCAGCCTTGCTTGGCGTGTCGCCTGCGATTCCAGGCGTAAAGCGCGGGGGCCATCATGCGGTCGTACAGAAACGCAGCCAGCGGACGAATGACCGGCAATCCAAAGACCCGTGCCAACCAACGATATCGCGGCATTTCGGACCAAAGTGCCAGAAATGCGGGCAATCCACTGAGCAATTCGCCGTGATGTTTGACATAAAGCCTGCGCGCGGCCTGATCGCGCGTCAGCCCATATTGGCCGAGATCCGACGCATTCAGGTCTTCAAATGCCAGTGGCAGATCGTGATTCTGTGCATATCGCTGGTACGCGTTGATCTCGAAAGCGCAAACCGGGCAGGCACCATTGTAAACTATCTTGGTTTCCGAGGTCATGACCGTCCTGTTCATAAGTTATTGGGAGATTTATGGTGCTTCGGTGAAACGTACAGTGCGACACAAGACCCATGACAGGCGCGTGAGTGGGACTGGTTCCGGAAAAAGTGTTCGCTATGGTACGTCAGGAGTAGCGGGAGAAGCCCATGCGTTGGTTCGTAACACTGGTATCGTTGGTGGCGCTGGCTGGATGCGATGTCCCCAGTGGCGGCAGCGGCACGGCGACGGGCAGCGGGTTCAGCCCGGAGGTCGCGGCACGAAATTTTGTGAGCGTCGTTCAACGCGTAGAACCCGTGGCCGAACGCGAATGCCGGGCCCGGACACGCCGGAA
>JBCBGY010000392.1:0-2189 GCA_038526275.1 Pseudomonadota bacterium | reverse complement strand
TTCAGCGAAATGCCGACACTCAGGGCGGCCTGATGATCATCGGCCACCGCCCGCATCGCGCGCCCATGCTTGGTGTACTGGCTGAAGAGCACCAGCAAGGCCACCAGCAGAATTGCCACGATGGTGGCGGTAATATCCAGATTGTCGATGAAGAAGCCGTAGCCAAACCAGCCGAATGTGACCTCATCAATCGCAATATTGATCCCTTGCGGCAGACAGGCCCCGTCGAACAGACACACGTCCAACCGCTTGATTTCCGATCCCCACATCAGGTCTGCCACGCCTTCCAGCAGATAGGCCAAACCGATGGTCGCCATGAAAAGGATGATCGGATCCTGACCCACCAGATGCCGAAAGATGAACCGCTGCACGGCCCAAGCGAGGGCAACCATCACACCGACCGTGAGGAAAATCGCCAGGATCGAATGTAATTCCCACCCGAAATGGTGGATCTTCGTGCCAAAGACCACGTTGATCAGATGCGCGAAAGGCACCTGGCCCTGTTGGATCCCCACGAAGGTCATGGCCGCAAACAGGGCCATCACGCCCTGGGCAAAGTTGAAGATGCCGGACGCCTTGAAAATCAGGACGAACCCAAGCGCCACCAAGGCGTACATGACACCTGCCATCAAGCCATTGAGGAACACCTCCATGGCGAAAATCAGTTGCTCCTGCATTCCTCCTCCGTGTCACCGAGCCGGTGATCATTTTGGTGGCGCTTTCCGTCCACCCCATCTTGGGGTGGTCCTCCCATCCAGCGCTATGTCTGGCCAACGGAATGGATTTGCCCATGGCCTGTCAAGAAGATTTGGGGCTAACCTTTAGCCGCGACCGCGTTTTTCGAACCTGGGCAGCATAGCGGAGAAGTCCTTACCTGCGCCTTCTTCCAGTTCAACAAACTGCGCATAAAGCGCCTCGGCCATTTTGCCCATCGGCGTGTCGGCATCGGCGCTCTCCGCCGCCTGTTGGCTGAGCCTGAGGTCTTTCAACATCAGATCCGCTGCAAAACCGGGTTGGTAGCCGTTGTCCGAAGGCGATTTGGGGCCAATCCCGGGGGCTGGGCAGTAGGCATTCATCGTCCAACTGTAACCCGAGGAGGTGCTGACCACGTCGAACATCTTGTCACGCGCCAGACCCAGCTTGTCCGCAAGGGCGAAGGCTTCGCAGGTGGCGATCATGGTGACGCCGAGGATCATATTGTTACAGATCTTGGCCGCCTGCCCCGCACCGGATGCCCCACAATGGACCGCCTTCTGACCCATGATCTCAAAAAGGGGAGCGGCCTTGGCGAAGGCAGCCTCGGACCCTCCTGCCATGAAGGTCAGGGTTCCGGCAGCAGCGCCGCCAATCCCGCCCGACACCGGGGCATCGACTGCGAGCAAGCCTGCCGCCTCGGCCTGTTCTGCAACTGCGCGGGCACTTTCTACATCGACCGTCGAACAGTCGACCAAAGCGGCCCCCGAACCCATGGCCGGAATGATGTCAGAGGCGACGGCCCGCAAGATATGACCGTTGGGCAACATGGTGATCACGACCTCAGCGCCAGCGACGGCGTCGGCCCCCGATGCAGCCGCTGTGACACCTTCTACCCTTACATCAACCGTATCAAACCCGGTGACCTCGTGCCCCGCCGCCGCCAGGTTCTTGGCCATGGGCGCACCCATGTTCCCCAGACCTATGAAGCCGATTTTCATGCCATATCCTCCCGCTCAAGCTCTGCTAGCTCGTTTGTGCGCTCACAAACGATGTTTGTCCAACATGCTCTTCGCCAAAAGAAAAGCGGGGCTTGCAGTGAAGCCCCGCACAGACGGACCCATAGGCGTTTAGCGGCGAACCAGGGTCGGGAGGCCCAGAAACTTTGAAATCGACCCGTTCCCGAATTCCTTGAACATCTCGTCGTCATCTTTGATGACCAGAGGGATCGGGAAATCTGCCATCCGTGCATGCCGAGGGAACACCGAACCCGTATAGGGTTTGCGCTTGCTCACAAGCGAGATCGGAAAGTTCGCCATCCGCGCATGCCGAGGGAAGATCGACGCCGTCATGGGCTTACGATTGCTGATAAGGGGCCACGGAAAGTTGGCCATGCGTGGCGCACCCGGCATCAGTGAATTGGTCCCCGTCTTGCCATTGATCAGGTGCGGGAATGGCCAGTTCGCCATCCGGGCATGGCGCGCGATGATTGAACC
>JBCBGY010000391.1:0-2195 GCA_038526275.1 Pseudomonadota bacterium | reverse complement strand
TGTCTCTCAAACCCGTGGTCCAGAAGGGATCGGCCTTCACAAGACTGTCCACGCCAGCTTCGTCCGGGGCTTCCACAAGCCAAAGGCCGCCTGCCCCCATCGGGCCTTCGTGCAAAGGGCCCGCAGCTTTGATCTGATCAGCATGATCCGTCAAGAAAGCCAGATGCGCCGCCATGTATTGTTTCCGAAGATCCGGCGGGGCGTCTTTGGCATCAGTGAAAAGAACTGCAAACAGCATAGGGAACCTCCAATGTTCGAGCTTTCCGCATAGCATGCGTTTTTGCCTGGTTGAGCTGGCCATATTGCCGAACTAACGTGCAAAAATGCAAAGCTTACCTTGGGATGCTCTAGAAACACTGCTGGCCGCCGCACGGGCCGGCAGTTTCACCAAAGCAGCCCGGCAACTGGCAGTCGATACGACCACAGTCGCGCGGCGGATCAAGCGATTGGAAGAGGCGGCGGGCACTCAACTGATCCTGCGATCGTCCGACGGAAAACTCAGACTAACCGGACCAGGCCAAGCGGCAGTTGCCGGAGCAGCCGGAATGGAACGGGAGGCGGTCCAGATCGCCCAATCTTTAGGACAGGCGCCAGCCGTTGCGGGCGTCGTGCGCCTGACAACGGTGCCCATCTTGATCAACCGATTGCTTATGCCCGCTTTGCCGAGGCTCCTTTCGGCCCATCCCAAGTTGATTGTGGAATTCCTGCCAGAGGCGAGAAATATGTCACTGACCCATCGGGAGGCGGATCTGGCCTTGCGATTGGCGCGACCTACGGAGGGAGGCAGCCGCGTAAAGACCCGAAATTTAGGTGACCTGTCCTTCGCGCCCTATGCAAAAATCGACCGCGCAAGTGAAGATCTGCCATGGATCGGCTATGATGCGGAAGCGGCCCATCTTCCCCAGGCCCAATGGACGGAGGCGACGGGGGGCCCATTTGCGCCCATCAGAGTGAACGATCTGGAAACGGCGCGCAGCGCAGCCATCGCGGGACTGGGTCGGGCGCTGTTACCCGTCTGTGCGGCAGGACCGTTGCTCGCCACCTGCGCTCCGCCCCCAAAGGCTCCCGCTATTCCAAAGCGCCCGATCTGGCTTCTCCGACATGCTGATCAAGTCGGTCAGCCTGCAGTTGAAGCTCTGCTCCTGTGGCTCGGACAGCTGAGATTTGACATGGAAGCCTAGCGCACGGCGTCCCATTTAGGGCCTTCAAGCTTCCGGGGAGGTTGATTGCCGCCCTCGCATGCTTGGCACTTGCCGTTGACGAGCGAATAGGCCAAGGCGGCGCAATGGATGCGACCGCAACAGCATATATTTCGCGCCGACCGGCGGCGGCGTTTGTGGGAATGGGCCTCTGTTGGGGCGCCTACGCCGCGTACGTGCCCGAGATCAAAGCTGCAGCTGGCGTGGGGGACGCCGTTTTCGGAACCATCTTATCCATCTCCGCCATGGGACTGTTCACGGCGATGTGGCTGGCGCCCTGGCTCGACAAGAAGTTCGGGCGCCGTGGTATGGCTTGGGGCACCGTTCTTCTTGGGATTTGCTTTCTGCTTCCGGGCGTATCCTCCAGCCCCCTGACCCTGGCCTTGGCCATGCTGGCTGTCGCGCTGGCCTCCGGAATTCTGGATATCGTCATGAACGCCCGGGTCAGCGAACTCGAGGCCCGTTACAATCGTTCGATGATGAACTTTAACCATGCGATGTTTTCCTTCGCCTATGCGGCTGGAGCGCTGATCGCTGGGGTCGGACGCGGGCTTCATGCCCCGGCCATCGCCGTTTTCCTGATACTTCTCATAATCCTACTTGGCATGAGCTTTGTCATGCGGATGCCCCGTGTTCCTGGCCGCAAGTCTGGCGAGGCAAGGCCACGTTTGCCACTGAATGTAATCATCCCCGGTGGTCTGATCGTCATGGTGGCATTCTCAGTCGAAGGCGCCACCGAAGCTTGGTCGGCCTTGCACATTGAACGGACCTTGGGCGGCGCACCTACGGAAGGCGCACTTGGTCCGGCCATGCTGGGCCTTACCATGGGTATCGGACGTTATGGTGGCCAGATCCTTTCCAGCAGGATGCCGGATCGGCTTCTCCTGGTTCTGGCGAGCTTGATGGCATCGGTCGGGGCACTGATGGCGGCCTGGGCATCGGTGCCTTGGATCGCATATGCGGGTTTCGCGACGCTGGGGCTCGGGATATCTGTCG
>JBCBGY010000390.1:0-2206 GCA_038526275.1 Pseudomonadota bacterium | reverse complement strand
GAAGCATTGCCCGCCAGCCGGTTCATCATGAAACGGCAACTCCTCTACACGCCGGTGATTGGTCAATATGCCCGGCGGCTGGGTTGCATCCCTGTGGATCGCGGCAAGAAAGGTGCGGCCGTACGCAAAATGGTGGCCGATGTTGCCCAGGAACGCCGCGAACCGGGTCAGTTGGTCATTTATCCCCAGGGCACCCGGGTCGCGCCTGGGGCAACTGTTCGGTACAAGATTGGTGCCGGAGTGCTCTACCAGGATCTGGGTCAGATCTGCCATCCCGTCGCGACCAATGCGGGCGTCTTTTGGCCCCGCATCGGCTTGCGCCGCACGCCCGGTTTGGCCGTGATCGAGTTTTTGCCCACGATCCCGCCGGGCCTGCCGGTGGAAGAGTTCATGGCCCGCCTGGAGCGGGAGGTTGAGACAGCATCAAACGCCCTGCTCGAGGAGGCAGGCTTTCCAGTCAAGCAGGAGGAGGCCGCCTGATGGAGTTTTTGACAAGCGAAGAGGCTTTGGAACAGCATTACGGCGTTCCGGGGGACACATCCCTACGCAAGGTGGCGACAGAGATGACCCCACTTTACCGCGATTGGATCAGCCGGGCGCGGTTTTGTGTTCTGACGACCGTCGGGCCAGAGGGCACTGATGGCAGCCCGCGGGGAGATGACGGTCCCGTGGTTTTGGAGCTTGATCCGCGGACGCTTGCCTTGCCAGACTGGCACGGCAACAACCGGATCGATAGTTTACGCAATATCGTCCGCGACCCGAGGGTTTCGCTCATGTTCATGGTGCCGGGATCTGCCAATGTGATCCGTGTGAACGGCACCGCCCGGCTGACAGCGGATAGCACCCTGCGCGCCCGGTTCGAGCGCGACGGCAAAAGGCCGCGAACCGTTACCGTCATCGCGATCGACGAGATCTACTTTCAGTGTGCTCGCGCCATCCTGCGGGCTGGCCTATGGGCCGGAGAAGACCATAGTGCCGGGCTGCCAACGCCCGGGGACCTTCTGGCTGAGCAAACGGAAGGCACCGTGGGCGGCGCAGACTATGATGCGGCCTGGCCCGCCCGGGCCGCTAAATCGATGTGGTAGCCCGGACAGGCCACAGGACCAGGATCAACACGCCACACCGGCGAACTCAGATCAAAGTCACAGAAACAGCCGCCTTTATAAGGCCATACCTTTGAGGTAACGAACGTCTCGCAGGAAAAGACATGAAGACCGGGTGATTTTGTGAGTCCGAAACTTGGCGTTTGTTATTACCCCGAACACTGGCCCGAAGAGATGTGGGGGCCCGATGCGCGCCGGATGGTTGCCGCCGGGCTGACCTATGTTCGCATCGGCGAATTCTCATGGGCGGAATTGGAACCTGAGCCGGGCCTTTTGCAGTTCAACTGGATGGACAGGATTATCGAAATCCTGGGCAAGAACGGCCTGAAGGTCGTTATGGGGACACCCACCGCCACGCCGCCCCGCTGGATGGTGCATCGCCATCCCGACATGCTGGCGCTGGACGAAAACGGGCATCCGCGCACCTTTGGTTCCCGCCGGCACTACTGTTTCAGCCACCAAGGTTACCGCGATGCGTCTGCCAGGATTGTGCGGATCCTGGGGGACCGCTACGGTCAGAACCCGCATATTGCGGCTTGGCAAATCGACAACGAATTCGGCTGCCACGAGACGACGCTCAGCTATTCTGACGCGGCGCGGGATGCGTTCCGCGAGTGGCTGCAGTTCCATTATCGTTCGATCGACAACCTGAACCGCGCATGGGGCAATGTCTTTTGGTCCATGAAGGTCAGCAGTTGGTCCGACATTGACCTTCCGAACCAAACGGTGACCGAGCCAAACCCGGCCCATATGTTGGCCTTCCGCCGGTTTTCCAGCGATCAGGTCGCAAGCTATAACCGTGCCCAGGTCAATGAGCTACGCAGCCTGACCGACGCGCCGCTTCTGCACAACTACATGGGCCGGGAATTGGCGTTTGATCATTTCACCGTCGGTGAAGATCTGGATATCGCCACCTGGGACAGCTACCCGATTGGCTTTCTGAGCGACCGGTTGGAAGACGATCGGAAGCACAAGCTTGCCTACTTGCGACAGGGCGACCCGGATTTTCAGGCCTTCCACCACGACCTTTATCGATGCGTTGGTCGCGGGCGCTGGTGGGTGATGGAACAGCAGCCTGGCCCGGTGAATTGGGCACCACACAA
>JBCBGY010000389.1:0-2210 GCA_038526275.1 Pseudomonadota bacterium | reverse complement strand
TGGCTGAAGAGGTCGATAGGTCCGTTCGACCATGAAAACGGCTCGATATTCTAAGCTTTTATGGCGTTCAGCCGAACGCCTGGAACTTGCGGGTTCCTAAGGCGAGTTGTTCCATGTGCCAGGCGAGGGAATGGTTGGAACTCAGCACCGGTATGCCCAATTCCTGCGAGAGCGCGTCCAGAATGGCTATCGTTTTGAGGTTCGTGCAGGACAGGAAAATGCCGTCGATGTCTGCGTGGTTTGCAAGGCGACGCGCCGCATTGGCTGTATAGTGGGGGTCAATTCGTGCGACGGTGGCTTCGTCGCTTTCCCCAAAGCACAAATTCTCCACCACGGCGATACCATTGGCTTCGAACGCCTTGGCCACCGTGTCAGCCACCGATGCAACGTAAGGTGAGACCAAGCCGATGCGCCGCAGTCCCAAATGGTGGCAATGGGCGACGGATGCTGTCAGCGGGTTCGTCACGGCCCGGGTGGGCACACCTGCCCGCACCAGCGCGGCAACGCGTTCGGCGGTCAGAAAGGCGGTGCCGGACGTGCAGGCATAGGCGACCACATCGAAGTCGGCGGCGGCGGGCAGCAAGGCGGCAGCCTCGGTCAGCTGGGCCTCCATGTTTGCGATGGTTTCCGGGGTCAGCGCGTCGCCCGACTGAACCCGCGTCACATGGAGCCGCGCCCGATCCGGGGGGATCAGGTCTCGAAACTCCTGCTCTATCGTCTCGTCGACCCGCAGAACGATCAGCCCCATGGCCGGGAGGCTCGGTTCCAGCAGGGATCGCCTATGGTCGGTCATAACTCCAACCCCGACCGAGGCGCGCGCGGCGAAAGAAGCTCCGCCCCATCGGCGCGCAGGACAAAGTTTTCTTCATGGACCAAAAACCTGTCACCCTTGACGAAGGCAGAAGGTTCGATGGTCAGCACCATTCCTTCCCGCAGTTCGGTTGTGTCGAACGGCGCAAAGGAGGGCCATTCTGTCAGCGTGATCCCAAGACCGTGGCCCAGTCTGCCGGGACAGGGTCGCACGCCCTGGTGCTCTAACGCGTCAATCAGCATTTGATGTATGTCACAGGCCCGATGGCCAGGGCGTATTTTCTCCAGAACATCCTCTGTCGCAGTCCAAAGGGCTTCATCGGTGCGTCGGACGGCTTCTGATCGCTCACCGACAAATATGTTCCGGTCAAAATCGCAGAAATACCCGTCCTTCACGGCTCCTGTGTCGAGCATCAACACATCGCCCGCGCGGAGCGGAGCTTTGGTAGCGGGCGAGATCACGTCGCCGTAGCCGTCTTGCCCTACGGCTCCGGCCAGATAACTGACCCAGTCCGCACCCGATTGGAGCAGCAGCGTCTGGAAAACCCGGAAGATCTCTTCCAACGGCTGACCAACCTGGATCTGTTCCGGCAGGCGGGCGAAAGCGTCACCTGCAATGCTGCAGATCTCGCGGATCTTGCTGATCTCGGCTTCGCTTTTCACCTCCCGGGTGCGGCGCAGGGCGTCTGTCCCGTCGATGAGCGGGGCATCGATGCTCTGGCTCAAGCGGTGCAGATCAGCCTGCGGCATCCGAAGGTAGGTTTCAGGCCCCATGGGAATTCCCAGACCGGCACCTGACGACCTATATTCAGCGATGGCATCGACCAATAGGGACAATCCGTCATCGGCGGGGTTTGGGGCCTCCCAGGTGCGGATATCATCGATCCAAGTGCTGGCCATAAGGTTCGCGCCGATCGACGGGATGATGGCGACAGGCGGCGCGGCCACCGGGACCAGCAGGTACCAAGGGCGCGCGGGACTTTCCCAAAATCGGGTCAGAAAACCAGTCAGGTAGAAGATGTCGGCGGGCGTGGTCAACAGCAGCAGCTCAAGGTCCCTGAGCATCATTTGGTGCTGAAGCCTGTCCAGACGGTCGCGGAATTCGGCAGCAGGAAAAACCTGCGACCGTTCAGCCATGCTCTGGCCCTTCGCTGAGGATCGTGAGCACTCGCGCGTCAGATCCGAGATCTAGACCGGCGAGGAGTGCTGCCAAACCTGCCCCACCCGATGGCGTTGTGGCGAAACCATGCTGCGTCAGGATGGCGACACCCTCATACGCTTCTTCTTCGGTTATGGTGACGAATGCATCCGCGTCCCGGGCGAGCCCCGCAAGCGCCACGATGGAGGGGGTTTTGCAGTCGAGCCGTCCCATATCGGACACTGGCCCATCGGCAGTTACC
>JBCBGY010000388.1:0-2237 GCA_038526275.1 Pseudomonadota bacterium | reverse complement strand
CGGTCAGGTGTCGCTGGGCACGGGCGGGTTCATGGCCGTGGGCGCATATGCCTGCTACAAGCTGATGACGGCCTTTCCGGACGTGAATATCTTTTTCCACGTGATCGCGGCGGGTGGGATCACGGCCATTGTGGGAACAGCCTTTGGCCTGCCGTCCTTGCGGATCAAGGGATTTTACCTGGCGGTGGCGACGCTGGCGGCGCAGTTCTTTCTCGTATGGCTCTTCAACAAGGTGTCGTGGTTTTACAACTACTCGGCCTCGGGCCAGATCAATGCGCCGGAGCGCACCGTGTTTGGCATTCCGGTGACCGGAGCCAACACCGACGCTTGGGCCACGTACCTGTTCTGCCTGGTCTTTACCGTGGGCGCGGCGATTTTGGCGCGCAACCTCACACGGGGCGCGATGGGGCGGCAGTGGATGGCGATCCGCGATATGGACATTGCCGCCGAGATCATCGGGGTGAACCCGCTGAAGGCCAAGTTGACGGCCTTTGCGGTAAGTTCGTTCTTCGTGGGCGTGTCGGGGGCGTTGTTCTTTGCGGTGTATCTGGGCGCGGTGGAAGTTGGTGAGGTCTTTGGGATCACCAAGTCGTTCCTTGTGCTGTTCATGATCATCATCGGGGGGCTGGGCTCGATCTTTGGCGCATTTGCGGGGGCGGCGTTCCTGGTCGTCCTGCCTGTGGTGCTCAAGATCGTGGGCGTGGACATGCTGGGCTGGCCCACGGATATCGTGGCGCATTTCCAATTGGTGATCGTCGGCGCGCTGATCATCATCTTTTTGCGCTATGAGCCGCACGGGATCGCGCAGCTTTGGCGCGTGGGCAAGGAGAAGCTGAGATTGTGGCCCTTCCCGCATTAGGGGGCGGCGCGCAGGATGGGCAACTGACCCATCGTGCATCAAGACGATCGGGATAAAACCAAATGGGAGGAATGAACCGATGAAGATGAAACTGACCACAATGGCCGTGGCCGCCGTGATGGCGGCGGGGCCGGTGATGGCGGACCTCGTGTTTCCGTCGCTGAGCTACCGGACAGGGCCCTACGCGGCGGGTGGTATTCCGTTTGCCGATGGCTATGCGGATTACATGACGCTTTTGAACGAGCGGGATGGTGGCATCGGCGGGCTGCCTGCGCGCATTCTGGAATGCGAGACGGGCTACAACACCGAGAAGGGTGTCGAATGCTATGAGGCGACCAAGGGCGAGGGTTCGCTGGTGTACCAGCCGCTGTCGACTGGCATCACCTACCAGCTGATCCCCAAGGCAACGGCGGATGACATCCCCGTGCACTCCATGGGTTATGGCCGGACATCCGCCAAGAACGGTAATGTGTTCAGCCACGTGTTCAACTATCCCGCCAACTACTGGGACGGGGCATCGGGTGCGGTGAACTACCTGCTCGAAGCCAATGGCGGCGACATCAGCGGCAAGAAAATCGCACTGGTCTATCACAACTCCGCCTATGGCAAGGAACCGATCCGGACCCTGCAGGGCCTTGCCGACAAGCACGGGTTCGAGCTGATGGAAGTGGCCGTGGATCACCCCGGTCAGGAGCAGAAGTCGCAGTGGCTGCAGATCCGCCGGGAACGTCCCGACTTTGTCCTGATGTGGGGCTGGGGCGTGATGAACCAGGTGGCGATCCAGGAAGCCGCCAACATCCGCTATCCGATGGAGAACTTCATCGGTATCTGGTGGTCCGGCTCGGAAAACGACGTGTTGCCTGCGGGTGATGCGGCAAACGGCTACAAGGCGCTGACATTCCATGGTGTGGGCAGCGATTTCCCCATCTTCGACGACATCCAGACGCATGTGGTCGACAAGGGGCTGGCTGCCGGTGCAGGCGATCAGATCGGGTCGGTGCTGTATAACCGCGGTCTCTACGCGGCGATGTTGGCGGCTGAGGCCGCCAAGAAGGCGCAGGAGATCCACGGTGTGGCCGATATCACGCCAGGCATGATGCGCGACGGCATGGAAGCGCTTGAGATCACCGAAGCCAAGATGACCGACCTAGGCCTGCCGAACTTCGGGCCCGCGTTCACGGTGAGCTGCGAGAACCATGGCGGCAACGCGCTGGTGGGTGTCACCCAGTGGGACGCGTCGGCCGGTCAATGGTCGCTGATCTCGGACTTCAAGCCGACCGATGGCGACATCATCGGCCCGCTGATCGAAGAAGACAGCGCGGCCTATGCCAACGAGAACAACATCCCTGCCAATTGCAGCTGATGTGAATCGATCCCG
>JBCBGY010000387.1:0-2248 GCA_038526275.1 Pseudomonadota bacterium | reverse complement strand
GGGGCCTGCAGCGTTGTCACGAAAATCAATGTCGCGCCCCAGATAGACGGCCATTCCGGGCCCATGCTGGCGGGTAGCCCGACCACACCAAGCGAAAAGGTTGGGAAGAGCAGAAACAAGGCCCCGACGATGATCTGCAGGACAAGCGCGACAGAATAGGTGCGCCGGTGCAAAGCCAGCACCTCCGCTGCGACAGCTTGGGTCTGACCAAGGGAAAGCGAATTCATCTCAAACCTCCGAGGGCTAAAATGTTAAAAGGTAGGCAAGAAGATCTGACTTATCAGCGCTGCTCAAATCGGTTCCATAGACATGCCCCGCATTGGAATTGCCGGGCAGCGTCGTGTCAAAGCAACCCGGATCGCCAGAGCTACAATCGGGGCTGATGAAGCCGCCTTGCGGGTCGATCACGTCGCTGGTTCTGGAAAACCGAACTGGTCTTTGCTCCGGCGGTTCAAGCAGATCGGCCAGGGTTGGGACGGACCCGTTGTGCAGGTAAGGCCCCCGCAGCCATAGGCCATCAAGCGGGCCATTTGCATAGCCCTCCGTCTTGCGGAAACGGCGAAAGGCATGTGGCGTGCCGGCGAACAGTTCGGCCTTCTGCCGATCCGAAAACGCTTGGGTGTAGCTGTTTAGCCTTGCGGGATCTGTGCCCACATTTGCCAAAGGCTCAACCTCACCAAGATATTCTCCTTCAAAGACATATCCTTCGGGGGACTGGTATCCATGGCAGGCGGCGCATTCTGCCATGTAGATCTCGGTTCCACGTGTCACGGCCGCAGGATACGGATCATGCGGGCTCGGCGGGGGCGGTAGGTCGGCAAGCCAACTGGCAACTCTTTCGATGTTGCGATGATCCACAGTTTCTGGCGTAACACCTGCGCCAAGGGCTGCCGAAAGGTTGCGTTCTGCCAGGCTATCGTTGTTGCCATCCCAGTGCAGCCACATCCCGTCGCGCGGCCCTTGCAGAAAGATCGACGGGAAATCAGAAGCACCCACGACTTCGCTTTCGGCCAACTCTGCGCCATTCATCCGAAATGCGATGACCTTGTAGGGGTTAAACGTATCGACGCGACCCCGACCCCAGTCCGGTTGTCGTGCCAATAGCGGTTTGAGTTGAGCGGCCTGATCCAGCAAACCCTCTCGCAATCGCGGAAACACGGTCAACTGCCAGATCAGCTTGTCGAGCGGCCCCAGACCGACGCCCGCCTCTTCCATGGCCGCCATCAGAGGCTCCGGCGCCATCCGCGGATCGTCCGCAATGCCAAGGACGAATTCTGTGAAAGCGCCCAGATCCAAATTGTTCGCGGGCATACCGCTCACGATCGTGGGCGCGTCCTGCGGGGTTGTCCGATAGGTGCCCGCGTGACAGACCGCGCAATTGAACCAGACCAGATCCACTCCGGCGCGACTGTCCTGACCGATCCCAATCGGCAGCTTGCGTTCGCGTTCGTAGAGAAAACCAAAACCGGAATAGTCAGTGCGCCCGTCGAACTCTTCCGGAAACAGGTAGGGCAGCGCAAGCCAGACCCGCTCCGGCAAGCCCGAGGCGACTTCGGAACCGATCGAGCCATAGCGAAAATGCTCTTCCGCATCAGCGTATCGCGGGGCGCTGCCACCAACGAGGCGTAACAGCAGCAACACGGCAAAGATCAGCGCAAGAACAAGAGCCAAAGCGACCAACATAACCAGCCAACCCAAAGGCGACCGACGGCGGCGGGCTAGTTCAGCTTCCACAGCGGTTGGATGGGTCATGGCGCGACCTCCGGGATCTTGAGATCTGAACGGGTTTCGTAGATCGACATAAGTTCTTCCAACATCGCATCGCGGGATGGGAAACGCTCTTGCTCGTAGCAGCCCATGGGGTTTTTCGGTGCGTTGACCAAGCACTTGTTACAGTAGGTGCAAGGTTTTTCCGGCTCGTCGGCACCGGCGGCCCATTGCTTGGGCAAGTCGTTATTCGCCACCAGCGAACGAGCAATGGATACGGCGTCAACGTCGCCCCGTTCCAATGCGCCCCGCACAAAGCTGGCATTTTGATAACCGCCGGTGGAGATGACGGGGATGTTCACGGCATCCCGAATTGCCCTTGCCTCGCTTAGCCCAACACCTTCGATAGGGTGGCCGCGCTTGATCCGATCCCAGAAATACTTGAAGATCGGGCGAAGCAGCGGATAGCGGAAGAACAGAAAATTGCGGAACCCATGAATGCCGCTTGAGATCATCGCATCATAAGTGACGGCTAAGATCT
>JBCBGY010000386.1:0-2275 GCA_038526275.1 Pseudomonadota bacterium | reverse complement strand
CGCGAAGGCGGCCGCACCGTCGGCGCCGGCGTCGTCTCCAAAATCATCGAGTAACAAAGACAATCGAAACGGCCCGTTGCCCCATTGGGGCGGCGGGCCGTTTGCCCCTCGACGTGGCCCCCGGATGCGCCGGTCTCCACCTCTCAGGGTTCCCGCCAGTTGAAGGCCAACGAAAATGCAAAGCCAGAATATCCGTATCCGGCTCAAGGCGTTCGATTACCGCGTACTCGATGCGAGCACGCAGGAGATCGTGAATACCGCCAAGCGGACCGGGGCGCAGGTGCGCGGACCGATCCCGCTGCCGAACAAGATCGAGAAGTTCACTGTTCTACGTGGACCCCACATCGATAAGAAATCGCGCGATCAGTGGGAGATCCGGACCCACAAGCGTTTGCTCGACATCATTGATCCGACCCCCCAGACCGTGGACGCGCTGATGAAGCTCGACCTCGCTGCGGGCGTGGACGTTCAGATCTCGGTTTAAGGAGGGCACCACCATGTTGCGCTCTGGCGTGATCGCGAAAAAGGTGGGGATGACCCGCCTGTTCATGGAAGATGGAAAGCAGATCCCTGTCACCGTATTGCAACTGGACAAGTTGCAGGTCGTGGCACAGCGGACCCAGGAAAAAGACGGCTACTCGGCAGTGCAACTTGGCGCCGGAACGGCCAAGGCAAAGCGGACCAGCCAAGCGATGCGCGGCCATTTCTCCGCCGCCAAGGTTGAACCCAAGCGGAAGATCGCGGAATTTCGCGTGGCCCCGGAAAACCTGATTGAAGTGGGCGCAGAGATTTCCGCCAGCCACTATCTTGAAGGCCAGTATGTGGATGTCAGCGGCACCTCGATCGGTAAGGGTTTTGCGGGTGCGATGAAGCGGCACAATTTCGGCGGTCTGCGGGCCTCGCACGGTGTGTCGATCAGCCACCGCTCGCACGGCTCAACGGGGCAGTGTCAAGATCCGGGCCGTGTCTTCAAAGGCAAGAAGATGGCCGGGCATATGGGGGCCGCCAAGGTCACCACGCAGAACCTGCAAGTTGTGCGGACTGACGCTGACCGTGGCCTGATCATGGTCAAAGGTGCTGTGCCCGGGTCGAAAGGTGGATGGGTCACGATTAAGGATGCGGTGAAAAAGCCGTCGCCCGACAATCTTCCGATGCCTGCCGCGCTGAAAAGCACGGACACGCCTGCAGAGGCACCGGTTGAAGAGGCTCCCGCCAATGGGGGTGAAGAATAATGAAACTCGACGTCATTAAACTGGACGGTGGAGCCGCTGGCGAAGTGGAACTGGGCGAAGAAATCTTCGGCCTGGAACCCCGCGCCGACATTCTTCACCGCGTGGTCCGCTGGCAGCGCAACAAGGCGCAGGCTGGTACTCACAAGGTCAAGACCCGGTCCGAGACCAGCTATTCGACCAAGAAGATCTATCGCCAGAAGGGCACCGGCGGCGCACGCCACGGTGACCGCAATGCGCCGATCTTCCGCAAAGGCGGTGTCTATAAAGGCCCGACCCCGCGGAGCCACGCGCACGATCTGCCGAAGAAGATCCGCAAGCTGGGTCTGAAACATGCCCTGTCTTCCAAGGCGGCAACAGGCAACCTGGTCGTGATTGAGACTGCAGAAGCCGAAGGCAAGACCTCTGCCCTGGCCAAGCAGATCAAGAATCTGGGCTGGAAACGCGCGCTGATCATCGACGGGGCCGAAGTGAACGAAAGCTTCGCCCGGGCCGCGGCCAACATCGAAGGCGTGGATGTCCTGCCCTCGATGGGTGCCAACGTCTACGACATCTTGAAGCGCGACACCCTGGTTCTGACCAAAGCTGGTGTCGAAGCACTGGAGGCTCGCCTGAAATGAGCGTTAAGCCAGAACATTACGATGTGATCCGCAAGCCGGTGATCACCGAGAAAGCCACGATGGCCTCTGAAGCGAACGCAGTTGTGTTCGAAGTGGCTATCGACGCGAACAAGCCGCAGATCAAAGAAGCGGTCGAAGGTCTGTTCGGCGTCAAGGTGAAGGCCGTCAACACGACCATCACCAAAGGCAAGGTCAAGCGGTTCCGGGGCATGCTCGGCAAGCGCAAGGACGTGAAGAAAGCCTATGTGACGCTCGAAGAGGGCAACACAATCGACGTGACGACCGGGCTGTAACGGCCCGGAATACTAACCGGTCCTTCGGGGCCACAAAGCAAACGGAAGACAGAAAGCATGGCACTCAAGTCGTATAAACCGACGACGCCGGGCCAGCGTGGGCTGGTTCTGATCGACCGTTCGGAGCTTTGGA
>JBCBGY010000385.1:0-2308 GCA_038526275.1 Pseudomonadota bacterium | reverse complement strand
TCACCTCTGACATTCGCCACGCGATCGTTCCAGCGGGCACGCCCAGAACCTCTGCAGCTTCGGCCTGGGTCAGGTCTTCTGCCAGGATCAACGTCGCCGTGTCCCGCAAATCGGGCTTCAATTGCCCCATGGCGGCCATCAGCCAATCGACCCGTTCGGCCTCCTCACTGTTGGCCTGACGGCGGTTCGTTTCCCAATCGCCCCAACCGTCGGTCGCGCGACCCTGGCTGGCCATCCGGCGGCGGCGGTCATGGGCGGCATTGATTGCGACGCGGTAAAGCCAGGTTGTGAACTTGGCTTCCGACCGGTAGCTCGCCAGCTTCGCGGGCAGGGCCAGACAGATATCCTGCGTCAGATCTTCGGCGTCCGCCTGGTTCCCCATGAGCCGAAAGGCCAGCCTGAACAGCCGGTCATAGTGCCGCTGCAACAGCAGGGCAAAGGCCTCGCGGTCACCCGCCGCGGCGGCTTGCGCCAAGGCGTCATCTGGGGTCGTCATGCGCATCACATAAAGTCAGACGCACCTGATCCGTCAATTCTTGGAACAACGTGAACTTTTTTCAGATCTGCCAAGGCCCGGGCTATTTTTCAGCCGAGAAGCTCCACCGTGTGACCTGGCACCAATCCTGACCGGGATCCAGGCGGATGGAGGGAAATGCCGGATTGTGCGGCGCGTCAGGCCAAAACTGCGCCTCAAGCGCGAGCCCGGAATAGGGCCCATAAGGCGCGCCGTGATGGCCGGGAAAGCCGTCATTCCGGATGGTATCGCCGCCATAAACCTGCAGCCCGGGTTCCGTCGTGGCCATCTCCATCTGAAGCCCGGATTTGCCAGTGAGCCAGGCCACGGGCCGGATCGGGCGCCGCTCATCAGAAAGACAAAAGTTATGATCGAGCAAGCTGTCGGTTACGATAGGCTTAGCCGTGCGGTAATCGAATAGGGTGTCGTCGACGGGCATAATGTCGCCCGTTGGCAGCAAAACCTCGTTCACGGGCAGATAGCGATCAGCCGCCAATCGCAAAGTATGGCCATTGTAATTGGCCGTGCCGTCCAGGTTCCAATAGCTGTGATTAACCGTGTTCATCAGCGTGGGCGCATCGGTCGCTGCTGTAAGGGTCAGGGTCAGGCTGGCCGGAGCCGAAATATCATAGCGCGCAGTCCAGGTGCGATTGCCCGGAAAGCCACCTTCCCCGTCCGGAGCGGCTGTGCGCAGGGTCACGTGGGCATTAGACTGATCGACCACCTGCCAATGTTTGCGGCGCGTTCCGACGGCACCGCTATGCAAGTTATGGACCCCGCCCATATTGGCTTCGAACGTTAGTTCCTTGCCATCCAGAACGGCCCGGGCATGACTGATCCGGTTCGCGACGGGGCCAATCACCGAACCGAACGAATTATAGGGGCCCTCATAGGCCTCCAGGTCATCGGCCCCCAAGGTCAATCCGTAATCCACGCCGTCCAGCCGAACGTCTTGCAAAATGGCACCGAAGGTCAGGATCGATGCTGTCAGATCCCCCGCCGAGATTGTGATCCGCGAAACCGGCTCTCCGGTTTTTGCCGTGCCAAAATCGCTCATGATGATGGGTGCCGTTTCACGGCGACATCGGCGCTCTGGATGGTCAGATTGTCAATCGTGCGGGGCACGGACGCATAGTTCACATAGACACGGTGGTGGGCCAGGTCCCTTTGGCGCAGACCTTCCGGCATCCGGGTAATCTGCAGGCCACGTTCGCCCAAAGCCCGGGTCAGGATACGGTCCAGCGCGGCTTCATCCGGCCAACCGGCCAAGTAGTGCAAGCCGCCAGACCGGACGAGGGCAGGGCGGTTATCCTCCGTGCGCACAGTGACCTCGGCCTCGCCGTCGAGATGTTCGAACCAACGGGTCAAAGCACCTCCATCCGCCAATGGGATCGGCGCATCCGGGGGCAGGCTTTCGGTTTGTACGATCGTTGCGTCAAGACCTGGCAAGTCGGGCGGCAAAGGGACCCGCATGGCAAAATTCGCATTGCGGGTATTGGTGCGAGGTCCGGCAATGGCCGTCCCCTGGAAACTTTCAAGAGCTGCCAGCAGGTTGGCATCCAACTCGAAAAGCCCCGGCATCAAGACCAGATCGTAAGCGCTCAGATCCGCAATATCAGGTGGCAGTATGTCGATATTCTGGCCCAACTTCCGAAGACCGCGATAGAACTCAAAGATCAAACGGAAATAGTCGAAGTCCTGCCCGTGTGGCTGGGTCTGCCAGGCCCAGGCGGAAACATAGTCAAAGACGATCCCGACCCGCGCGGGCTTCGGCTTGTTTTCGGGAAGCTGCAC
>JBCBGY010000384.1:0-2346 GCA_038526275.1 Pseudomonadota bacterium | reverse complement strand
CAGAACTACATGCCAGGCGGACTGATCGATGAGGTTTGGCACAGCAAACTGAAAGACGAAACGGCTTATGCCGATTTCTGCAAGGCCCATGCCGGCAAGGTTCTGGCTCATAACCCGAATGCGGGTTTCGGTACTTTGGAGTGGGTGTCCGACTACGAAGCCCGTTTTGGCCCGCTGCAAACTGTATGGTTTGCCGATGTGTCAGGTCGCATAGATACCAACGGCCTCGCGGAATACCGTAAAACCGGCATCTACGTCACAAGTTGGGACTGCACTCCGGACTCGGGCGAAAACGATCACGACTCCCCCGATGGAGGTGGCGAATACTCCTGACCCCTAGCAAATGATGCACATCAGGCGCCGTCACGACGTGCGCCTGATGTCGAAATGGGAGAGCTAACTTGCAAGAAATTGAAGGCGTGGACGCGTACATCAACGCGGTCTTTCATTCGCACTGCCCGTATCTCGGTCTTGCTCTCCAAGATGGTGGCATTGACATAGTAGATTATACCAAGGTGCCCGACCTCGTGTCAGACGACCTGCCCGGGCTGGGATGCCTCAACGCGGAACGTCTACGCGAATGTCGCCGCTCTCAAATCTCGGCGCGCCGTCGGATTTTGGTTTGCGCAATCCTCATTTTCCCCAATGCGGCCAACATACGTCAGGCGGTCAGCAAGACCCACTTCATTCTCAAGGTACTTTTCACCGGACAAGGGCTCTTGTTCGGAAAATTTTGGCCCGGACAGGGTCTTGTTGGCGAGAACGGGCTGGCTGTGCCCGAGCCTCCCCTGCCCGTTCTCGTTCTGCGTTCTAGCCTCGCCCGACGCGACGAACACTTCTTTGAAAATAAGAGCCGGCCTTTCCGCGACGATTATCTCTGTGCGGAAGATGATGGTGAGATTGTGAGCGGTCCGTTCCTACGTTTGGCGGCAAATGAACTCCGAGCGGCCTTGTCCCCAGACCAAGCTGAAGCCAGTGACGACCTCCAGGTTTCTCGGGCCGCATACGGATCAAAGGAACTTATCAAGCTGTTGGAGAGCAACCATGGCAAGTCTCGAAAGCACGACGCCCTTGCACCTTGAAGATTATCTTAAGGATCTACCAGGACTGCGCACCACAGGTTTCCAAACCAGTGAAGTCGTTACGAACCGGCGCGGCGTGGCACTGTTGCGTGGCACGCTACCGGATGGCTCGGAGGCCGCACTGAAAGTTGTGACCCCGGGCGCACAGGCAACGGGGCCATACGATCCCATGGAAATGTTACAACGCGAAACCAAGTGGCTCTGCAAGTACGGTTCTGAACTGGCCCAGGGCAGCTACATTTCCGATGGATTGGCTAGCGACGAACATTGGTTACTTATGGCCTGGCAGCAAGGCGAACCGATCGACCGCTGGCATCGCGCCCACTCTGACGCTAGTGACTCATTACGGAAGGTGTACCAGGCGGCTGCGGAGACCGTGGCCAAGCTACATAGTGCAGGCCAGGTTCATGGCGACCTTCAACCGTCTCACCTGCTTGTGGACGAGGGAAACGTAAAGCTCATAGATTTCGCCTTAAGCCATGCCCCCGGCAATTTTAACTTTCGAGGTGCAATGGTTCATTTCATGGCACCAGAGACTGCGAAAAAGATCTTAGAGAATGCACCCCCGCTGATCGATCAATTGAGCGAGACCTACTCCTTTGGGGCTGTTCTCTTCTTTTCAGCCACGGGAAAGGTACCCACAGCTTACGCTGACCCAAAAGCACCCATTCGCGATAAGCTTTCCGCGATTGCCGAGTTAGGCCCCACAAGATCTGACCTTCTTCAAAGCCTTTTGCCCGTAGAATTAGGAGCCGTCATCCTCGCTTGCCTGCAAACGCGTCGTGCGGATCGGATTGCATCCATGGATGAAGTCGCGGAGCGATTCGCTACCGCTGATCTATAACGTAGGTGCTTTGGTTTCGTTTTCAATCCTGGGTCTTGTCGGGACAAGCCAACTCAGCGGATCACCTCTGGCGCGACGTTCAAATCAGCGTGGCTTTGCGCCAATCACAAGAACTTGTCTAGTAACAGTTGAAGCATTCGACTGGCGCGACGTTCAATCTACGCGGGAAGGTGAATAAGCGAGGGATGGACTTATGGATACCAGGACCGAATGCGCTTACCTCCATGCGTACTCAATGATCCAACGCAATATCATCTACTTCCGTTACTGTCCGGGTGATAGACTAAAAATTTGCGACCTGGCGAACGAGTTGGATATGAGCCCAACGCCAATTCGTGAGGCGTTGGCCCGTCTCAGCAACGAAGGCTTCATTGATTGCCGGTCGCAACGTGGTTTCTTTGTCAAGCCAATCACTCACGA
>JBCBGY010000383.1:0-2361 GCA_038526275.1 Pseudomonadota bacterium | reverse complement strand
TTTAGTGCACGAACTTCTTGATTTCACCTGATTTCAGACGGGCGCTGTAGGACACCAGTTCCTCGCGTACAACCTTCATCAGGAAGTAGAGGCAGAAGATATTGACCACGGCCATAGCGAAGATTGCTGCATCCGAGAAGTCGATGACAGGGCCGAGATTGGCCGCGGCGCCGATGACCACGAAGATGCAGAAAATGATCTTGAACACCAGTTCCGTCGTCTTGCCTTCACCAAAAAGGTAAGTCCAAGCCTTCAGACCGTAGTACGACCAAGAGATCATGGTGGAGAAGGCGAACAGGATAACGGCAATGGCCAGGATGAATGGGAACCATCCAATGGCGGAACCGAAGGCTGCGGAGGTGAGGGCCACGCCGGTATTCCCGTCGACTGTGGCAATGGCGCTGCCAGCCTCGTTCAGCATGTAGTTGCCCGTGGCCTGATCGATGATCAGTTGCTGCGATATGATGATGACAAGCGCTGTCATGGTACAAATCACAACCGTATCGATCAGGGGTTCCAGCAGAGAAACGAAACCTTCGGTGATCGGCTCGTTGGTTTTTACGGCAGAGTGCGCAATCGCGGCGGACCCGACGCCCGCCTCGTTCGAGAAGGCAGCCCGCTTGAAACCCTGGATCAGTGCACCGACTAAGCCGCCAGCCACGCCAAGTCCGGTGAAAGCACCAGCGAAGATCTGGCCAAAGGCCCATCCGATCAGGTCATAATTGACGATCAGCACAATCAAGGCGGCGCCCACATACATGACCCCCATGAATGGCACGACCTTTTCGGTCACCTTAGCGATCGATTTGATGCCGCCCACGATCACCGCGAAAACAACGGCAGCAAAAAGAAGGCCAGTGATCCAGCCGGGATATTGGCCGGTAATCTGGGTGATCTGAACGTGCGCCTGATTGGCCTGGAACATGTTCCCGCCACCCAAAGCACCGAGGATACAGAATATCGCAAAGAGGATCGCCAGAATTTTGCCGCCTGGCAGCCCGAGTTCATCAAACCCTTTGGAGATATAGTACATCGGCCCGCCAGAAACGGTACCATCCGGATATTCGTTGCGATACTTCACCCCCAGCGTGCATTCGGTGAATTTGGACGCCATGCCCAGAAGGCCTGCGAGGATCATCCAGAATGTTGCACCTGGCCCGCCAATGCCAACTGCTACGGCCACACCGGCAATGTTGCCAAGGCCCACGGTCCCTGACAAGGCTGTCGCCAGCGCCTGGAAATGACTGACTTCGCCCGCATCTTTCGGGTCCGAATAGTCGCCTTTCACCAACCCAATCGCGTGCCCAAAGTAGCGGAACTGAACCGCACCGAAGTAGATGGTGAACACAGACGCACCAATGACCAGCCACAACACAATCCACGGAAATTCGGTTCCGGGTATCGGCGCGAAGACGAAACTTACGAATGGTCCGGTGAATGTCGCAAAAGCCTCGTTCACCCGAGCGTCCAGGGATTGTGCCTCCTCCTGCGCTTGGGCCGGTATCGCAAGGGCTAGGATCGCCAGCTTTGCGATGAGTATCGAATAGATGCTTTTCATTTGGTCAAACCTCATACGACAACAGTGACGGGGACGCGGGCATGCATCACCAGATTTGCGGTTGAGCTACCGAAAATGCGGGATGAAAAGCCGCCGGCGCTGGAACGCGCGACAACGATCTGGCTGGCGCCCTCGCTATTCGCGATTTGGTCGATTGTATCGGCCACGTCGCCATGGCGGACGATGGCGCGAGCCGTAAGGCCAGCCCCGGTTAGGGTTGCGACCGCAGGGTCTACGACCCGCTCTGTCGCAATTGAAATTTCCTCCTCGCGACGTTTGTGACGCTCCGCATTCTCTTCTGCCGTCTGAAAAGAAAACGGAGACCACTCGATCACGTAAACCACGATCAGCTCGCAGGATTGCATTCGAGTGGCCAGGTCTTTGGCAAATTCGAGAGCTTTGTCTCCCGAGCTTTGACCATCAAGGCCCACAACCAGTTTCATGAGAAGGTCCCCCTTTCGGTTCTTTTGGGGATCAGTGATTGGGGGCCCCTGAAACGAAAAATGGGCCTGACCAGATCACTAATCTCATCAAACGCTAGGAGAACACTGGGGTACGGTCTACAATTTCGGCAAAAAAACGAATGGATCGAGCGGTTTGGTGCTGGTTCTGCCTGTATGCACGGCAGTCTCTTGGCGGTGAGCAGTGACTCAATGGCTCAGCCAGACTGAGGAGTATGTTATAGGTCTGAACTTCTGAATGCCTGCAGCGGCTTAGTTCAGCACGCTGCAGGGACTTCTTGGATCAAAAGGTTTTGGCCAGTGAGATGACGACGTTTCTTCCGGGCCGCGGACGCGTGGATC
>JBCBGY010000382.1:0-2366 GCA_038526275.1 Pseudomonadota bacterium | reverse complement strand
AGATCGAAGGCATCACGACGAATGCTGAATCAGCAAAGACCCTCGAGACCTGCACCCGCATCGGGCTCACAGGTGACGCACTTCGTTCTGCAATCACCGACGTATTCACCTCCACGAAGGGTCGATGAGCCGATACGATCCAACAGAAGATCCTCTCTGTTACCCGAGCACGAATGTTCTCCGAAACAAGGCCAACCTGAGAAGTCAGGAGCAACTCGACCAGTTCGAATTACTTATGTTTTTGACACGCTCCGAGGAGCCACTGCATAAAGGCGAGCTCGACTATTCACACTACCAGGCAATCCATCATCATTTTTTTCAGGACGTGTACTCGATCGACGCAAGTCACATACGTGCGGAGGTTCCGGCCAGACCGACAGGACAGGGTGGACTTATTTCGACTCCTCTGGAGTGGAAGGCCCATACAGGGGTAACAAAAATTCTCATGCGTTTGCCAAAATTACCAAGATCTGGTAAGAAAGCTATGGAAGGTTAAAATCATGAAAAACACATCCGTCGCACTTGGCGATCATTTCGAGCAGTTTGTAGCAGGTCAGGTGGCTTCTGGACGGTACACATCTGCCAGTGAGGTCATGAGAGACGCACTCCGGCTTCTCGAAGCGAAGAACAACCATCGGGAAGCTGTAATTGCCGCTCTTGTCGAAGGTGAGAACAGCGGCATCAGCGAGCGGACACCGGAAGATATCCGTACTGCTGTAAAACAGGATTTGCTTCTCAGTGGGGGCGTATAGGCTCACGGCGAAAGCCGATGAAGACCTCGCCAGCATTTACCGTCACGGGATTGAGACATTCGGCCTGGACCGTGCGGACAGTTATTTTGACAGTTTGATTGCACGCCTGGACGCCATCGGCGATGCTCCGATGCAATTTCAGAAATCAGACTATCGTGATGGCTACCGTCGCAGCGTCCATCCACCTCACACGATCTACTACCGGATCATCGATACAGAAATGGTAGAGATCATCCGTATCTTGCGCGGCCAAGACCCACGGGAAGAGTTGTAGATCGCAGAGCGGATTTAGATGGTTTGGATACCCCTCCTGCCGGTTCATGAGAGAACCAGGTGAGGAAAAAGGGAGGGAAGAACCATGTCTGAGCTGCAAATCGTCGGGGTCGACTTGGGCAAGCGTGTATTTCACGTCCACGGGGCAGGAGCTGGAGGGCGGGTTGTTTTTCGCAAGAAGCTCTCACATCCACAGTTCGAAACATTTCTTGTGAATTTGCCGTCTTGCATTGTGGCCAAGAAAGCCTGTGCTTCAGCGCATCAGTGGGGGCGGGTAGCCTACCAGTTGGGCCATGAAGTCCGTACGGGTATTGAACTCTGCCACTCGATTTCCAGAAGGAGATTTGACGATGAAACGTTTGATGAAGATTTTCACATTACTTATCGTATCGACCACTGCAGCCGTCGTTGCTTATGGCGCGAACGGTTACCGGGACGCTGTCAGCAGATCAGATAGTTACACGGTGCAAGCAGACCGGCTGATTATCAGCGGTCGTGGCCCCGCTGATCTGGGTGCCGAACGTCTCAGGCAACTCCTTTTGGTGCAGGACCCCGGCTACCTAGAGCACGAAGGTATTGATCTTTCGACGCATGGCGCTGGTTTAACCACAATCTCTCAATCACTGTCCAAACGCCTGGGATTTGATGAGTTTCATCCCGGCATCGGCAAAATACGACAAACAGGTTTTGCCATGGGCTTGGAGAGCCGGTTGAGCAAAGATCAGATACTTACGCTTTGGATGGATACCGTGGAAATGGGGCGCGGCCCTGATGGCTGGATGACAGGTCTCTTTGACGCGAGCGAAAGCCTCTACGGTCGAGCACCAGATGAAATCTCCGACTTAGAGTACCACAGGTTGCTGGCAGTGCTAGTCGCGCCAGGCCAATTTCGTCTTCTTGAGGAAGACGAGAGGTTGGCAGACCGCAGCGCCAGAATCGCACGCCTCGTGGCTGGGGAGTGCCGCCCCGAAAATCTTGGCGATGTTTGGCTTGATGGCTGCGCTTGATCTGGGGTAGCTGGCAAATCCAATTCCGCAATAGCTTGGAAGGGTCTAAATACAAGTCGCCCGCTCGACTTTCATACGCCCAAAGGCGCGAACCGGTCAATGCACACGCCATATCCGTTGATGTTTCCGACATCTTCGAGCTGGCTCATACTGCAGTTTCGGGTTGAGATAGCGATTAGTGCACGATTCAGGGCCTTTGGCCGGCAAAGCGGGGTTGACCAATCCCGATCCATCTCTTCGCCGGACTAAGGTGCTTTATACCGACCGCGACGCAATTCCATGTCAATCTGCTCGGACACAAGCTCTTTCACGAACTCTTTGGTCAACGGCGCGC
>JBCBGY010000381.1:0-2381 GCA_038526275.1 Pseudomonadota bacterium | reverse complement strand
ATTCTTCATGGTGATCATCGCGGCCTTTATCGGGACGCAGGATCTGGGCCAGGAGTTACAGCGCACCCTAGCGGGGACAGAGTTGGGCAAAAACATCGTGCTTGGCCTGAATGTCTCGCTCATGGCTCTGACATTTGACATGGCGATCCTGGCCTGGGCCCGGCGGCGCAAACGTGCATTGGGACTGCCGGAATGATGCTGCAAGAGCCAACATTCATCGAACATCCTTGGGAACGCAACGGGGTCACCACACCCGGCTTACCGATCCTGCCCCACGGGGTGGAGCGGCACCCGGTCCCGGGTGGCGGCTCTCGGGCCCTTCCAATCTACAAGGGTGATGAGATCTCGGTTCTGGACAAGGAAGGTCTGCAGCCCGGTGAGTTGGTCTTCTTCGCGCCGGATCGCACATCTGACGCGGCCATGCTGGGCCAATCCGGCACGGGGCGCCCTGACGCTACTATCGCTACGCTGGCCAATGGATCGCGGAGCGGTGCAACCGTCCTGCGGGCGCTCAAGGCTGCTGGCTTCGACATTGAGACAGGCGATGCGGTTCCGGTTTTACAGGGCGACACACGTCCCGGCGACTATGTATCACTGACAGCACAAACCGATGGGTTGCTGATTTGTGCAGCGCCCGGGGGGCCGATGCGGCCCGACGACCAAAACCCGCCGACGGAGTTGATCCTTTACATTCGTCGGGCAGATCCGGTCCATGCGAAGTCTCAGATCGGGCCGCCCGATCCGCTGGCCGACCCGCTGCAAGATCTGAATATCTTACCGGGCGCGGCGTCTGCCTATGAGGTGAAGGCGGGTGAGTTCATCCAGATCGTCGACGTGAAAGGCCGGGAATGTTCCGACTTTCAGGCCTTTTCCCTCCGTGCACTCGACCGGGGGCTCGAACGCGAAATCGACCCGACCACGACCCGCAGTCTGATGGGTTCGCTTTACCCTGCCCCCGGCATCTTCTCGAAATACTGGAGCGTCGATCAGGAACCGCTGGTCGAGATCGTTCAGGACACATGCGGGCGGCACGACACGTTCGGGCTGGCCTGCACCGCGCGCTATTACGAAGATCTGGGATATCCGGGCCATGTAAACTGTTCCGACAATATGAACGCCGATCTGGCCCGGTTTGATATCCGGCCCCGGGGCGGTTGGCCCGCGATCAATTTCTTCTTCAACACCATGCTGGACGCCACCAACGCCATTGGGATGGACGATCCGTGGTCGCGCCCGGGCGACTATGTCCTGCTGCGGGCGCTGACCGATCTGGTCTGCGTGTCTACAGCCTGCCCCTGCGATGTTGACCCTGCGAACGGCTGGGAGCCCACGGATATACAGGTGCGCACCTACAAGGCAGGCGAAGATTTCCAACGCTCCATCGGCTACCGAAAATCTGCGGAGGCAGATGTGCAAGAGACCAAGAAGACCGCCTTTCATGACTGCTTCGCCCGCCATACCCGCGATTTCGTGGAATATAACGGCTACTGGCTGCCCAACACGTTCACAGCCCATGGGGCGATCGAAGAATATTGGGCGGTGCGGGAAAAGGCGGCGATCATGGATCTGTCGCCTTTGCGAAAGTACGAGGTGACGGGGCCTGACGCCGAAGCGCTAATGCAGATGTGCGTCACGCGGAATATGAAAAAGCTGTCGGTCGGCCAGGTGACCTATACCGCGATGTGCTATGAACATGGCGGCATGATCGACGATGGCACGGTCTACCGCCTGGGCGATATGAACTTCCGCTGGGTCGGCGGGACGGACACGTCTGGTCTTTGGCTGCGGGAACAGGCCGCAAAGCATGGGCTGAATGCCTGGGTCCGGTCGTCCACCGATCAGCTGCACAACATTGCCGTCCAGGGGCGGCATTCAAAGGCGATCCTGTCAGACCTGTTCTGGACGCCACCGACCCAGCCAACGATCGAGGAACTGCCCTGGTTCCGACTGACCATTGCACGCCTGGGTGATTTTTCTGGCACCGCGGTCGTGATTTCCCGCACCGGCTATTCCGGGGAATTGGGCTACGAAATCTTCTGCCATCCGAAAAACGCCGAAGAGATTTTTGACAAAGTGTGGGCGGCAGGCGAGCCTTATGGGATGAAGCCCCTGGGGTTGGCCGCGCTCGATATGATGCGGATCGAGGCGGGGCTGATCTTTGCGGGCAGTGAATTTGACGATCAGACCGATCCGTTTGAGGCGGGCATTGGCTTTACCGTCCCGCTGAAATCGAAGCCCGATGATTTTATCGGGCGCACAGCGTTGGAGGAACGCAAGGCGCATCCCCATCGCAAACTGGTGGGTTTTGAGATCGAAGGCGGCACTGTTCCCAGCCCGGGCGACTGCGTCCGCATGGGCCGTGCCCAGGTCGGCGAGATCAC
>JBCBGY010000380.1:0-2394 GCA_038526275.1 Pseudomonadota bacterium | reverse complement strand
ACTGTCGGTTAGCCCCTGTCGCGGGCGTGCAGCACCCGGAGTTGAAGCGTACTGTAAAGACCGTGGACCTGCATCAGCGCAGTGGTGTCGCCTTTCCGCGCGAGCGACGGATCGCAGATGAGCGGGCCAACCAGCGGCTGCTTGCAAACCTCCGCCCCATGAACAGCGTTGGCGTAGGCTGTGAGTTGGGTGCCGAAATGGTCCAGCTTGGCTTGCGCAATGTCGGTCTTGCCGGTCGCGATCTTGTAGTTCACGGCGGCGGGCAGGCGGGTTGTGCCATAAGCGTAAATGTCGGGTACCGCTGGGCGCATGGCGCCGGACAGAACAACAACTGCAGCAGTCGCCACGATAGCACTGGTCGCATAGCGCAAACGGCGCCGTTTTGGGCAATTGGCGTGGTCGGTTTGATCTTCCGGCATGTCCGGACTGTCGGGAGCGTTGGTTTGATCGGTCATGTCAACTCTGTCACGTTCGGCCCCCGCCGAGGACAGATCTAACACAGCGCGGCATTGCAGAGGGTCAAATGGCTGTGTGAGGGGCGTTATTGCTCGTCAATGCGGGTGGTGCCCGGAAAATCAGGCAACCATTTCGCGGCAGAGCGGGCCCAAATCTCTCGACGCGGCACCAGATCTATCCCGCCATCAATCGCGCCAACGCGGATGCCAATGCGACGGGGATAGGCGTCATCGTCCGAGGTGGCATAGATCGGTGTACCGCACGTGCCGCAAAAGGCCTGCTGTCTGGGATTTCCGCTTTCAGACCGCTTCACGTAGATTTTTGGCGTGCCTGCGGTGATGCGGAAATCTGCCTCTGAAACGGCGACGACCACGCGAAATGGGCCCCCGGACAGCTTTTGGCAATCGGTACAATGGCAGATCCGAGGCTTCTGCGGGTCTATCTCGGCCTCGAACGTTATCTCACCGCAGTGGCAACGCCCCGTGACCTGCATCAGCTTGCTTTGCGGATGAAGGACCGAGTGATGAAGTCGGGCACGTGATCGTGAAAGCCAATGACCTGCGCATCCTGGCGTTTGCGATCTGATCCGCCACGGTCCCGACGGCCTCGGCCCGTCTCGACCGAGGGGGCTTCATCCTTGTTGCTGACATTCCCAGGTTTTTCAACAGGTTCGGGTGCGGGCTTAACCGGGTTGTCGATCCGTGGGATGTCCATTTTCACCAGCGTTTCGATGGCCGCGAGGTTCTTGTCGTCAGCGGGTGCGGCGATCATGAATGCTTTTCCAGACCGACCAGCGCGACCCGTACGCCCGATCCGGTGGACATAGTCTTCGGAATGGCTGGGCACGTCGAAGTTGAACACATGACTGACGCTTGGAATATCCAAACCCCGCGCCGCGACATCGGATGCAACAAGGAACCGGATCGATCCGTCCCGGAATCCGTCAAGTGTGCGCATCCGGTGGGCCTGATCCAGATCGCCATGGATCGGCGCCGCATTGAGCCCGTGCTTTTTCATCGATTTGGCGACGATATCCACCTCAACCTTGCGGTTGCAGAAGATAATCGCGTTGGTGCAGGCCTCGCCTTCCTGTTCGATCAGCGCCCGCAGAATGGCGCGCTTTTCATGGGCCGTGCGGTCCTTGCGTTTGGGTTTGAACTGCACCAGCGCCTGGGCAATCGTTTCACTGGTGGTGGCGGCGCGTGCGACTTCGACCCGCGCCGGAGCGCTTAGGAATGTATTTGTGATCCGCTCGATTTCCGGCGCCATCGTAGCGCTAAAGAACAGAGTCTGGCGGGTGAACGGCGTCAGTTGGAAGATCCGTTCGATATCCGGAATGAACCCCATGTCGAGCATACGGTCGGCTTCGTCCACCACCATGATCTGAACGCCGGTCAGCAGCAGTTTGCCGCGTTCAAAGTGATCAAGCAGACGGCCAGGTGTTGCGATCAACACGTCGACCCCACGGTCAATCAGCTTATCCTGTTCGCCAAATGACACGCCGCCGATCAGCAAAGCCTTGGTCAGTTTGGTATGTTTGGCATAGATGTCGAAATTCTCGGCCACCTGTGCGGCCAGCTCGCGCGTGGGCGCGAGAACCAACGAACGCGGCATCCGTGCGCGGGCGCGCCCCTTTGACAAGATGGTAATCAGCGGCAGTGTAAAGCTGGCGGTTTTGCCCGTTCCGGTCTGGGCGATGCCCAAAACATCTTGGCCTTTCAGCGCCGATGGAATGGCGCCTGCCTGAATGGGTGTCGGTTCAGTATATCCAGCTTCGGTAACGGCTTGCAGGACCTTTGGGTCCAACTTCAGGTCAGAAAACGTTGTCATATGCGTCCAGTACTTGGCGGCAGAACCGCGGAGTTTGGGACGCAATCTTAACGCCCCGGCGTCAATGGGATACGCGGATCGCATCCCTGGTTGCAGCGCCTAGCGGAA
>JBCBGY010000379.1:0-2401 GCA_038526275.1 Pseudomonadota bacterium | reverse complement strand
TAGCTTCGTTGCTCTAACTCGCTGTAAAACGGGTAGGCGGCGTTGATCGGAGTGTCGTTGCCGACCGTGCCGTTGCCGAACAGGATCTTCTCGACCATCTCTTCGCGGTTCATCGCGTATTTCAGAGCAAGACGCAGATCGATATTGTCGAACGGTGCCGCGTTGCAGTGCATGATGAAAACGTAGTGGCCTTTGCCTGCAATCGAATTCACTTCGATGCCAGGCATCCGACCAACCAAGCTGGCCACCTTGGGGGGCACACGGTTGATCATGTGGACCTGGCCGGACTGCAGGGCCGCAACCCGCGCCGTATCGTCGTTGATCACGACCAGTTCTATGGTCGCCGCATGGCCGCGGGACTCATCCCAATGGCCGTCGAACTTTTCATAGACGTGACGCACGCCAGCTTCGTTCGATACCATCTTGTAGGGCCCGGTACCAATCCCTGCGCCGGGATCATCAAAGCCACCATCGGGCTGGATCACGAGGTGATAGTCGCTGATCAAATAGGGCAGGTCGGCATTTGGCTGTTCCAGGGTGACGATGAAATTGTCGCCATCCACAGTCATGTCTTTGATACCGCGCAGGATGCCCAATGCGCCGGACTTGGTGTCTTCGCCAGAATGGCGCTCCATCGTGCGCAGCACATCCTGTGGGGTCAGTTCCTTACCATTGTGGAACTGAACACCCTTGCGGATTTTGAAGGTCCAGACGCTGGCATCGTCAGAGGCTTCAACCTCTTCGGCCAGCCGGTATTCGATTTCACCTTCCGGGCTGACTTCCACCAGAAGGTCGCCAAAGAGGCGCAGATTCATGATTGCTGTGTCGTTGGCAGACAGAGCCGGATCGAGCGTGTCGGTCGACGCTCCACCCTGAATGCCGACCTTTAGTGTTCCGCCTTTTATGGGCGTCGCATGGCCATCGGCATGGGCGCGCTGCAAAAAGCCGCCTGCCGCAGCGGCCGTAAAGCCCAGAGCTGAGGCTCGGCCCAGAAACTCACGGCGGCTCACCCGCCCCGAGGCCGCAAGGCGGCCAAGTTGCGTCAGTTCTTTGGACATTTTTATCTCCCCATTTGATTTGATATCTGGCCCGGGATCCAAGATCGGGTTCCAGCAAAGTCCGAGTGGCCGGGACAGCGACCGAAGCGCATAGTGATTTCGTGCGACCCGTTCGATAGGCCGAACATAATGTTGTCACCCCCTGACATGGCGGCAGAATTGAACAATTCTGGTGGCTTGGCAACAGTCCCCGCCGACTATGTTGACCAATCAGGCGTCCTGTCCGGTCTTTGCTGCAATGTGGCGCATGAAGCGATCCTTGATGACCACGGGATCAAGCGGAATGGTTGGGACAGGGATGTTGCCGCTTTCACATTTACTGACAATGACGGTCATCTGGCCTGCTTCAATGGCGTGGCCCACAGTGGCGGCGGTATCTTCGGCGGAGCATTCAACGACTTGAGCGCATCCACAGGCGCGCGCCACTTCAGCCAGCGACGTTTTCTGCCCCGCATATGTCACCTGATCCCCGGTGGACCCATAGCTGCCATTGTCGATGATCAGCAAAACAAAATTGGGGGCCGGATTGTTGGCGATGGTTGCCAACGTACCAAGGTTCATCAGGACTGACCCATCCCCATCTATGGCGAGCACCGATGACGGTTGCGACAGGGCAAGACCCAGCCCGATTGAGGATGCCAGTCCCATGGTTCCCAGCATGTAGAAATTGCCGGGTCGGTCTTTCAACATGTGCATTTCCTGGCTGGGCAGGCCAATATTGCAGACGACCAAATGATCTTGCAGCACTGGCAAGAGCGACCGTAGAACGTCTGACCTGATCATCCTGCGACCCCTGCCACTGGATCAGTCAGGGTGCGGCTCAGAAGTTCAGGTTGCCCGCAAGCTGGACCATCGGCGGCAAGGCGGACAAAGAATGGCGTGAAACGGTCGATCATGGAATCCGTTATCCACTGGCCGTTCACACAGACGTCTTGCGCATTGTTGCCCGCGTTGAACCCAAAACCGGGACTTCCGCAATTGCTGGCCGTGCCGTCGGCGTTCCAAGCTTGGTAGTCGGAGACGCCTGTGCTGCCGGTTGGAAATTCCAGGTTGATCGTGTCGAAGGTCAGTATCCAGGTTGCGTCAGGCGCTTTGCCCTCCAGGGACCATGAGCCCAGGGAAACGCCTTCATGGAACCCTTCGATGCGGAAGCCAGTGATCTGGTCCTGCGTGATCAGGCCTGTTCCTTGTAGGCTGGCATCGAATGCCATCCAGCCTTCCATGTAGTAGCCATTGCTGCCCACCCAGCAGAACTGGTACTCGGCCGAACTCGCCTGCACGGAAGTGGCGCTTGCGAGGGTCACCAGCATGAGAGCGCGACCAAGTCTCATGTCAGTTCTCCT
>JBCBGY010000378.1:0-2436 GCA_038526275.1 Pseudomonadota bacterium | reverse complement strand
CCCTTGGAACAGCGCGCCAACCTCCGGAGTGATCGGTTCAACATCAAGCGTATCCAAGGCCGCTCCGGCGATCTGACCGGAGCGCAGAGCTTCGGCGCAATCGGCTTCGTTGACGATACCGCCGCGCGCCGAGTTGATCAGAACGGCTTCGGGTTTCATCCGTTCAAATTGGCGTTTGTCGATCAGGTCAATCGTTTCGGGCAGTTTCGGACAATGCAGCGAAATCACGTCTGCCTCTGCCACCAGATCGTCGAGCGTGACCCGCTTCGCATCGGCCCAAGCCGGATGGTCGTCCGGCATCATCGCGTCGTAGGCAACAACCTCCATCCCCATGCCACGGGCCTTTTCACCCACCACTTGACCGATAGATCCGAACCCGATGATCCCCATCACCCGCCCGGCAATTTCGGTTGAGCCCGCGAATTTCGGCCGGTCCCATGCACCGGCGGCGACATCAGGGGTGGCGAAATAGGTTGGGCCGCGCAACAGCACCATGGCCGTCGCGATTACATATTCTGCGACCGATACCGCATTTGCTCCAATCGACGGGCAGACTTCTATGCCGCGCGCTTTGCAGGCTGCCACATCGATTGTGTCCAGACCAACACCCATGCGTGCCACCACCTGGAGGTTGGGCGCGGCATCCAAAAGCTCTTCATTCACCAGCGTGCCATTGCGGACGACGATAGCTTTCGCGCTGGCGATCTGGGCCTTCAATTCATCCCGCTTGTTCCAAAGGTCCGGATCCCAGTGCGTGTCGAAATCCGCGATCAAGCCTTCTGCCACGCCTTTATCCATGAACTCGCTGATCAGCACATCGGCCATTAAAGATACTCACGCTCTTTGTTGTAAGGGTGTTCCAACCCGTAGCCGTGAACCGCGCGGTATCCGTCGTAGCGGCGTTCAAAGAACTCCATGACGATCCAAATCGCGAGGAACAGAAACGGGATGACGAACACGATCCGCGCAAGGATCGGCATCGGATATTGCATGAGCCCCGACCCGATGGCCCCGACCGCGCAGAACAAGGTGAAGTAGCCGGCGGTCTTGTGATAGGCCTCGAATATGCGTCGTCTGGTGGTGCGGCTGTAGTGGTCGCCGTGATGGGTCGACGGATCGTCAGGATCGGCATTGTTGTAATACTTACCACCATGGGTGCCCCGCAGCAGGCCCGCCAAAAGCTGGATGACCCCCAGCGCCACCGTCAGTGATCCAAGGATCGCATGCACGGATCCACTGAAGCCTTGGCTGACGACCAAAGCGACAGCCACCCCGAGCAGCGACAGGATAACCGCGATGTTCAGCCCGTATTTGTGCGTGCTGAACCACCACCATTCGATATGTTTTATATGGACCTGGCGGCGCAGCCCGTACTTGGTCGGACGCGGCTTTCCATAGCGGATAATGGTGATGCAAAGTGGAACCAGGATCAGCCAGATACTGACCATCAGGATCGCATGGTAGTTCCAGTGCACATCGATCGTGCGCCCCAGAAAACCAAGGTACACCTCTTCTTTGATATGGGGCATTTTCTCAAACATCAGGAGCTCCCCCTCGCTGTCTTTCACACCGGTCGAACCGGTTGCATTTTTCGTGGGTCTGGCAGGACCGAAAACTTGACTAAATCCTATCGATCGGGAACGCTTTTTGCAACGGCAAGCGCGAGAAGGTGTTGATTTTAATAGAAATTGGTCAACCAATGCAGATCGGCTCTTCTCGGCTACGGATGCCTGAAGCTCTGGAGGAGGAGTGAGAAATGACCACATCCGTTGGCGTGATCGGCCTTGGCAATATGGGGCGCGGGATCGCGAGAAACCAGGCGAAGGCAGGTCACGATCTGCTGGTCTGGGACCTGTCGGAAGACGCGCGAAACGCATGTTCTGACATCGCGCGGGCAGCGCCTCCGCACGAGATGGCTGCAGAGGCCGAAGTTATTATTTTCGTGGTGCCAGGGTCGAAGGAAATCGACGAAATGCTCGACCCGATGCTGGCAAAGGCTGGGCCAAATCTGATCCTGTGGGATTTCACCACGTCCGACCCGGTTTACACAAAAAGGCTAGCTGTCCGAGCCGCTGAAGCAGGCGTTCCCTACATGGATGCGGGTATGACCGGAGGCGGTGCAAAGGGTGCGGATGACGGGACCATGACCCTGATGATCGGCGGCGACGTGGCAGTGCTGAACCGGTCTCGCAATGTTCTTGAAGCCTGCGCGGGAAAGCTGATCCATCTGGGTCCGTCTGGCGCAGGCCATACGATGAAAGTGGTACACAATTTGATCACTCACACCAATTTTCTGGCCTGCTCGGAAGCCGGTCGGTTGGCCGAAGCTGCCGGAATTGATCTGGCCGACATGATCCAGGTGTTCAACGCCGGGAATGCCCGCAGTTTCATTTCTGAACGGCGGTTCCCTGACCACATCTTGTCAGACACTTGGGA
>JBCBGY010000377.1:0-2545 GCA_038526275.1 Pseudomonadota bacterium | reverse complement strand
CTTTGCTTCATTCTCGATCACCCATCGATGCACAAGTGAAAGTCTTGAGGCTCCTGGACGACCGCCACGGCGACGGCGCTGCTCTGCGGTCAAGGGTTTGCTTGCCCGTTGCGCCTTGATCGGGATGGACCAACTGAAAGACGATTTGAGCGTCGTCTCACGTGCCAATGCTGCGGAGATGGCGCGGCGATCAAAAGTGATCAGCGTGCCATCACTGTCTCGCTCGACGCGGTCTGGGAAGGCCGATTCAAAGCCGAGCGAGGGATGCGTGACGGAGCGAATGTCATTGAGTGTTTCGATCGAAACCAAGTCCGAACCGAAGTTGAGATCGCGCTCTTCCCAGGGCTTCCACGCCAAGCCAATTTTCCAGGTTTCGCGTGTAGCGATGGCCAGATCCCCATTGCCACCCTGAATCGTGGTGACGAGGACAGTTTCATTATTTTGTGGATCGTAGACCGCCTGGTTGAAAGCCGGGGAGGGCGCCGAATTGAGTTGCGATAGCAACGGTGCTGTCTCCGCATTGTCAAACGAGACAATGAAATCGAGCCCCTCTATCGGTGTGTAGGTGCTCGAAATCCCCCATTCTGTAAGCTGCCCGACATCTGAAAGCTCAGACAGTCGCCCTGTTGTGCTCAGCGACAGCCAGCCGAAAGGAACGGCGACGGGTTGGTTCAGTGTCACCTGGACATAGGCCTGATCGCGTGAGCGTTCGGCGCCGACACGTTCGCCCATGAAACGACGGCCGGCTTCATTTCTTTCGCCATTGATGCCGACGGCGCCGCTCAGAGTCGTGAAGCGGTCGGAGGTGTCCCAAAGCCTGAGGCTGGCATTTCCATCAAGCCGCCAGAGCTGATCTTCCGATGAGACGATAAGCGCGTCCATCTCGCCAGACACATCGATCTTCGTTGTGCTTTCCCGGTTTTCAAAGCTCGCCGTAACCGACCAGAGATTCTTTCCAAGGCCGCTATTAAGCGAAAAATTGGCGTCAAATGCCTGAGCGTCGATGCGCTGGGCCAAGGGATCGCCGAGCATGTCCAAACCAAAAAATCCTTCGGTCTCCTGATCTTGCCATCTCAGCGATAGTGTCCCCACCGCATTGGCAGGAAGCTCAAAAGACCGCAGGCCGTTCAGCGTCAGGCTTGAATTCTCAGGAAACAGGCTGCGCGCGCTTTGGTCGAGGCCGTTTTCAAAGGGCACGATTGAGCGCTCTGATTCGAGCAGCGCGGAGCTCGCCGTATAGATGGCGCCGAAACTGGTCCGGTCGCCGCCGTCTATGACCACTCGCGACAGGTCCAACGTGTTTGAAAGCGTGCCGCCAGCGCGCGGCGCCTGGGTGCGGGTGTTAATCGGGATGATGTTGAGGTCAGGCTTCAACACGAAGTTGATCACGCGTTGATTGGCCTGGAACCCGTAAGCAAGCGAGGCTTCTTCAGGCAGAACCTCCACCCGCGCCAAAGCTTCGACAGGGTAGTTGTCGAGCTCGCGAAACCCGCTCACCCGCCTGCCATTGACCAGGACGACCGGTGGCTCATCTCGGCTACGTTTCCCGCTGGATGTCTCGGCTTCGATGACCCTCAGAAGTTCGCCGATTGATGACACGCCGTATGCGGCAATATCGGATTCCGTCAGAACAAGCTCAGGTGTGAATTCCGATATCGATCCACCGACAATGCTGGATCCATCCACCGCGATCTCATCGAAAACAAGATCGGTTTGATCTGTCGACAGCACATCGGGATCGTCGGCCTGCCCATCGTCTTGAGCAGCGGCCTGGGGCGCCATGACCAAGGCCGCCGCACAAAACAGGGGGCGCCAGGATATCTGACCATTGCGCACCTGCCGCGTGCTTGTTGCGTTAGCCACCGGTCAGCTCGATTGTGACGGTGTGTGGTGCGCCCGTCCCTGGCCCAGTCAGGACGAATTTCATCTGGTCAAAGCTTGGCGGCCCAAAAAAGCCTCTTGCATTGCCGCTGTTTCCGGTAGGCTCGAACGGTATCCCACGCGTGTCGAAGTCGAGAGCCCCATTGTCATTATCGTCGTGGAAAGCGCTGATCGCGTAGATGCCAGATTCGACGTCAGGAAAAGCCAGCACGGCCCCCTCAACTGCGTCCACTCGCCCGTACGATGTGCACGGTTCTTCGCCGAGCTTGGCGTGCTCTTCCTCGGTGCAGAGGCTCGCCCAGATCATGCCGGTTTCGGACTTCACGCCTGTGAATGTGACGCTGACTTGGTGTGTGCCCGGCTCAATGGTGGGATCCGCAGATGAGCACCCGGCTGACAACACCACGGCCGCGAGACCAAGTGCGACGGTTTTGGTCGCGAACTGAACTTGACGAAAGACTGGCATATCGTTCTCCTTTTCTTGATCAGACCGTGTCGGCCTGAGGAAAAAATCGCAGTAAAACAGATAGATGGGGAAGCGAGTTTGGCAGAACGGCGCTCTGAAACTGATCAATGGTCCGCAATGACCGCTCGTATCGGACGAATGGTCGATGGTCGCCTGCCCAGCGGTCGATCGGTGATGATCATGGCACTGCCCATTGTC
>JBCBGY010000376.1:0-2547 GCA_038526275.1 Pseudomonadota bacterium | reverse complement strand
GGCCCGCGCGCGCGACACTTTTCGGACCTTGCGCGCGATTGAGGACGACATGCAGAGGCTTGCGACGGGTGCGCGCGGCAAGGTCGCGATCTGCGCCAACGGGTCCGCGCTAGTGAATGGTCTGGCCCTGCATATCCAGTCCTTCCTGGCCCAGACCGACGACATCGACATCGATCTGCTGGAGCTCTTGACGCCTGAGATCCTGGACCAAGTGCAGCGAGGTATCGCGGATATTGGGTTTGTCTCAAACACCTTGCGCATTCCCGAAGGTCTGCGGACCCTGCCTTATGTCAGTGACCGGCTGGTACTGGTGGTCCCGAAAGCGCACCCGCTAGAAATAAAGGGCAGCGTCTCGCTCGAAGATTTTCTGGATTGGCAGATGATTGGTGTGCAGAATGCGAGCTCACTCACGCGGCTGGTTCGGAAGGTCGCTGGAGCAGCCTCCCCCCGGTTCGCATACAGCTACATGGCCAGCACGAACGAAGTTGCGCGTACAATGGTGGCTAATGGTCTCGGGATCGCGATACTACCCGAGATGTTCGTCGCACCGTACCTTTCCCTGTTGCCGATATCGATGGTCCCAATATCAGGTGACTGGGCCGCGCGCGACATATCCATTGTATTGCGTGATGATGCCGTTCTATCTGGCGCTCCGGAAGCATTCTTAGATTGGCTAAAGCGGCACGGTTCTCTAGATGCTAAACTCAAGTGAAAGTTTTGGGCTCAGCAGAACAGACTTTTACTTTAAACCTACGAAGGAGAGGTTTTACCGTTGGAGCTTCTTTGCCGCCGTTGCAAAGCGCAAGTCGGGCATTTTCGTCTGTTTCGCCAATCTAACTTAGAACCAGAAACAAAATTTAGTGCACATAAGCATGCCTACCGGTTTTTGAGCCATCTACGACTCCAAAATCAGCGCTGATAATCTATCCTTATGTTAAACAAAGACTCGCCTCTGCTAACAACTGTCGCTGGAATACCCCCTTTCGCAAGAAGTTAACCTTTATCGTTTCAGATGCGCGGGTTAAGAATGCGTGGGCTCGTTTGAACAAAGAACCTTATGCATGGCTGTTAAGCAATTATGTTTGAAAGGTTTTTCTTGAGCCGAACCGTGTGGTCGAGTGCCAAACCTTTTTGACGAAACGTATGTCCAGAAATACCGGCCAGTTCGGCCGGTACGGTTGTGGCTGCAGCCAGAGCTTCGGCAGGGGAGATCCCGCATTTCTGCACCAGAACCGAGAGCGCGGTAGTAAGGTCCAGATCGGCTCCGGCCAGTGTTCCGTCCTCCAGCCGCAATTGACCCTCCCCCCGGATGACGGTTCTGCCATTTAATGTGAAACGATCTTCCTCTGTGCCAGCGATGGCCATCGCGTCGGTCACCAAAAACAGCTGCCCTGGCCCTTGTTTGGCTGCCCAGGCGGCCCTGAGGGAGGCTGTGTGCACATGGACTCCGTCGGCGATTACACCAGCTGACAAACGACCGTAGTCAAGGGCCGCCCCGACTAGGCCTGGCTTCCGGTTACCTAGCTGGCTCATGGCGTTGAAAAGATGCGTTACGCAGGAGGCTCCTGCGGCGGCATAGTCCAAGCAGGTCTCATAATCCGCATCCGTGTGACCCAGAGAGACCAGCACCCCGGCTGAGACCAGCGACCGCACCTGAGCGGTGGTAACGGTTTCCGGTGCAACCGTGACCTTAAGAAGCGGAAGGTTAGCGGCGGCCGTCAAAAGGACATCAAGGTCGTCTTGCTGCATAGGACGAATGAAAGTGGCATCATGCGCACCTTTACGCACGACCGAGAGATGGGGACCCTCAAGATGGAGCCCGATCACCCCTGGTACTTTTAGAGCAATTGCTTCCTTGACGGCGGCGATGGCCTCAATGGTTTTGGCGTTTGTATCAGTGATCAAGGTTGGCAATAGGGCAACCGTTCCCAGACGTCGATGTGCTGCAGCAATCGTGGCTATTGTGGCAACCGACGGGTCGTCGTTCAACATCACGCCGCCGCCGCCATTGACCTGAAGATCAACAAAACCGGGGCTGAGTATATCGCCTTTGAGATCGATTGTCGCGTCAGTCGCGGGCACTTTCGCCATCGGCACAAGTTCTGCAAACGCTCCGCCCCGAAACCGGGCCGCAACGCCTTCGTGCAACACCGTGCCGTCGAAGATCGAGCCGCCTGTGAACGATAGGATGTCCGAGGTCATACCGTTTCTGTTACCTTCTTGAGGTGGCGCGGGTTGTCCGGGTCGATCCCGCGGGAAACAGCAACGGTCTCAACCATTCGATAAAATGATGCGATCAGGGAAATCGGATCGGTCAGCCAATGATCGGTCCGAATATGCGGCAAGACATGTGCGTTGCGAACTTTCGGCGTGGTCGCAAAGACAGTGGCTCCCTTGTCGGACAGGGCATCCGCAACACCTGCAACACTGTCTTCAGCGACGTCTCGGTTGGCGAAACACAGGACCGGAAAGCTCCGGTCAACAATCGAAACCGGGCCATGAAGCACTTCTGCCGAGGAATAGCTTTCAGCGTGGATCTGGCAAGTT
>JBCBGY010000375.1:0-2554 GCA_038526275.1 Pseudomonadota bacterium | reverse complement strand
GGATTTCGTCCACAAACAAGGACGCGGCGCTCAGCTTGTCGGCGACGTTTTCGGTCGGGTGGAAATGCCCCATGTCAAGGCACAGCACTGTGTCGTTCTTCATGGCATAGCCTAGGTAGAATTCATGGCTACCCACGGTGCAGGCCTCTACCCCGATACCAAAGAGCTTGCTTTCCACTGCGTCGCGCATCTGGGCCCGATCCTGCGGCGTTGCGATCATTTGGTCGATGGAGGCTTCCAAACGGCGACGGGCGGCCATGCGATCGACAGGCGTGTCTTTGTAACCGTCCGGCACCCAGATGTTATTGACGCAGGTGGAGCCCAATTCAGCCCCCATGCGCGCAGCAACCTCGCGGGTCCGCCGCCCATGCTCTATCCAGAACTCTCGAATGCCCTCATCGGGATGCGACAGGGTCAGATTATCGTCGGCCTTTGCATGAGCGAAAAAAGTTGGATTGAAATCAAGCCCCAATCCCTGATCCTTGGCCCAATCGATCCATGGCGCAAAGTGCTTGTATTCGATTTCGTCCCGGTCGGGGGTTTCCTCAGTGTCCAGATACATCGCATGCAGGTTCAGACGATGCGATCCGGGGATCATGGAATAGGCAAACTCCAGATCTGCGCGCAGTTCGTCTGGGGTCCGCGCGCGACCAGGATGGTTGCCAGTGGCTTGGATACCGCCGCCGGACGATCCGCTTTTCTGCTCAAACCCAACGACATCATCACCTTGCCAGCAATGCATAGAAATCGGAATGGTTTTCAGACGGTCGATCGCGGCTTCGGTGTCGATGCCCCAATCTGCGAATTGGGCCTTTGCGCTGTCATAGCTCATATCTGCCCCCTACCGTGTAAACGCTTGAACGTTGCCAGCGTCCACATTGATGATGTTTCCTGTGGACTTTGCGGACGTATCAGCGGCAAAGAAATAGGCAGCTTCGGCAATGTCCTCGGGAAGGACCGAGCGTTTGAGCATAGATCGCTGGCGATACATTTCTTCCAGCCCGTCTTTGTCGGTGCCGTAGGTGCCTGCACGCTGTTCCAGCCAGTCGCCCTCCCAGATCTTCGACCCGCGCAACACGGCGTCGGGGTTCACGACATTGACGCGAATGCCGGCCTCTGCGCCTTCCAACGCCAGACAGCGCGCAAGGTGGATTTCGGACGCCTTTGCCGTGCAATAAGCGGACGCATTGGGTGAGGCTGCAAGTCCGTTTTTGGACGCGATGAAGATGATCGAACCGCCCATGTCCTGTACGCGCATCACTTTGAATGCTTCACGGCTGACAAGGAAATAGCCGGTGCTGAGGATCTCAATATTCTTGTTCCAGAAATCAAGTGTGGTGGCCTCAACCGGTGCCGAAGACGCGATGCCTGCGTTGGATACAAGGATATCAACCCCGCCAAACTCCACGGCAAGGTCCGCGTAGGCGGAGGCCACAGCGGTTTCGTCTGTAACGTTCATATTGACTTGCCGAACGACATCAGCCCCGAACTGCTCTGTCAGTTTTTCTTGGGTTGAGGCCAGTGCCTCGCTATTGATATCAGCCAGCATCACGCAAGCTCCGTCTCGAAGGTAGCGTTCTGCAGTCGCCGAGCCGATACCGCCAGCGCCACCAGTTACCAGCGCCACACGACCAGTCAGTGCCTTGGGCTTGGGCATGCGCTGCAATTTGGCCTCTTCCAGAAGCCAGTATTCGATGTCGAAGGCCTCTTGCTCTGACAGGCCCTGATACTCGCTGACCGCCGAGGCCCCGCGCATCACGTTAATAGCGTTGACGTAGAATTCGCCGCTGATCCGCGCTGTCGCCTTGTCCTTGGCAAAGGTGATCATGCCCACGCCGGGCACCAGATAAACCACCGCATTAGGATCGCGCAGGGCAGGACTGTTATCGTGTTTACAGCGTTCGTAATAGGCGGCGTAGTCATCGCGGTAATCGGCGATCTGCTTGGGCAGACCCTCCAGCACCGCGTCTATTTTGTTCTTTGCTGGATCGAAATCGACAACGAGGGGGCGAATTTTCGTGCGTAGAAAATGGTCAGGGCAAGAGGTTCCAAGCGCTGCAAGCGGTTCCATGTTCTGAGAATTCACAAACTCCAGCACTGTATCGCTGTCGTTGAAATGGCCTACCATATGCTGATTGCCGCTAACGAAACCACGGATCGCGGGCATCAAACGGGCGGCGACTGCTCGGCGGGCAGCGGGGTCTAGGCTTTCGTGTTTTGCGCCACCGAAGGCGGGTGTGCTTCCCGTTTCTTGGGCCAGCCATTCAGTGGCCACGTTAATTACGTCGATTGTGGTGTCATAGCAGTCTTTTGCTGTGTCGCCCCATGTGAACAAGCCGTGGCTGGCCAGAACCACGCCATCAGCATCAGGGTTCTCAAGGCAGAATGTCTCTAGCCAGAGCCCCAACTCGTAGCCAGGCCGTTTCCACGGCAGCCAGCCAATCCGGTCACCGAACACGCGCTTTGTAAGCTCTTCAGAGTTTACCGAGGCGGCAATGGCAATAATCGCATCCGCATGGACGTGATCGACATGGGTGCGCGGCACATAAGCATG
>JBCBGY010000374.1:0-2567 GCA_038526275.1 Pseudomonadota bacterium | reverse complement strand
GAACTGATCCGCAATGACATCACCCTGCGCCAGATTGCCGATGCGATCCAGGGTGAGGCAGAGGTCAGCCCCGCAGGCGACGTCGAAGGCGCCAATGCAAGGGTCCGAACCGGGGTCGCCAAACGCTCGCCAGAGGATATCGCAGCCATTGTAATCCGCACCAACCCTGATCGGTCGCAACTGACCGTGGGCGACGTGGCGCGGATCGAGGTTGGCGGAATTGACCGGGAACGCACCTATTTCAAAGGCGACAACCCTGCCATTTCGATCCGGGTGGACCGTTCGCCTCAAGGCGATGCCATCGCCATCCAGGAAACCGTTGAGACCGTCGTCGCCGACATGCTGATCAGCGTGCCGCGCGGGGTTGAGATTGACCTGATCCGCACCCGGTCGGAAGCGATCGAGGGCCGCCTGAACATTCTGATCGAAAACGGCCTGACGGGCCTTGGATTGGTGATTCTACTGCTTTTCCTGTTCCTCAATGCGCGTACCGCGTTTTGGGTGGCCATGGGGATCCCCGTTGCCATGTTCGCCGCCATTTTCCTCATGTGGGCGGCGGGTCTGACGCTGAACATGATTTCAATGTTCGCGATGCTGATCACGCTGGGCATTGTGGTGGACGATGCGATTGTGGTGGGCGAGCATGCCGATTTCCGCGCCCGAAGGCTGGGAGAAAATCCGACAACGGCCGCTGAAAACGCCGCCAAACGCATGGCAAGCCCGGTCTTTTCCGCCACCCTGACCACCGTCATCGCGTTTTCGGCCCTGACCCTTGTCGAAGGCCGATTTGGCGACTTGATCGGCGATATCCCCTTCACGGTATCTGTCGTGCTGATCGCCTCCATGATCGAATGCTTCCTGATCCTGCCCAATCACATGGCTCATTCGCTGAAAGCCAGCCAACGCAAAACGGCTTGGTATGACTGGCCCAGCCGCGTCGTGAATATCGGGTTCGATTGGTTCCGCCGCGTGATCTTTCGCCGGGTGATGCAGTGGGTCATCATAGCCCGCTATCCGGTTATTGCAGGCATGCTCGCGATCCTTGCGATGCAGGCAGCGGTCTTCCTGCGCGGTGATGTCTCCTGGCGTTTCTTCGCAGCACCTGAGGAAGGCTCGGTTTCCGCGAACTTCATCATGCTGCCGAACGCAGACCGGTCGGACAGTATCGAACAGATGCAAAGCCTGCAGCGCGCGGTTGAAGAGTTGGGCCGCGAGTATGAGGCCGAATTTGGCCGCAACCCTGTGGCCTACGCTTTGGCCGAGATCGGCGGGAATACTGGTCGAGGTATCCGCGGCGCCGGCAATCGCGATGCTGATCATCTGGGTGCCATCGCCGTCGAACTGATCGACCCAGACCAACGGCCCTATTCCAGCTCCCGGTTTGTTCGGGATTTGCAGGAACGGGTAGAGCGCCACCCGATGGTCGAAACGCTCAGCTTCCGCCGGTGGGGCCGTGGCCCGGGCGCGGAAGGGCTGGATGTGCAGTTCTACGGCGCGTCGTCTGAGACCCTGAAAGCGGCATCAGAGGCCCTGCAAACGCGGCTGGCCCAGATCCCCGAAATCTCCGCCGTCGAAGACGATATGCCCTACGACAAGGAAGAGCTGGTTCTGGACCTCACGGCCCAAGGCGCGGCGTTGGGCTTCACCATCGACGGGCTCGGGCAGGTGCTACGGTCGCGGCTCAATGGGATCGAAGCAGCCAGCTTCCCTGACGGCGCACGTTCAGCGACCATCCGTGTGGAAATCCCCGCAGAAGAGCTGACCGCTGACTTCATGGAGCGCACTTTGTTGCGCACGCCCGATGGGGAATATGTGCCGCTGGCCGACCTTGTCGACGTCTCGCGCCGCACCGGTTTCTCGACCATCGAACGGGAAAACGGACTTCGGCGACTGTCTGTGACGGGGGAGGTCTCGGAAGACGATCCGGCCCGGGCCGAAGAGATCATGCTGGAACTTCAGGACAAAATCCTGCCCGACTTGCAAGAACGCTACTCGGTTTCCTGGCAGCTCAGCGGCCTGGCCGAGCAGGAACAGGACTTCCTGACCGATGCGCTTTTTGGGTTCTTCGCGTGCCTTGGCGGCATCTATCTGGTTCTGGCCTGGGTGTTTTCCAGTTGGGTGCGTCCGCTCCTGATCATGGCCGTGATCCCCTTCGGTCTGATCGGCACGATTTACGGCCATGTCCAATGGGGCTTGCCGTTATCGATGTTCACGGTGATCGGGCTGATCGGCATGACCGGCATCATCATCAACGATTCCATTGTTCTGGTGACCACGGTTGATGAATATTCCAAAGAACGCGGCCTCATGCCCGCCATCGTGGATGCGACGACCGACAGACTGCGGCCTGTGATGCTGACCACCCTGACAACCGTGATCGGCCTGATGCCCCTGCTTCGTGAACCGTCAACGCAGGCGCAGTTCCTGAAGCCGACGGTCATCACCCTGGTCTACGGGTTAGGTTTCGGCGTTCTGATCGTGCTCTTACTGGTCCCTGCCCTTCTGGCGATGCAGCAAGACATCCGGCGGCAATTCGTGGCGCTGCGGCGCGCGGTGTCGTGGCCCTC
>JBCBGY010000373.1:0-2571 GCA_038526275.1 Pseudomonadota bacterium | reverse complement strand
CGGGCATTTCTGGAGGAAAAAGGTCTGCCCGTGCCCGGCTTCCTGTTGTCGGATCGTGCGGATATCCCGACGGTTTTCGAGGCGTGACCCGTTTCGCGCGGCTCTTCCTTGCGCTTGCCTTCGCTCTCTTGGTGGGCTGGGCGGTGTCTGCTCAAGAGTCGCCCGGCATAGACTATGACGCCTGGACGGACCTGGCCGAGCGGGCAGAGGGCGTGGTTTTGGCCGGACGTGCATCGAGCGCTGCGCTGGAAGTGTTGCGCGAAGATTTGGCCGATTGGCGCGGTCAATTCTTGGATCGACAGTCCGTCAATGAAGCGCGGATCCGTACCGTGACCGAGCAGATCGAGTCGCTTGGGGCAGCCCCCGAAGAGGGGGAGACCGAACCTGAAACGCTTGCCAATCGCCGGGCAGAGTTGGAGGACCAACTGGCCGACCTGCGGGAGCCTGCGGTCCGCGCCGATGAGGCATTTACGCGGGCTGATGGCCTGATCCGGGAAATTGACAGCATCATTCGTAGCCGTCAGGCCAGTGACCTTTCGGTCCTGGCCCCATCGCCGGTAAATCCGTCGAACTGGCCGGCAGCCCTGGAGACCGTGACGGCGACCTATCAGGATATGGTGGCCGAATGGCGCAGCTTTTTTGACTCAGACGTTCTGCGACAAGCTGCCTTGACCAGGCTTCCGGTTATTGTGGTTCTGATTTTAGTGGGCTGTTGGTTTCTGGCACGCGCTCGGCGTTGGAGTCGGGCTGCTCAAACCGCCGTGACTCAGGTGATTGGCTCGGACTGGAGCTGGTTGGCACGCACCTTTGTGTCGGCCCTGGAAATCTTGCTTCCTGTTGTCGGGGCGTTGATGTTGGTTGCTGCGGTTCAGGCGGCTGGTGCGCCGGCGCCCATCACCGACCGGCTTTTACAGGCGCTTTTCTGGGCTATTCTTTCGCTGGTGATTGCGGGATGGTTTGCCCGCGCGCTGTTTCCCTGGATCCCGCTGGAGCGACCATTTTTGCCGGTCGCCGACCAACGGCTGAGTGCGGCGCGGCGCGCGTTGTTCGGGCTGGGGATTGCCGCGGCCTTTGGCGCGATCGCCGATTTCCTGGTGCCCAGCAGCGGTGCTGGTAGCGAGGCCGCCTCGACCATCTGGTTCATCCCGCTCTGTCTGGCGGGTTGGTTTTGCTTCGTTTTCGGCCGCTTGCTGGTCGTTGGTTATGTGAAAGACGAACCGCAAGAAGATGAAATTTCGGAGCCGCGATACAGGGACCGACTGATCCTGATCTTCGGACGTGTCCTGATGATCTTGTCTATATTGGGCATCGTGGCTGCTGTTGCGGGCTACTTCCAGGCCGCGAATGCGCTGTTGCCACCGCTGGTGGAGACCCTGGCCATCTTTGCGCTTGTGCTGGTGCTGAACCGCGTCCTGACAGAACTTTATGTTGCTGTGACTGGTGGGCGCGACAGGGTGACGGAAAGCCTGTTTCCGGTACTGACCGGGCTCGGTCTTGTGCTGCTCGCATTGCCCGTTCTGGCGTTGAGTTGGGGGGCGAGGGTTGCTGACCTGACCGAGCTCTGGGCGCGGTTTCTGGAAGGTTTCAGCCTTGGCGAGACACGGATCAGCCCGGAAAACTTCCTGACCTTCGTCATCGTGTTCGGCGTAGGGTATTTGCTGACCCGGATCATCCAAGGCACGCTGCGCAACACGATCCTGCCGAAAACCCGGATCGATCCGGGCGGGCAAACGGCCGCCGTATCAGGCGTGGGCTATCTGGGTATCTTTCTCGCAGCTTTGTTGGCCATCACTACGGCGGGGATTGATCTGAGCGGTCTGGCCATCGTCGCAGGTGCCTTGTCTGTGGGGATCGGGTTTGGTCTGCAAACCATTGTGTCGAATTTCGTCTCCGGGATCATTCTGCTGGTCGAACGCCCGGTCAGCGAGGGCGACTGGATCGAAGTGGGTGGTGTCATGGGCACCGTCCGACGGATCTCTGTGCGCTCGACCCGGATCGAGACCTTTGATCGGACTGACGTCATTGTGCCCAATGCCGACCTGATCGCGAGCCATGTCACGAACTGGACGAAGACGAATCTGACGGGCCGATTGATCCTAAATGTTGGCGTGGCCTATGGGTCAGATACGCGGAAGGTTCAGAAGATCTTGCAAGAGGTCGCTGAGGCCCATCCGATGGTCATTCTGAAGCCGCCGCCGACAATCGTGTTCTCTTCGCTGGGTGCAGATAGCCTTGATTTCGAAGTGCGGGTGATCTTGCGAAACGTGAACTTCATGCTGAGCGTAAAGACGGATCTGCTCCATGCCATCGTGGAACGGTTCGAGAAAGAAGGGATTGAAATTCCCTTCGTTCAGCGGGATTTGTGGCTGCGCAATCCAGAGGCGCTTGCTGCGCCAGTTGCCTCAAACGATCCGCCGAGTGAGACGACGACATGACGCAAAAGCTGTTTCTAGAGCATCCTTATATGCGTGATTGGGATGGCACTGTCATAGGACATACACCTGAAGGCGGTTTGATCCTGGAAGCGTCGGTCTTTTATCCGCAAGGCGGTGGGCAACCGGGCGATAGCGG
>JBCBGY010000372.1:1209-2597 GCA_038526275.1 Pseudomonadota bacterium | reverse complement strand
GCCATGGCCATGGACGCTTCCAGATCATGGCCGCAGCGCATCCCGTAGCCCTCAACGTCAGATTTGCGAATATGTGCTTCGCTCATCAGCACCTCGCCCAGATGGAATGCGACGCCACGGGCTGTGTCGCGCATCGGCAGCATAACCAGACCGCTGCGAGACTGCAGAACCTCGACCTCGCCAAGATCCGCGATCAAGCTTTCGGCAAAGGCCTTGAGCCGGGCGGCATCGGCACGCGCAAGCGTGCCTAGCGTATCATCCATCTGATTGCTCCATTGTAAAAGTGACGCGTCCAGCGGACCAAACCACTCGGCTGAACGAAATCGGGGTCCCGTCCAGCGTGGCATCGACAGCCGTCACCACCATGACCGGAACATCGGAATGCTGTTTGAGCGTCTTGGCTTCATCCGGCTTCGAGGGCCGAGAATAGATCGATGTATTCTTCCGGAGATAGTCGGGTATGCCGAACGATCTGTAGGTTTCGGTTGTTGATCCAAGAACGCTGCGGCGTTCGGCAAAGTCTGGAAACCGCGCGGCACAATGATAGGACGCGCCAAAGGCTACGGGCAACGCATTGGCCAAAGTGATCCTCTGGCTTTCGATGACAATTTCGCCTGAATTCAAGAGCAAGGCTTGGGCCACATGGTCCGGAGCGGGCACTCGACCCGCCGAAATCAATTCGCTTGTCACGTCGACCCCTTGAGGGATCAGGTTGCGCCGGAGCCGGGTACGCTTGCCAATCTGATAGGTCAGTCTTGGGGTGTCGGCCACAAAGGTACCGCGGCCCTGTTCGATGCTGATTTTGCCATCCCGCGCGAGGGCCTCAAGGGCTCGGCGCACGGAATGCCGCCCGACTTCAAACCGGTCTGCCAACTGTGTTTCAGTCGGCAACTGATCTCCTGCCGACAACCGCCCGACGCGAATGTCCTTGGAGATTTCCTCTCGAATTATGGTCCAGGTTTCGCGTTTCATCACAGATTCATCCGAATGAATTTTCAGCTATCTGAGGTGCATGACAGTCGCGTGACATTTTGGGGGGAAATCTGCAAGGCCGTCAGGACCGGCATCGTCAACTTGAGGGTCGTGCAGGACGAAAGCCAGACAGTCCGGAACTGGTTCGGTGTTGGTTTCCCATCCCGCAGCGCCAGGTTTCCCGGTCCAACAATCGGACGACTTTCAACCCGGATGTCGCCAACTAGGGGATGACAGCGGCACCATTTTCTGCGGCTTCGTCACGGACGATAGGCGCCGATGAAAATTAGTATAGCGCCGAATTGCTTTCTTCGCCGCGCAGGCTTGCCAGCACGATCCTGATCTTCTCTTCCGCAGAATACTGTTTGCGTATCTTGCGGCGGATGCCTTTGACCAGCTTGTCTGCCGCGTCCTTC
>JBCBGY010000372.1:0-1109 GCA_038526275.1 Pseudomonadota bacterium | reverse complement strand
TAGCGAGAGTAGGGGTCATCCAAAGCGGAAACCACCTTTCCGACGCAGTCCCCGAAACCGACTTTGAATCCATCGCCATGGGCCGCACCCGAAAGGGTCAGTGTGTCGCCATCTTCGATGAAGCTGCGCTTGGATCCATCCTGCAGCTCGAAAGGCTCTTTTCCGCCCCAACTTAGTTCCAGAAGACTGCCGCGGTTGTGCTTCTCTGGCCCGGAAATCGTGCCAGACCCCAAGAGATCGCCGATACGCATCGGGCAGCCAGATGTCGAATGATGTGCAAGTTGCTGCGCAGCGGAGTAGTACATCTCGTTGTAGTTTGTGGACGCGATCTCCGTCGGTGCGCCATCTTCGGGCTCCAGGGTGATGCTGAGCCTAATGTCGTACAGCATCGGGCCGTCGTCCTTGAGATGGTCAAGCAATTCAAACTCGCGTTCCGGCGTGTCACAGCGGAACGGTGCGAGCGCGTCTGCCGTCACAATCCAGGGGCTGATCGACGTGGCGGTGGCTTTGGCTTGAAACGGTCCCAAAGGCTGATACTCCCACGCTTGGATGTCCCGGGCGGACCAGTCGTTCAGCAAGACATACCCGAAGATGTTCATGTCCGCCGTCGCAACAGATATCGGCCCATCTGACGCGGTGCCCACAATGGCGCCCATTTCAAGTTCGATATCGAAACGTTGGGACGGTCCAAATCGCGGGTGCTCGTCCTTTGGACCTTTGAGTTGCCCCCAAGGTCGACGAATGTCAGTCCCTGACACCACGACCGAAGAGGCCCGGCCATTATAGCCGATGGGGATATGCAGCCAATTGGGCGGCAACGCGTTTTCCGGACCGCGGAACATTGTGCCAACGTTGGAGGCGTGATGCTTCCCCGCATAGAAGTCTGTATATTCCGAGACGTTGAACGGCATATGGAGGGCGACGTTGTCCAGTGGAACAAGCGCCTCGGCTTGGAGTTCCAGGTCGCCGGACAAAGCGGGATCGCCACCTTCGCGCAACAACTCCTTAAGCCGTGCCCGCAGTGCCGACCATTGATCGCGGCCAAGCGCCATGACGCCGTTCCATGCGCCCTGATCCAGAACCTTCGATCCGCCAAGCGCGACCAGACC
>JBCBGY010000371.1:0-2605 GCA_038526275.1 Pseudomonadota bacterium | reverse complement strand
CAGGCTGGCCGTTACGATATCGACCGCACGCGCGTCTATCTGCCGTTCACCGAGGCGCAGAGTTACTTCAACCGCGAAGGTTTCGCCGATGAATTGGAGGTGATGGTCGACAACCCGGATCGGGTGGACGAACTTGCCGTGCCCCTGATGCAGGCAGGCGGTGACCGGTCGCTGATCTGGACCTGGCGGGACGCATCCGGTGCCTTCCTGCGCGCGCTTGAGGTCGAAGACACGGTGATGTTCGTGCTCCTGTCGATCCTTGTGTTGATTGCGTCGCTCAATATCGTTTCGGGCCTGGTGATGCTGGTGAAGAACAAGGGCCGGGATATCGGGATTTTGCGCACGATGGGCCTGAGTGAAGGGTCTGTCTTGCGGGTTTTCTTCCTATGCGGTTCGCTGATCGGCCTTCTGGGGACGCTCTTTGGCGTCATTCTCGGATGCCTGTTCGCGCTTTACTTCGACCCGATCTTTGCCTTGCTGAACGGAGAGTCAGGGGCACTGTGGCAACCATCCGTCCGGGGCGTCTACCGCTTGCCGACGCTTCTGCAAGCCAGCGACGTGTTTTCGGCGGTGGCGCTCTCCTTGGGCCTGTCCTTCGTTGTGACCATCTTTCCGGCGCGGCGGGCGGCTCGGATGAACCCGGTCGAGGCGCTGCGCTATGAGTGAAACCGTCCTGCGGCTGAGTGGAATCGAGAAAAGCTATCGCGGTGGCGACGTGCCCGTTTTGAAGGGTGTAGAGATTGCGGTCCAAGCAGGCGAAACCGTGGCCATGGTCGCGCCATCCGGGTCGGGCAAATCGACCCTGCTACATATTGCGGGGCTCTTGGACACAGCCGATGCCGGAACCGTTCAAGTTGCGGGGCAAGAGATGAGTGCGGCCTCCGATGGCGTGCGCACGGCGGCACGGCGGGCTGATATTGGCTTCGTCTACCAGTTCCACCATTTGCTGCCGGAATTCTCGGCGGCCGAGAATATCGTCCTTCCGCAGTTGGCCCAGGGTGTCGCGGCACCCGCAGCGGAGGCACGGGCCGAAGAACTGCTGACAGCAGTGGGGCTTGCGGAACGTTCCGACCACCGCCCCGCCGCGCTGTCAGGAGGCGAACAGCAGCGGGTGGCGTTTTGCCGTGCCCTGGCCAATGCGCCGAAGGTCTTGCTGGCGGATGAGCCGACCGGCAATCTGGATCCTTCCACCTCTGACATCGTGTTTTCGATCTTGCTGGATCTTGTTCGAGGTGCCGGAATGGGGGCCTTGATTGCCACCCATAACTTGGAACTGGCCGCACGGATGGATCGCATGGTTCGGCTCGATAATGGGTTGTTGGTGGAGGACTAACCCCGGGCTCTAGGCCGATCCGCGTTGGGTCAGGAACACTCCGCCTGCCATCATGGCAAGACCAGCGATGCGGGTTGGTGACAGCGGTACCTGTCTCGCCCCGAACAGACCGAAATGATCTATCATGGCTGCGGAGATCAATTGCCCGATCAGTACGAAGAACACCGCGTTCCCTACGCCGAAAACGGGCGCGATGTAGGTGATGGACAACACGTAAAATGCAATCAGGGCGCCGGCCAGAAACAGATGCCGCGGTGCTATGGCAAGCGCCTTAACGTTGCCGCCACCGGTAACGGCGAGCGCCGTTAGGGCCACCAAAAGGGCGATGGCAAACAAAACGACGGCAGCAAGGGCGGGCGCGCCAATGTGGCGACCCAGACTGGCGTTCAAGGCGGCGAGAATAGGGATACCGATCCCGGCAGCCAACATGGTCAGGGCGTAAGGGTTCAGCATCGTCAAAGGCTCAGGGCCAGCGTTCGGCTGATCCGGGTGAGCGAGTGACCCGATTGTTCTGACCAAGTGTTGAATGCCTGTTGGACTGCGGCCATGGCCTTTTTCGATGTGGGCGCCTTGTCGACGACACCTTCGGCGATCAGGCGGCCGACCACATCTTTTGACAGAACGAAGCTGTCGCATCCCAATGTTCGCAACAGATACTGGCCCGTTGTGCCGCCGAGCCGCGCGCCATCATCCTTCATCCGGGCCAGAAGGCCCACGAAATCCGTTGCGGGCCAGTTGCCGAACAGGTCGGAAATGCCGCCTTCCGCGCGAAGCCCTTGGATGAAGACCGCATTGTCCCGGACCGATTGGATTTTTGCGCCATTCCGTACGATGCCTTCATCTTTCAGGAGCTGATCCAGCCACGTATCGTCCATCATGGCGCAGGCATCGACATCAAAGCTTTTGAACGCCGTTTCGAACCCAGGCCATTTGCTTTCAATCACTTTCCAACTGAACCCGGCCTGAAAGACGCCACGGGTCATGGCAGAGAGCCACCGGTCCTCGGGCAGATTTGTCGGCGCAACTTCGGGCTTTGCCTCCACCAGCATCGCCTCGAGCGCCTTGGCTCCGCCTTTTCGCTCTGCGGCTATGGCAAAGATCTCGTCGTAGCTGCGCATGCTTGGCCCCCCTCGATCGATAATCTGGCGCGGAACGGGAGGGCATGCAACCGGATGTCTGGTAAGCCCCGAACATCCGATCTAACGTCTCATCAGGCGGCGGGAGGAAGCACATGGCAGAGCTGCGGCAGATTGTATTGGCCAAGCGACCGGA
>JBCBGY010000370.1:0-2614 GCA_038526275.1 Pseudomonadota bacterium | reverse complement strand
GCGAACGGTTCCAGCCCGAAATTCAGAAACAGACCCTTGGTTGCGTCCAATGGGTCGTCGCGATTGTCCCAGGTCAATTCACCGGGCAGGGACAGGATATCAAAGGTCCGGGTGCCCAGATCGTCTGTTATTTCAGAGGTCCGGAAGTTCAGCCCCAGTTCACCTTCCAGATTGTCGGTGAAGATATGCTGTAGCCCTGCGCCCAGTGATGCCGTGCTGGACAGAAAGTTGGGGTCATCGATCCGGGCCAATTCGCCTTCGACGAAGAAGCCGGTATCCGGGTTGAAGGTCGCCGGTCTGTCAAAGCGGAAGGAAAGAGTCGTATCGAGTCCATTGCCGCCATCTTCGCTTTCGCCGCCGATCTGGGCGAATTCCAGATCAAACCGCAACCGTTCCGCGCCACGAAACAGGTTGCGGTGCAGCCAGAAGGTCGAAATGGTGAGCCCTTCTTGTGAGGAAAGCTCGACCCCGACGCCCAGCCGTCGGCGCTTTTCCTCTTCGATGGCGGCGTCAATGGGCAGCGTGTCGCCCACAGGTTCGCCTTCGGTCAGGGCAACGGATCGAAATGCTTCTGTGCGACGCAGGCGTTGGGCGGCCGTTTCCACGTCGTCGGGGCTAAAAACCTTGCCGGTGGGCAGGCCCGCGATCTCTCGGATGCGCTCGGTTTTGGTGCGTCGATTGCCCGTTATCCGAAGCTCGCCAAACCGTAGGCGGCGGCCCGGATCAAGGCGCAGATCGGCGCTTAATGTCCGGTTCGGATGGTTGGCGGTGATGGATTGCGACCCCAGACGGGCCTTCGCGTGCCCCACTGCCCGCCATCCATCGACGCCCGCCTGGGCCGCATCGCCAATGACCCCGCTTTCGGCGACTTCGCCGCTTGCATATCCAGGCGGGATGTCGGTGCCCGGGGCAAGCGGGGCGATGCGGGCTGTGCCAAAGCGGAAGCGTGGCCCGGGATCGACCTGAATAACAATGGTTCGGACGGCACCCGGGGCACCAAAAGGCGATATGTCAGCGGCTTCCTGGCCATCGAGCCGCACGTTGATGGTGGGCCCGTAATAGCCCTTTGCATAGAGCACTCCGAGCAAGGCGGAATATTCCGCGCGCGCCGTGGCAACCAGATCCTGTGGCGTGGTCCGATCTTCCCGAACCGCGGAAGAGAGGAGCGACGCGCCCTCAAGGGCCTCCTCGACCGCCTCGTCACCACCAGCCACACTAAAGCTCAGGTCCACGGATAAGGCGGGCCCTGCCAGCCAAATGCACAGAAAAGCGGCAAATCTGCGGGTCAGTTTGATCCGCCTTGTCGCCATTAGGTCCCCCATTTGCCCTGGGAACGGTTTTGCGGCATGGCACGGACGGTTGCAACCCGCGTCTCTGGTTGTGCGGCTGTCCGCTAACGGCCATGATCAGAAGACGCACCGTGGAGGCACTATGGCGGGCAAGACCCTTACAATTGCGCAGCAGAAGGGCGGTTCAGGCAAAACCACGCTGGCTGTCAACCTGGCCGTCCATTTCCTGCATCTCGGTCGCAGCGTCGCTGTGCTGGATACGGATCCCCAGGGCAGTTTGGGGCGATGGTTCATGACCCGCCGAGAACGGCTTGGTGACGGAGGCATGGAGTTCTCGACAGCATCAGCCTGGGGCGTGTCCTACGAAGTCGAAAAGCTGCGCAAGAGCCACGATATTGTGATCGTCGATACGCCGCCCAAGGCCGATGCAGATCTTCGTCCGGCTTTGCGGGAAGCCGATCTGGTGGTGGTGCCGGTTGCGGCGTCTCAAGTTGATTTGTGGGCGACGTCAGGTGTGCTGGAGTTGGCGGAGCGAGAGAGAAAACCAGCGCTCTTGGTTCTGAACCGTGCGCGGGCAGGCACCAAACTGGCCGAAGCTATGGACAGGGAGATGCAGGAACTCGACGTTCCAAAGGCCCAGGCAGTCATCGGAAATCGTGTCGTTTTTGCTGAAACGCTCGGCGAAGGGCTAGGGGTGATCGAACGTGCACGGACGGGCCCTGCCGCCATAGAGGTTTCGGCCTTGCTGGACGAAATCAACGCCGCAATGCCCGGGTGACTCTGAAAAAAACTCGCGAGCGCCAAACAAGGTGTCGTCTTGCACAGCCAAACAGCCCGACACAGCTTGCGTCCAATGTCGGGCAGCTTGTTTTGGAAGGGGCGATCAGACTGACCGATCGCCCGCCTGCTGGCGATTAAGCCAGAGCTATGTTCACGGCGCTTTCGCGTCCGTCACGACCGGTTTCGAGGTCGTATGTTACCTTCTGGTTGTCAGCCAGTTCTTCCAGACCGGAACGCTGCAGTGCGCGGATATGGACGAATACGTCCTTGCCACCGCCGTCCGGTGCGATGAAGCCGTAGCCTTTTGTTGTGTTGAACCACTTAACGGTGCCCGTGGCCATGGGATGTCTCCTTAGATCGTTTAGTCGTAGTTCGCTGCCCGCTCATGCGACAGCGGAGGCGTAGTCAGAGCAGAGTCGATAGAGCTGACAGCCGGTAAGGGAGACAGTGATCGAATGCGGTAACGGACGCGGCCTTGGCATCGTCCAGATTGGCTCAGATAGCAAGGAAATAAGGGGCCGCCGCGCAAAAAAACGGCCCCCTGA
>JBCBGY010000369.1:0-2627 GCA_038526275.1 Pseudomonadota bacterium | reverse complement strand
AGGCAAAAACAGCCCAGATCCGTAGCCTCATACGGGCATTGGCCAGAGTAGCGTTCAACGCAATATCTGCACCCCTCGGGCCAATCTGGGCATCGCGTCCACCCAATCGCAAGACCGCCGCGAAGTAAACGACTGGCCCCCTAGGCACGTTCAGCCACCGGGTCTATGTAGATGCGAACATCAGTAAGGGGCGAAACGTGGTACTGGGACAGATTGCCGACGGGATCGGACGCGGGGTAACCACCGTCACCGATACGCTGACCAGCCCCTTTGTCGACCCCACAATCCGGCTTGGTGTGACCGGGCTTAGCCGCGCTGGAAAAACGGTTTTCATCACCGCACTGATTGCCAATCTGATGGACCGAGGGCGGATGCCGGGTCTGTCTGCCGTGGCGCGGGGCAGCATCCGCACGGCCTTCCTGCAGCCGCAACCGGACGACACGCTGCCGCGGTTCGAATATGAGTCGCACCTCGATGCGCTGACCGGCCCAAGCCCGCACTGGCCCGAAAGCACGCGCAGCATCTCGGAACTGCGACTGTCGCTGCGGGTCCAGCCGCAAGGGTTGCTCGGTTCCATGTCGGGACCAAGGACGGTACATCTGGATATCGTCGACTATCCCGGCGAATGGCTCCTTGACCTGGGATTGCTCGATACGAGCTACGACGAATGGTCGGCAGAGGCCCTGAAACGGGCCGAGACCCGCGCGGCGGCCAAGGATTATCTGGCGCTGATCACCAGCATCGACCCGACAGAACGCCTGGCCGAACCCACAGCGCGCAAGCTGGCGGACAGCTACACCACCTATTTGAATCAGGCCCGCGAGCAGGGCTTTTCGGACTGCACGCCGGGACGTTTTCTCTTGCCAGGTGACTTGGCCGGATCGCCTGTTCTGACCTTTGCACCTTTGCCGCCATCATCCGCACCGCGCGGCTCGCTCGCCCGGGAAATGGCCCGGCGCTATGAGGCCTATAAACGCGAGGTCGCAAAGCCCTTCTTCCGCGACCATTTCAGCCGGATCGACCGTCAGGTCGTCCTGGTTGACGTGTTGGGCGCGATCCATGCGGGCCCCGCCGCGCTGGAGGATCTGCGCCGCACGATGGCCGACATTCTGAGCGCCTTTCGACCCGGCAAGAACGCCTGGCTGACGGCCCTGATGCTCGGCAAGCGAGTGGAGAAGATCCTTTTCGCCGCCACCAAGGCAGATCACTTGCACCATGCCCAGCATGGCCAACTGACCGCCATTGTCGAGGCCTTGCTGCGGGAAGCCCGGGACCGGGCGGATTTCGCGGGGGCCCGGACCAAGGCGATGGCGTTGGCCGCGCTACGCGCCACGACCGAGGAAACCAGAACCCATCAAGGGCAAGAGATTGACGTCGTGCGAGGAACCTTGCTCGACAGCGGCAAACGCGCAGCCTTTTATCCCGGCGATCTGCCCGATGATCCGTCGCGGCTTCTGGCTCCGGCGCGAGATGGCGCCGAGCGATGGCTCGACGCGGATTATCAGGTGATGCGATTTGCGCCTGCCGCGATCACGTTGAAACCGGGCGAAGGACCGCCGCATATCCGATTGGACCAAGCCGCCGAATTTCTGATCGGGGATCGGCTGTGAGGCCAGCGCTAAGGAGATCACGTCCATGAGCCAACCGCCATCTGGCCCCGTCTTGTTCGATGACGAAGAAGAAGGATCAAAGCCCGGTGCAGAACGGGCCGGTCCGGTTTTGTTCGAACTGGCCGAAGATGATGCCGGACCTACCCCGGCAGAGGCTTTGCCCGTGCCTGATGGTCCACCCGCCCCGCGCGGCGAGGCGATGCAGACGCTTGCAACCTTGGCCGCTCGCCCCCCATCCCGGCTGGCCAAGCTCTTCTGGGGTGCGCTGACCGGTCTGATCGGTGTCATGATCTCCGTCGCGGCATGGGACTTCGTTTGGAACCTCCTGCAGCGGAATACGATCCTGGGCTATTTGGTGCTGGTCTTGGTCGCGGTCGTTGCCGTGACGCTATTGGTTTTGGCTGGGCGGGAGGCCGCCGCGCTCTATCGTTTGCGGCGCTTGGATGCGGTGCAAAAGGCCGCAACGCAGGCCATCGCAGAAAGCGATCTGCCCGCCGCGCGACATGTCACCGACCAGATCCTGAGCCTCTACCAGAACCGCGATGATCTAAGCTGGGGCGTTGGGCGCTTCACCGAGCGGCGCGGCGACATCCTGGATGCGGATGCCCTTCTGGCCTTGGCCGAGACCGAAATGCTGGCACCCATTGACCGGGCTGCAGAGAAAGAGATCGAAGCCGCCGCCCGTCAGGTTGCCACCGTCACGGCCATCGTGCCGCTGGCTTTGGCTGACCTGCTGACGGCGCTAACCGCGAATCTTCGGATGATCCGGCGCATCGCCGAGCTCTACGGTGGGCGCGGTGGAACATTGGGCAACTGGCGGCTGACGCGCTCTGTTTTGACCCATTTGGTGGCCACTGGCGCCGTTGCCGTGGGAGACGATATGCTGGGCTCCGTCGCGGGTGGCGGCGTTTTGTCGAAGCTTTCCCGCCGGTTTGGGGAAGGGATCGTCAACGGGGCTTTGACCGCGCGGGTTGGTGTGGCGGCGTTGGAGGTCTGTCGGCCTTTGCCATTCGTCGC
>JBCBGY010000368.1:0-2703 GCA_038526275.1 Pseudomonadota bacterium | reverse complement strand
AGCCTCCATAGAGCGCCATCTGCCAGATGACTTCTGCAATCTCTTCTTGCGAGAGCCCCGCTTTGCGCCCGCCAGCAATGTTGACCATCAATTGGGGCTTTGTTTGGCCACCAAGAGCAGTCAGAGCGGCGATTGTTGCCAAGTATCTGTCACGCAAGGGAAGGCCGGGGCGCGCGTATTGACGACCATAAGCGAAATCGACCACGCCTTCCGCCATTCCAGGAAGCAGGTGACCATAGCGCGCCTTCAGGGCTTCCTCCATCCCTGGGTTAAGGTGTTCAGATAGCTCTCTTCCTGTTTCCAACGTGTCTTTCGTCACAAATCGTTCCTTCAAAAATTCAACCCATGACGTGGCGCTCAGGAGCCTGTCATTTGATACTCAGGCTCATCCCGAAAATGGCGCACCAGGAAATCAACAAATGCGCGGGTTTTTGGCGCAAGGTTGCGCCGTTCAGCAAACATCACGACGATGTCGGTGCTGGGTGGTGCGTATTCAGGCATGACACGGACTAACTCTCCCGACTGGAACTTCTGACGCGTCATGTAGCAGGGTAAACGCGCGATCCCGATCCCGGCGAGTGCTGCGCGAAATACGACATCCGTGCTGTTTCCCTCGAAACTGCCTTGGGCTTCAAACTTGTCACCGTCGATTGGCTCGACGTTATTCCATGAATTTCGTTTACTGGTTCCGGCCAGTCTCAGACAGTTATGCCTGGCCAGTTCGGCAAAATCGGTCGGCATTCCGCAGCGTTCCAAATAGGCTGGCGCTGCACACAGCACCCGGCTGCTTTTCATGATCCGACGCACCACGATTTCTGGGTTCTGGCGCTGCTCGGCAAAGCAAATGGCGGCATCAAACCCCTCACTTTGTAAATCGACTTCCCGATCAGTCAGGTCCAGGGAAATCTGAACCTCCGGGTTTTCTTCCATGAATTTGGGCAGCACCGGAATAAGTTGAGACTTTCCAAATGCGACGCTGCACACAACCCTGAGATTTCCGCGCGGAACGCCGTCGAGATTCAGGATCAGCGCCTCTGCCTCTTTGAATTTTTCGGCCATCTCTCTGCATTTTTCATAGAACTCCTGGCCTTCTTGCGTCGGAGACACGCCCGTCCTTGAGCGGTTGAGCAGGCGATAGTGCACCTGATCTTCAAGCAAACCGATCTGCTTGCTGACAGCCGAGGGTGTCTGCCCAACCGATCTTGCAGCTGCAGAGATACTTCCCTCTTCGACAACAGTCGCAAAAATCAGCATTTGTGCTGAAATATCCATATCGCTTCGCCTGCCTGTTCCAATTCGGCACGGGTCCTTTGCCAAACTGACAAATTGTGAGCGCTACCAAATACGCGTACCTCTGCGGTGCAGCATAAATACTGCACCGCAGCAAGAGATGAGGCACTATTATGGCAATAACACGATCCAACAGTGGGCTAGATGTCGTTTTGGATGCTGCCCGCACATCCTTTGAGCACAAGCGCGACCAATTTTCGAAAGCACTCGCGCGGCGCAAAGTCTATCGCGCGACCTACCATGAGCTTTCAACGCTTACGGATCGAGATCTGAGAGATTTGGGAATTCCGCGCAGCAACATCAAGAAACTGGCTATGGAGGCGGCATATGGCGTTTAGTTCGCATACAGATGGGTCTGAGCGCCTTCATGCACCTGCCGCTTTGGGCGCCTTGTTGGCGCGGTTTGGACGAAGCGCGCTGACCAAAGCACGCATTGCTTTGAAGACACTTCAGATGGCTCGGATGATGTCGTCACTCTCGAACATGAGCGATCATCAGCTGGCCCAGATCGGAATTTCGCGTTCCGACATACCGAATTACGCCGAAAAACTGATGGCCAACGACTGACCGAGCGGGCTTTCAGATTCTAAGGACACATGAAAAGTGCTGGTTCTCGCTCCTCCCAGAGTAAGCCAGTACGAGCGGCGGCGAAAAACACAACAGGAAGCGCCAACGCAGAAGGGCCAGCATCTTCACCTCCTCCCGAGGGTGCTGGTCCAAACTATCCTGCACCACAGGAGTCCCGAAAATGCCTGACAAGAAACGTCCACAAGATTTGCTGGTTCGTCGCCTTTACGCGGGCGACCAGGCAGACATCTGCAACCATTTTTTACGTCTTGATGTCCCGTCTCGCCGGGCGCGCTTTTGTGGGGCGGTCAGCAATGATGGCGTTCTGGTGATCCAGCTTCCGTATCGCAGGAATACTTTCCGCGTGATCGGCTGTCCGGGCTATGTCGACGATGCCCCTGTTCATCACGTGGTTCAGACAGGCACGAGTGCTGCTTGTTATGCCGTGGTTGAGAAGACGGCTGACGGGTGGGCGACTGCGTTCCGGCATGTGCCTTATGACCCCAGCCGGATGGTAGAGCTGGCGAAAGCCGCGAACCATCCAAACTGGGAAGCGAGATTGACTACGGGCTGGGTAAGCTGGGAAGCTTGATTTTATCTTCCACAAACCAGCCATTCATCCAACGGAACGAATTACCACTTTTCAAAGTCGCTTCGATGTCACAGAGCTGAGCTTGCATTCGACCGCCCTTTTCGAGACTTGACCTTGCCAACCTGAGGTTTTGCCGCACGACCGACAAATGACTGCTCACGTGGCCGCAATGGAGGATTCAACACTGTGCAATTGCAGAGACTTTCGTGCTGCGTGCGCTCGCAGCGCGAAATCCGGATTCACAAGTTGGGCTC
>JBCBGY010000367.1:0-2706 GCA_038526275.1 Pseudomonadota bacterium | reverse complement strand
CACCGGTGAGCTATATCCGCGCGGCCTACCATGCCGTTCATACCTTCATCGTGACCGGGGGTGATCAGACCCGGCGGTGGGTGCGCTTCACCTGGCAACCGATTTCCGGTGTTCTCAACACCAATCCCGCACAACCGCCTGTCGATGACTATCTCGACGCGGCACTTCGACGTGACTTGGCGGAAGAACCGGCGCGGTTTTCCCTGATGATGTCCATTGGGGAGGTGGGCGACGACTTCGCGGATTCCACGCGCCCCTGGCCGCCCCATCGGGTTCGCATATTGATGGGAACGCTTACAGTGGCAGATGTGCCGGAAGATCAGGAAAATCTCAGCGAAAAGATCAGCTTCAATCCAGGTCTTTTGACCGATGGGATCGAGGCGTCTGACGATCCGGTCCTGCATATCCGCAAGGAAGCCTACAAAGTCTCTAGCGAATGGCGTGGTGGTACCCCATGCCCATTTTCCCGGGGGTAGCCGCATGACCAACCGGGACGGGTGGTTCAATCAGTACGTTAACAGCTTGCAGGAACGCGCGTGGTTCAACGTCCTGTCGCGCTATGTGGTCGTGCCCTACTGGCACATGCGCGACCCGAAGCCCAAACTGCCCGGCGGCCCACGGCCATCGGCGCAACCCAGCGAAAATGTGCAGCGGATGATGAACCTGATCATGCCGCTGAAGGACGCGTCGCCCGCAGGCCGGGCCCGGGCAACCCTGGCCATTGCCCGAAACGTGGACGAGATCTTTTCCGGTCTCGACAATGTGGGCACAGTTCACTTCGCGCGGTTTCTGTTGATCGACAAGAATATCTGTATGATCTCAGTCTATGATGGTGATTTCAGCAACTACATTCGCGATTTCATCACCACGATTGGCAGCGTGTTTGATGATGTCATGTCGCTGGTGGAAGGCGGCGAAGAGTTGATCCCGACAGCGCACAATGTCGAGAAATTTATCGACTGGGTGCACGATCACGACCTGTTCCAGGCCCCTGATTTTCCCACGGATATGTTTGCCTTGCAGGATGCGGCCAAGGGTCTGCCACCCGATCAGCCGCCCCACATGCTGGGATCGCTTCCCAAAGATCTGGTCCTGCAATTCTACGCCAATCCCAATGTATCTTTGGGTGGTGGCTATCGCGCCTATCCCGGTGTGTCTGCGGCCCAAGTCCGCCGCCAATTCGGACAAGGCTGGTGAGCGTTCCATTCCGCAGTGAAGACATCCAGGGAAATATCCTGCGCGGGTATCGCCGGGATCGGGTGCGCCACCTTATTCTGGAAGTGACGGATAGAACGGCCGCACGCCAGTTTTTGGCCGCGTCCGAGGGTGACAGTAATAGTGACCTGCCCGCCGTGTCCCGGGAGATCACTTGGCAGTCAAAACCGGACGTATCGCTGAATATCGGCCTGACCTTTGAGGGGCTGCGGGCGCTTGGCACACCATCGGAACATCTGGAAACTTTCCCGACAGAGTTCGCCCAAGGCATGACCCGCCGCGCGTTGAAAATCGGCGATTTCGGGGTGGGAGCCCCGGAAAACTGGCCCGCGCCGTTTGACAAGCCGGACAAGATCCATGTCATCGCATCGGTCTATGCGGATGCCGAACCGCCCATGGATCAGATGCAAGAACAGGTCGAGCGCTGTTTCAACCTGCTTGGCGTGCGCGAAGGACGGAACTTGCCAGAGGGCAAGGTGTTTTTCGGTTATCGCGATGGCATCTCGCAGCCGCGCTTCAAGCACATCCTTGATCCGGACACAGTCATGGCCGATGAGCCGATGGATCCGCTGGGTACTGTTCTTCTGGGGTACAAGACCCGCCAAGACGGGGTGTTTTATCGGGTGCCTTCGCCAGAAGCCCTGGGCTTCAACGGCACCTTCAACGCATTCCGGATTCTGGCTCAGGATGCGGCTGGTTTCGAAGCCTACCTTGATCAGGCCGCGACCGAGTTGTTGAGCCATGGTGCCGTGAACCAACTGGTCGATCCCGACAATCTGCAGCTCATCGGCCCCGATCTGGACTTGCACGGTGCCTTGCGCGAAGTGGTCGCGGCGCAATTGTGTGGGCGCTGGCGCAACGGTGTGCCGTACGAGCTGTCGCCCCACGCCCAGTATCCCGAAACCGAGGTGTCGCTGACCAATTTCGACTACACTCAGCACTCGCGGTGCCCGGCAGGGGCCCATACGAGACGAGGTAATCCGCGGGGCGGCCCCATCGTGCAGCGGATCGCCAACTATTCCCGTCGTTTAATCCGGCGTGGCATGTCCTACGGCCCAGACTTTGACCCAAAGAACCCCGATAATCAGGAACGCGGGCTTCTGGGCAACTTCATTGGGGCCAATATTGGCGCACAATTCGAAGCTGTCATGTGTGACTGGATCAATTTGGGGCTTCAGGATCCAACGATCACTGGCGCGAATGATCCGATCCTGGGAGCAAACGCGCCAGAGACCAGCTGGTTCGACATGACCTTACCGGCTGGCGGCTCAATCCGGTTGCGTGGCCTTCCGCGCCTGATCTGGGCACGCGGCGGCGCCTACACATTCCTGCCAAGCCACACAGCCATCAAATATCTGGCACGTTTGACAGACTAAAGCATTTGCCGAACACCTGAAACTGGCTGTCTCACCTACTTTCTTATTGGCTCAAATACTTCCGCCGGAGGCGCCGCGCGGTACGCGCGGCCGGGCCCAACGCCTGAGCAGGCCG
>JBCBGY010000366.1:0-2719 GCA_038526275.1 Pseudomonadota bacterium | reverse complement strand
TCGCGGTCGATCTGCTCAGTCAGGCCGAACATGACGAAAGTGCGCAATCGATCCTGATCACGCCAAGCGCCGCTTTTGGCCGGGCCGTGGTTGAAGCCGTGGAGAACCGCCTGAAGACCCTGGATCGGTCTGCCATCGCGGGAGCCAGTTGGCGTGATTATGGAGCTGTCATCGTGGTCCAAGATCTGGCCGAGGCCGGGGCCTTGACGGACAGAATTGCCCCTGAGCATTTGGAACTTTGTGTGGCCGACCCCGAAGCGCTCGCCGCGAACATCAACCATGCCGGGGCGATTTTCTTGGGCCAGTGGACGCCAGAGGCCATTGGCGACTATGTCGGCGGCCCCAATCACGTCTTGCCAACGGCCCGGTCGGCCCGGTTTTCGAGCGGCCTTTCGGTGGTGGATTTCATGAAACGCACAACGCTGGCCCGGATGACCCCGGCAAGTTTAAAGGCCATTGGCCCGGCTGCCGTCCAACTGGCGCAGTCAGAAAGCCTGGAAGCCCATGGACTTTCGGTAAAGGCAAGGCTGGATCGCCTGAACGAAGCGGTAGACTGATGTCGAGACTGGTTCACATTGAGATTGACGATGCCCACCTGCCACCAGCGACGCCGGAGATAGAGCAGGAACGCAAGGTTGCGATCTTTGATCTTCTGGAGGACAACGCCTTTTTGCTGGTCGCGCGCGATGGAGCCGAAATGCCGGACGGACCTTACCGGCTGCATCTGTCGATTCAGGAACGACGCTTGGTGTTCGATTTTTCAAGCGAGACGGAAGAGAAAATCGCGGCCTTTCATTTGTCCCTGAGCCCGTTTCGCCAGGTTGTGAAAGACTATTTTCAGATCCGCGACGCTTACTTTGACGCGGTGAAGCATCTGCCACCGAGCCAAATCGAGGCCATCGACATGGCCCGGCGCGGAATCCACAATGAAGGCGCCCGTGTCGTGCAAGACCGGCTCGATGGGAAAGCGGAATTGGATCTGGATACGAGCCGCCGCCTTTTTACGCTCATCTGCGTTTTACATACCGAGGCCTAGGGTGGACCGGGTTCTACCCTCGTCCATTCTATTTTGCTGTGACTACAATGCGGTGCGCTCTCCGATGGCGGAAGGGCTGATGAAGAAGCACTTTGGCCAGTTCAGCTACGTGCAGTCAGCGGGTGTTCGGAATGAACTGGAGATCGACGGGTTCTCGATTACAGTCTGTGCGGAGGTTGGTGTTGAACTGTCCCGCCACAAGTCGCGGTCTTTCGATGAAATGGAACAGTGGGGCGATGATCTGGGTTCGTTCGATCTGATCGTGGCTCTATCTCCTGCCAGCCAGCGACGGGCATTGGAACTCACGCGTTTCTATCATCTGGAGATTGAATATTGGCCGATCCTCGACCCGACCGGTCTTGGATCGACCCGCGAGGAAAAGCTTGCAGCTTACCGCACGACCCGTGACCAGATCCTTGACCGAGTGATGGACCGGTTCGGCCCACCGGTGGACTGAGGATGACCTATGGGACCGGCCAAAAGCGGCGGCTGATTAAGTAGACCTATCCTGCTGATGCCGGGCAATTGGCCGTCCAAATCAATGCAACGTTGGGGCCCAATGATACCCGTTGTGTCCTTTTCGCGAATGTTCCGCGAAGTCGGATGCATTTTTGCAAGTTTGGCCTTGAAGTGCGCGGTCATTGGCATCAGGTTAGCCGCGCCCTATTTTAAAGGGCAGGCAATCAAGGAGTGACTATGGCCAAGGAAGAAATGCTCGAATTTCCTGGTGTCGTTAAGGAACTCCTGCCGAATGCGACGTTCAGGGTCGAGCTGGAAAATGGCCATGAGATCATCGCGCATACGGCAGGAAAAATGCGGAAGAACCGGATCCGGGTTCTTGCGGGCGACAAGGTGCAGGTTGAGATGACACCCTACGACCTGACCAAAGGCCGGATCAACTACCGGTTTAAGTAAGATTGGCCCTGATCCTGGGGTCGGGTAGCCCGCGCAGGCGGGATCTGCTGGCGCAGATTAATGTGGTGCCGGATGATATCCGGCCTCCCGATATCGATGAAACGCCTCGACCCACTGAACGGCCTCGTCCCTATTGTGGGCGCATGGCGCGGGAAAAGGCGGTGGCTGTGCCGTGTCAGCCCGATGACATTGTCCTGTCAGCCGACACGACGGTGGCAGTGGGGCGTCGTATTCTGGGCAAGCCTGAGGATGCCAAAGAGGCCGAGGCCTTCCTGCAACTGCTTTCCGGGCGCCGCCACCGCGTGATCACGGCATTGGCCGTTCGGCGCGGCGACAAGCAATGGGAACGGGATGTGGTCAGTACGGTTCGCATGAAACGGCTGTCTGCCAATGAAATTTCGGCCTACCTCGCGACCAATGACTGGCAGGGCAAGGCTGGCGGCTATTCGATCCAGGGGCCTGCGGGGGCGTTCATCCCTTGGATCCAGGGCTCCTATAGCGCGATCGTTGGTTTGCCGGTTTCGGAAACCGCTGCCTTGCTGTTGGCGGCCGGGTATCAGTTTGGCTCACCCAATGAAGGGTGATCTGGTCCTTCTCGATCATTTGGACGGACGCAAAGTGGCGGCCCGATTGCAAGATGGCGTTCTGGACGATCTGCTGGTGGAGCCGGTTCACGCCCAGCACCCACCGCCAGGGACGATGTTTCGCGCGCGGGTCGACAGGCAGATTAAGGGCCAGGGCGGTGTCTTTCTGTCGCTTCCGGACGGC
>JBCBGY010000365.1:0-2732 GCA_038526275.1 Pseudomonadota bacterium | reverse complement strand
CGGATGACCTCGCCCGGAACGCCCTGATCCAGCAGGTCGCGGACGGTGAAGAAATTGCCGAGCGATTTCGACATCTTCTTCCCCTCGACCTGCAGCATCTCATTGTGCATCCAGATCTGTGCAAAGCCGTGGCCCGCGCATTTCGACTGGGCGATCTCATTCTCATGGTGTGGAAATTGCAGGTCGATCCCGCCCCCATGGATATCGAACTCTTTCCCTAGCAGGTCCGCCGCCATGGCGGAGCATTCGATATGCCAGCCCGGGCGACCCCGGCCCCAAGGGCTCTCCCATCCGGGCAGTTCGTCATCCGATGGTTTCCACATGACGAAATCCATCGGGTCCTCTTTGTAGGGTGCGACCTCCACACGGGCCCCGGCGATCATGTCATCGACGGACCGCCCCGAAAGCTGGCCATAATTTTCATATTTCCGGACCCGGAACAGAACATGGCCCTGCGCCTCATAGGCGAAGCCGCGGTCGATCAGATCACTGATCATGTCCCGCATTTGGGTAATGTACTCGGTCGCGCGCGGTTCATGGGTCGGCGGCATAGCCCCAAGCGCACCCATATCCTCATGGTACCAGCGGATCGTTTCGTCTGACCGCTCGCGGATCAGATCTTCCAGCGTGCCTTTGGCCCCCGCTTCCCGGCGCTTCAGTGCCGTTTCATTGATCCGGTCGTCAACATCCGTGAAGTTCCGCACATAGGTCACGTGATCCGCGCCATAGCGATGGCGCAGCAACCGAAAGAGCACGTCAAACACCAAGACCGGGCGGGCATTGCCCAAATGCGCGCGGTCATAGACGGTCGGGCCACAAAGATACATGCGCACATTCGTCGGGTCCAAGGGTTCAAGCGCTACCTTGGACCGGGTCGCGGTGTTGTAAAGCTGAATGGCATCCATGGCGTAGGTCCTCGCGAAGAGTGCGCGGCGGGCCTATCAGGTCAAGCTACAAGAGAAAATGGGAAGATCACCTGTCACAAACCAAGCCCGCCGACAAAAGTCAGCAGCAAATAATGGTAATGATGCAGGTCCCGTTGATCATGGGCACGGCATAGACCGATTCATTCGTTTTGAAAAGCCCCCGCAGGCGAGCGGGGGTGGGCGGGTGGGCCGATCGTCTGCGGGGGCGACCCCGGTTTGACCTTCACGCGCCCTGTCATACCGTTTCCACCGGGCCGAAATAAGATGCCCTTACCCCCGGACAAATTAGCCTTTTGATCGTGCCCGCCGTAGCGCCGTCAGTTCGGCCAGCAGGGACAAGGCAATCTCTTCGGGCGTAACCGCACCAATATCCAGCCCGGCTGGGGCCTGCACCGCGTCGATCGCCTGATCCGACAGGCCCGCATCCCGCAGCTTGACCGCCAGCGCGGCGAACTTCTTGCGGCTGGCCACAAATGACACATGTTCCGCGCCCGAGGCCAAGGCGGACTTTAGCGCAGCCAGATCGCCCTTGCCTTGGGTCGCAACCACCGCGAACCGCCGCTGACCGGCTGCAGCAGGTGCCAAGCTGTCCTCCGGGTCGATGGGCGTCAGGTCCCATTGGAACCGCTCAGCAAGGTCGGCGAGCGCCTGCGCCACAGGTGAGACGCCCCAGATCACCAATTGCGGCAACGGCACGCAGGGTTCGATGAAGATGTCGACCGACCCTTTGGAGGGGCAGCCATTCCGGGCAAACCGCTTTCCGTCGACCTCATCTCCTGCAGCAACCCCTTGTTCGGCCAGCAAGTCTTCCGGCGCGACGGACACCAAGGTTGGCCCACCCGTTCGGAACGCCTCGACCGCAGCCTTTCGCACCGCGCCCACAGTGCATCCCCCGCCCAGCCATCCGTGCAGGATCGTGCCGTCTGCACCAAGCAGCGCCTTTGCGCCCGGACGTGCGGCGGTTGATCCCGCGGTGCGCACGATGGTGGCAAAGGCAAAGGGTTCTTGCCGGGCGCGCAGGTCGGACATGGCGCGCGACAGGTCATCATCCATCAGGACTTCCGGTATCATAGGCGTAGAAGCTCCTGTTCCAAGGCGGCCAGATCGCCGAGCGTTCCGGCGGGTGCAAACAGATCAAGATAGGGTAAAGCAGCGGCCATTCCGCCCGCGACAGGCGCGTAATCTTTCCATCCCTTCAGAGGGTTGAGCCAGATGATCCGGCAGCCACGCTTTCGCAGTAGCGCCAGCGCCTCTCCCAAAGCCTCCGCTGGATCGGTATCATAGCCGTCTGACATGATCAGAACGACAGTCCGCCCATCGACGAAACGCTTGGCATAGGTCGACGCGAACCGGGTCAGGCAATTCCCGATTTTGGAACCGCCCCCAAACCCGTCAGCCATCAAAGACATACGACCAATCGCCCGCATCGTGTCCTTGTCGCGTAGCGCTTCGGTGATCCTTACGAGCCTCGTGTGAAACAGGTACGCGTCCGCCGTGGGGTCAGACCGCATTAGCCCGGCCAGAAAGGCCAGAAAAACCCGTGCATAGACGGACATGGACCCGGAGACATCGCATAAAGCCACAATCTTTAGGGCGCGGTCGGGCCGCTTCTTGCGCAGCAGGCGCAGGGGCTCGCCCCCGGTTTGGATGCTGCGCCGGATCGTCCGGCGAAAGTCGAGACTTGCGCCCTTCGCTGCGGCAATGCGTCGGCGGGACCGACGATCCCGCAATGCCTCTCCAAGGCGCCGCGCCACCTCTTCTGCCCGGGCGATGTCGTCAGCCTGGACCAGCTCCCGCAGATCCTTG
>JBCBGY010000364.1:0-2732 GCA_038526275.1 Pseudomonadota bacterium | reverse complement strand
CCCCGCAGCGAAGACCCGGCCTCGATCCGCGCTGCCGTCATGGTCGGCTGCCCCGAGGCCACCGAAGTCGGTGACAGGGCCGAAGCGATTTTACGCGGGGTCGATAATCTAGGCGCCGGAGACGCACTCTTGATCGCAGGGAAAGGCCATGAAACCGGCCAAACCGTGGGCGATACGGTCTATCCGTTTGACGATGTGGAACAAGCCAGCGTTGCGGTCATGGCCTTGGACGGACAGGCGCTGTGACCGTGCTTTGGACAAGCGCTGACGCTGCCGCAGCCACTGGGGGACGTGCCACCACCGATTGGACCGCAACCGGCGTTTCGATCGACAGCCGCTCGATCTCCCCAGGTGACTTGTTTGTCGCTCTGACCGACATTCGGGACGGGCACGACTTCGTTGCCGATGCGCTGGCCAAAGGTGCGGCAGCGGCTCTGGTCAGCCGAATGCCAGAGGGCGTCGCGGATACAGCGCCTTTGCTCATCGTGCCAGACGTTCTGCAGGGGCTGGAAGCCTTGGGCAAAGCGGCACGGGCGAGGATGACGGGCAAGGTGATAGGTATCACCGGATCCGTCGGCAAAACGTCGACCAAAGAGATGCTGCGTGCCATGCTGCAGGGTCAAGGGCGGGTGCATGCGGCTGAAAAGAGCTACAACAATCACTGGGGCGTGCCGCTGACACTGGCGCGGATGCCAGCCGACACGGATTTCGCCATCATAGAAATCGGTATGAATCATCCCGGCGAAATCGCCCCGCTCGCCCGGCTGGCGGAGCTTCACGCCGCGATGATCACGACCGTCGCCCCTGCCCACCTAGAGGCATTCGGAAATGTTGAGGGCATCGCGGTCGAGAAAGCGTCGATCCTGGAGGGCCTGGAACCCGGCGGCCCTGCCGTATTGAACGCCGACGTGGCGACCGCGCCAATCCTGTTCGAAAAAGCTGCCGATTCGAAGGCCAAGGCCATCGGGTTTGGGGAAATGGCGGGCGAGGCGCGATTGCTATCAGTGCGCCTGTCGCAAGACATTACCATCGCCGAGGTTGAACTCGCGGGGCAGAAGCTGATCTTCAAGCTCAATACCGCTGGTCGCCACTTTGCGTTGAATGCATTGGCAGCGCTCGCACTGGTTCAGGCCATGGGGGCCGATGTGGCGCGCGCCATCTTGGGGCTGGGGCAATGGCAGCCCGTCGATGGGCGCGGAGTGCGCGAGCGTCTCATCATCGACGACATTGATCCAAACCTGGCCATTGATCTTCTCGACGACGCCTACAACGCCAATCCGGCCTCGGTGGGCGCGGCACTCGAAATGTTGGCGGCCGCAGAACCGATGGACGATATCGGGCGTGTGGCGCAAGGGCGCCGCATCGCAATCCTGGGAGACATGCTGGAGCTTGGCCGTGATGAGGCCGCTTTGCATGCCGCACTGGCAGACCATCCCGCCATGGCACAGATCAGCATCGTCCATTGTGTGGGTGCGAAATCCCGTACCCTTTGGGAGGCACTCCCACCTGCGCGAAGAGGTCAACATTGCGCAACCGCGGCAGAACTGGCCGCATGCATCCCACGCCTTCTGGATGCGGGGGACGTGGTGCTGGTCAAAGGATCGTTGGGAATTGGCCTAAAGGTCGTCGTTGACGCGATACGCAAACTGGGCCAAGCGGCACCACAACTATAACGAGCGGGGCAGGGAAATGTTGTTTTGGTTGAGCGAGTTCTCCGATGGTGGCGACGTCTATAACCTGTTCCGCTACATCACCTTTCGCGCGGGGGGTGCCTTCTTCACCGCTCTGATCTTTGGTTTTCTCTTCGGTCGACCTTTGATTAACCTCTTGCGCCGAAAGCAGAAAAAAGGCCAGCCGATCCGGGAGGACGGGCCGCAAAGCCACATCGAAACCAAGGCGGGCACGCCGACCATGGGTGGGCTTCTCATCCTGAGCGCTCTGGTTTTGTCCACGTTGCTCTGGGCCAGGTTGGACAATGGCTATGTCTGGCTTGTGCTGCTTGTCACGATGGCGTTTGGGGCGATCGGTTTTGCCGATGACTTCCAGAAGGTCAGCAAACATAATGTGAAAGGCCTGTCAGGTCGTTTACGGCTCGGGATCGGGATTCTGGTCGCAGCTGCGGCGGGCGGTTTTGCATCCGTCCTACATCCGGCGGACCTGACCAACCAACTGGCGGTGCCTGTCCTGAAGGATGTTCTGCTCAATCTCAGCATCTTCTTCGTGCCCTTCGCGGTGCTGGTCATCCTCGGGGCGGCCAATGCCGTCAACCTGACGGATGGTTTGGACGGGCTGGCCGTCATGCCTGTGATGATTGCCGCTGGAACGTTGGGGGTCATTGCCTATGCGGTCGGTCGGATCGATTTTACCGAATATCTCGACGTGCATTACGTTCCGGGCACCGGCGAGTTGTTGATCTTCAGCGCAGGCTTAATTGGCGGGGGCTTGGGTTTTCTTTGGTACAATGCGCCTCCCGCTGCCGTTTTCATGGGTGACACCGGGTCACTGGCACTGGGGGGTGCGCTGGGTGCAATTGCCGTTGTCACCAAGCACGAGATTGTCCTGGCTATCGTCGGCGGCCTATTCGTCATAGAGGCGCTCAGCGTGATTATCCAAGTGCTGTACTTCAAGCGCACCGGGAAACGTGTATTCCTGATGGCGCCGATCCACCATCATTTCGAGAAACGCGGATGGGCCGAACCTCAGATCGTGATCCGCTTCTGGATCATCTCTCT
>JBCBGY010000363.1:0-2748 GCA_038526275.1 Pseudomonadota bacterium | reverse complement strand
ACCAAAGCTGCGTTTGTTTCGGATGATGTGGCAGAGCAGGTGGCCGAAGCTGTCCAGGCTGAGGTTGAGGAGATCCAAACCGAGCTTCAGGAGAAGATCGTTTTGTACGTGACCGGCAGCAGCGTGAATGTACGCGCTGGTCCATCCACCCAAAATGCGGTGCTTGGTCGTGTTAGGCGCGGAGACGAAGTCGAACTGGTTGATTACGAAGATAATGGCTGGGCCAAAATCCGGGTGGCAGACCTTGCAAACGAGGTCTTCATCTCTGGCGACTATCTGTCCGACACACGCTAGCCACTTGCGCGCGCTTCGGGCGCGTGCGAAGCGGGCAGCATGGAAAAAACGCTTCTGATCACGGGTTGTTCGTCTGGCATTGGTTATGACGCGGCGCACGGTATGAAACGTCGCGGTTGGCGGGTCTTCGCGACCTGCCGTAACCCGGAAGACTGTGCCCGATTGGAAGACGAAGGGCTGGAGAGCCTGCCGCTGGATATGGCGGACACGGCCAGTATCAGCGCAGCGATGAGTGACATCCTGCAACGAACCGGCGGCACCTTGGGGGCTCTTTTCAACAACGCCGCCTTTGCAGTGCCGGGTGCCGTAGAAGACCTGCCGACTGATGGATTGCGATCCATATTCGAGACAAACCTGTTTGGCCTACACGAATTGACCCGCCAGGTGATTCCGGTAATGCGCAGCCAAGGCTACGGGCGGATCGTCCAGAACTCATCAGTATTGGGCTTTGCCGCGCTGAAATGGCGGGGTGCCTACGTGTCCACCAAACATGCGCTAGAGGGTTTGACGGACGTAATGCGCCTGGAACTGGCCGACACCCCGATCAAGGTCGTGTTGATCCAGCCGGGGCCAGTGACGTCTCGGATCCGGGAAAACTCCATCCCCCATTTTGAGAAATGGATCGATTGGCGATCTTCGGCCCGCAAAGAACAGTACGAAGAAACTTTGCTCAAACGGCTTTACGGAAACTCTGCCCCAGATCGGTTCGAGTTGCCTGCGTCGGCCGTAACGGAGAAACTGCATACCGCGCTGACCCATTCGAACCCGAACCCACGTTACTTCGTGACCACACCCACTTACATCATGTCAGCGGTCGAACGTTTGTTGCCGGTCCGGCTGGCGGACAAAGTGCTTCAAAAGATCTAAGACATGGGCTGGCGGCGAGGATCTTGCCCGCTACATCGCCCAAGATGTGGAACCAGGAGCCAACATGAGCAGTGATCCCTTCTTCATCGCCGTCTTGTTGGCCGTGTTAATAGTTGCCGGCATCCTTCTGTTTGGGATTGCGGCCTTCGCCAAGGGCGGCGAATTCAACAAAAAATACGCCAACAAGATCATGCGCTGGCGAATCCTGGCCCAGTTCATAGCAGTGCTGATGATCCTGGGCTTTGTCGCTTTGCGCCAAGGGGGATAAAGTGGTCGTTCTCAATAAGATCTACACCAAAACGGGGGATGCCGGTGAAACGGCGCTGGGCAATGGTGCCCGCGTCGCGAAACATTCGTTGCGTGTGGCGAGCTATGGCACAGTGGATGAATGCAATGCGACCATAGGGATGGCCCGTCTGCATGCCGAAGGCGGGATGGATTCCCGTCTTGAGATGATCCAGAATGATCTTTTTGATCTCGGCGCGGATCTATGCCGACCCGATATGGAGCGCGACGCTGACGCGGAATACCCGCCCTTGCGGATCGCCGAAGCTCAGGTCTTGCGCCTGGAAGGTGAAATCGACGGGATGAATGATCAGTTGGAGCCATTGCGCAGCTTCATCTTGCCTGGCGGCTCGGCCTTGGCTGCCCATTTGCATCTATGTCGTACGGTTGCACGACGGGCAGAGCGGTTGACTGTTGAGTTGGCGTCAGTCGAACATATCAATGCTGCTGCCGTGCAGTATCTAAATCGCCTCAGTGACTGGTTTTTTGTTGCGGCCCGCGTCGCCAACGATCAAGGGCAGTCTGATGTGCTATGGGTACCGGGAGCGAACCGCTAGTCGTTATGGGGACGTCTTTGACAAGTTTACTTGGGACTGCGAGAGCCTTGTTGGTTTTGGCTTGTGTGGCTGGATGCGCAGCAGATGCGGACCTGGACGAGCCGTTCGAACCGATTGGTGCATTTCGATTGGGTCACAACGTGGTCGTTGCAGACAATGCCAAACTTGTCCCGCCATCTCGTCAGGCGACCGCTGACGAGTGGGAAACAGCGATCAAGTCTGCAGTGGACAGGCGGTTCGGCAGATATGACGGCGATCAGCTTTACCATGTTGCAATCAATGTGCAGGGTTATTCGATTGCGGTGCCAGGTGTGCCTGTCGTGCTGTCGCCCAAATCTGTCATGGTCATTGGCGCTACGATCTGGGACGATGCGGCGGGTGGCAAAATCAATGAAGAGCCGAAGCAGATCACGGTTCTGGAACGTTTGTCTGGTGAAACCATCGTTGGATCGGGGTTGACCCAATCCCGCGAAAAGCAAATCGAGAACCTAGCCAACAATGCAGCTCGGCTGGTCGAAAACTGGATGCGGGATAACCCGGAGTGGTTTGTATCGAAAACCACCTTGGATGACGAAGCCCAAGAGCCGGACGCCCCTTAACATCTCTTGATTTTTGAACGCGGCGCGCATACGCAGCCCGCGTCGAAAATCGGGGCGGTGTGCCCCCATAACATTAAGGGCGACGCCAAGGATGGCTAAGGAAAAGTTTGAGCGTACGAAGCCGCATGTGAACATCGGCACGATTG
>JBCBGY010000362.1:0-2779 GCA_038526275.1 Pseudomonadota bacterium | reverse complement strand
GTCCAAATGACCCAACGCGCGTAAGTTTTGCAGGCAAATCGCGCCCCGTCCGGGGTTAGCAGCGCATAGGGCAAGAAGATCAGACCCATCAGTGGCATCATCAGATACATCTGGGTCATGAACAGAAAAGAGCGTAGCGCTTGGGTGACGGTCATGGCAGGTCTTTCAAGTGGCGGTAGGCCACGGATCGGGTTGTAGCGAAGGCCACCAGCCCGGCCAAGGGTGGGATCAGAACCGGCCCGATCCAGGACAGCCCCTGAAAGACAGGCATCGGCCATGCGACGACCAGAAACGGTGCCGTGGCCACCGTCGTGCCTATGGTGGCCGCTGCCGTGATCGACAACATGAGAGGTTGCATCACGATACGTACGATGGTTCGGTCGAACGCTCCAAGCAACCGAAACGTGCGAAGCCCGTTGGGATGGCATGCAATCACATACCGCGCCGCAAAGGCCGTCAGACCCATGAAAGCGGGCACCGCGCAAAACAAAACCGCCAGACCCAAGATCCGGTATAGCCGCAGCAGGCTATGTGTTGGGTCGGTCGCCGTGGCGTGCACATGCAAAACCGCATCAGGCGCGGACGCCATGAGCTCGGTTCGCGCCATCTCTGCCTCGAACGCTGAGTTGATCGTCACCTCGATCAGGTTTGGCAGCGCAATGCCCTCCACTGGCGTGTCGCCCAGCCATGGTTCCAGCAAGGCCCGTTGGCCTTCTTCGTCCAATAGATCTGCCGACACAACGCCGGGCAGGGCGCGAATGGCATCCAGAACCGGCTCCACCGTGTCACCATGCGGAACCTCAATCGTCACCGATGATGCGATCGCCTCGTCCCATTCCGAAACGAACCGGTGGCTGGCGACCGAGATGGCGAGGCCCCAGACACACAGCGCGCCCAACAGCGCAGACAGGGCCAGAACCAACAGTTTTCCGGCGCGGTCCATCGGCATGATCGAAGATCCAGTCATTCGTCCGACTCGCAAAGGCGCAGGGTCTTCTTCGCGATTTCCAGATGGGTGGCCTCCACCGTCTGACCCAATCCAGGGTCCGAAGTCGTGGCAATCACAGTCTGGCCGGACCGGCTGAGCTGCTCGAGCAGCGAAAGCAAATCGTCGCCCGTGATGTCATCGGCCAGCACAATATCGGGGGACAACACCAAAGCGCGGGCCAGCGCGGCGCGCCTTCGGGCCTCTGCATTCAATAGGCCGCAGGCGCCGTCCTCCAAGCCGACCCAGTCCAGCAATTCGCGCAAGTCGGCCTCGTCGCGCGCGCCAGCCTGTTCGGTCAGGCGCAGGGGCAGGGCCACATTCTGTTGCACGGAGAGATTCGGCAGAAATTGGGGAGATTGTTCCACAATGCCCATGCGGCGCCGGGACCGCGCTTTGCCATCCCGGTCAATATCATGACTGGTCTGGCCAAAGATCGTGGCCACCCCGCTGGCGGGTTGCAAGTCCAGATAGCAGAGCCGAAGGAATGTCGTCTTACCGGCTCCGGCAGGCCCGTGAATTAGGTAAAAACGACCAGAAGAGAACGAAAACGTAACATCTGTCAGTAACAGGGTGTCGTTATGACCGAAGGCCACGCAATCAAATTCGATTACCGGAGGCTTTGGGCCAGGGTCGGCGCCGGTCTGCATAACAGTGTGGCCCTTTTCATTCTGTTGGGAATTCCACCTATCCCGATCTTTACGTGGGTTCCAGCAGGTGTACATCTATGCTGCGAGGGGTCGACAAGAGAGTGGGTTTTGCGCAAGAGGGACGCATGAGGCTGATTTGCCCGAGTTGCGGCGCGCAGTACGATATAGATGACCACGTCATGCCAAGTGAAGGGCGCGACGTGCAATGCTCCAATTGTGGTCATTCATGGTTCCAGGCGCCGCCAGCTGCGGAACGTGATCTGGCGGCGGAGCTTGGTTTGCCTGCCGGGGCTTTGAAATCTCGACAGGCCCGGGAAGAGGCCGCCCAGTCAAGCGACCGCCCGGATCAAGCCCCAAGCAATTTGTTTATCCAGCGGGTCCGTCAGCTGACGGAAACCAGCGGCTGGGACATATCGGTCGAAGATGATCCGGCCGCCGAAAAATCTCTGCCCGATCCAAAAAGTGATACGCCGCCACCGCCCACTGCGAGCGCGACGCCTGCGTCGGACAGCCACAAAGAACGGAACCGGGTGGACAACAAGGTTCTGAAGATTTTGCGCGAAGAGGCGGAGCGCGAACAAGCAGCGCGGAGCAAAGAAAGCCATATCCGCGCGGTCCCCGACCCGGAGCCGGATGAAGACCCCAAAGTCGGTGGAGACAATATAGCCCCGTTCAAAGCGGACCGCTCGATCGCACCGCGTCCGTCTGACCCGCCAAATGCGTCGCGCCCTTCTGACAGGCTGGGTGCAGCCATTGCAGATGCCAGCAAACGCCCGCGCAAACGAGACGAAGCTTCTGTTGTCGCGCCAATGCCCGTGCGCCGGCGTACCCGTAGCGAATTATTGCCAGACGTCGATGAGGTGACCTCGACCCTGCAGGAAGCCGGGCTTTCTCCTGATGCCATGCGATCCGAACGTGCGGCCGCTGCCGAGGTGCTCCGCGTTGAACATCGCAACCGTCGGCGCGCGCAAGGGTTCCGCCTTGGCTTCGCTTTGGCGTTGATGATCGTGACGGCATTGCTGCTGACCTATATGCACGCACCGAAAATTGCCAAACTCGCGCCCTTCACCCAGGAACCGCTGTCGCAATATGTAACGGCGGTCAATGATGGCCGAGCCTGGCTGGACAACACCTTGATGCAAGC
>JBCBGY010000361.1:0-2804 GCA_038526275.1 Pseudomonadota bacterium | reverse complement strand
TCTCTCCCAAGGTCTGAGCCATGCGCTCTGCTGCCCCGCGCGCGGCCAGACGGCGAGGCTCCAGCATCAGAATCGTTCCTGTGATCAAACCAGCCTCGTGCAAGGCAAGCGGAACCCGCGTCGTTTTGCCGGCCCCGGGCGGCGCTTGCAAAACGGCCTGCCCCTGCTCTCGCAAGGCAGCCAAGAGGTCTGGCAGGACATCTTCGATAGGCAAACGCATAGTGTCCGTCTTATCCGGCGAACGATGGATCTGTACAATGGGACGACGGCTGCCAGCCTTGCCCCGCCGCACTGGACAAGGCGGGCCGTCTCGGGGCACATCGCGGACATCGTTCCGAACGGCTCTCGCCTTGGTTGAGTCGACGCGCAGGATCTTTGAAACGGATCCGCCCGAATTCGCGGGACGAACACGAACAGGCAGGGGCGCGCCATGGATGTAGACAATTTGGCCGAACGGGTTCTTTCCGGGGATCGGCGGTCCCTGGCCCGCGCCATCACCCTTGTCGAAAGTGCCCGAACCGACCATCGCAAAGCCGCCCGCGAACTGGTGGCGCGGCTTTCGCGGGAAGACAGGCAGGCCCTCAGGCTTGGGCTTTCAGGCACGCCCGGCGTTGGCAAATCGACCTTCATTGAAAGTTTCGGCCTGATGCTTGTCGCGCAAGGCCTGCGCGTGGCTGTACTGGCCGTTGATCCGTCTTCCGCCAGAACCGGCGGATCAATTTTGGGCGACAAGACCCGGATGGAACAGCTTAGCCGCAGTCCGCAAGCCTATATCCGCCCATCCCCGAGCAAAACACATCTCGGTGGCGTGGCCCGCCGAACCCGAGAAGTGGTGTGCCTCTGTGAGGCCGCCGGGTTTGACGTGGTCATCGTGGAAACAGTCGGCGTCGGCCAGTCCGAAACCGTGGTCGCCGAAATGACAGACCTATTCCTCCTGCTGCTGGCGCCGGCAGGCGGAGACGAATTGCAGGGTGTCAAACGCGGGATCATGGAGATGGCCGATCTCATCCTGATCAACAAGGCCGATGGCGACCTGAAGGCCGCAGCCACCCGGACCCAGGCCGACTATGCCGGTGCCCTGCGATTGATGCGCAAACGCGCCGAGGATCCGGATGGGTTCCCCAAGGCTTTGCTGGTCTCGGCGCTGGAGGCCAAGGGGCTGGAACGGGCCTGGTCCGAGATGCAATCCCTAAACCAATGGCGACAAGAACATGGGCACTGGGTCATGCGCCGGGCGAGACAGGCCCGGCATTGGTTTGATGACGAAGTACGTGAAGGACTGCTGGCCCGGCTCACGACCGATCCGGTGATGCTTGCGCAGATGGAAGCACTGGGCCAGGCCGTAATCAGAGGGGAGTTGGCCCCAGGTTTGGCGGCAGCCGACATGCTGGAAGCCCTCGATCAGGCGGGCACCACAAAGCTGTCGAAAGTCGTCTGACCATGCTAGCGGAGCGCCTGTTCGTCGTCCCTCGAACGCTTGGTTTGGGCTTAGACCTGGAAAAGCTGGAAGGTGGCGGTGCCGCGCCTGCGGAGTTCAACGGTTTGACGCCCGACATGCGCGACGTCCACTGCCGCTATCGCGGCGGCCAATTGTCGGTATATGTCGCCGATCAGCCAGGCGGTGATCCTGTGCGCGAAGGCGTCCTGCAGTATGAAGAACATGTCGGCCCATCACTGCACGGTGCCATGACACTCGGACAGGTCTGCCATCTTGCGGGCCTGTCGATCGGCGGCACCCGACCAGATCTGCCAGATGCAACAGAGTTGGCCACCGGCGCGCTGCGGGATCTTCGACCCGGCACATCACACTATCAGGCCTGGTTTTCGCTGACCCCCGGCACCGCCCAATCCTGGCTCATGGCCCAAGACATTGTGTTGCGCATGCCAGGCTCTGACCTGACCGGATCTTTTCATGGTGTCCGGTGCAGGTCGAGCGACGATGTCAGGGGCGAATGGTTCCGCATCGTCCTGGGCGGCACAGGAACCGAAAGTAGCGTGCGCGACATCTTGGACCGCGGCGCAGCCGTGGCAGATGAAGGCCTTGTGGTGAATTGCAGTTACAGCGGCTTCATCTGGCCCGAAGATCTGGAACCGCGCACGCCACCTCGGGCCTGGAGCACCTTGCCCGCGCCGATGCCGCGCATGGCGGGCCACGACCCGGACTGCGTCACGCGAACGCTTATGCTTGAGGCCACTTTGCAGCCTGGCGATGGTGCCGGAATGGCCTTGCTGGAAGCTTTTGACGCGGCGCTTGATACGGCTTTTCCACCTGTCCGGATGCTGGCCTATGACCTGCGAAACCAGCAGCGCCGTTCGGCCCTTGATCGGCAGGAGGCGATGGATCCCGCCGTCGTCGATTGGGTGAAAGCCGGGGCAGACCGGTGGCAGTGGATCACCAATGTGGGCTCGATGATAGAGCCTGATCTGGTCGGCTTTCGTCCGGCGCCGCGGCAAAGCCTGCCAGGCCAGCGTGTAGGGTCTTGACGGGCCTTGCGATTCTGCCTATTGCAGCGCTTCTTCCGTGGGCTCGGCCATCGAGCCTTGCTCCGTTTCGAACCTGAGGTAGTAGACATGTCGCGCGTTTGCGAGCTGACCGGCAAAGGTCCGATGGTTGGCAACAATGTCAGCCATGCCAACAACAAGACAAAGCGGCGTTTTCTGCCGAACCTGAACGATGTGACCCTGCTGTCAGAGTCTTTGGGCCGTTCGTTCAAGCTGCGCATCTCTGCAGCGGCATTGCGCAGTGTCGATCACCGCGGAGGCCTTGACGCGTTTCTGGCAAAAGCCAAGGAAGCCGAGCTGTC
>JBCBGY010000360.1:0-2807 GCA_038526275.1 Pseudomonadota bacterium | reverse complement strand
CTTTATGGGAACGGTGCCCTTGCAGGCCTGCGAGAGCACCGCCGCGGTGCGCAAGGTGTATCCAACCAGCGATGCGCTACCAGAGAACATCTTGCGACTTTACGTTTACTTCACCGCGCCCATGGCAGCCACCGACCCAGCGCAGCATATCGTTCTACACGATGCCTCTGGAACCGTGATCCCCGATGTGTTTTTGCCGACCCGATTTGCGCTGTGGTCGCCAGATCGCAAGCGACTTACGGTGATTTTTAACCCGGCGCGTGTGAAGACAGGGTTAGAGGCCAATGTAACGCGCGGCAGGGCGCTGGCGGCAGGGCGAACCTACACCTTGTTCGTCGATCCTGCCATGCGCGACGCCACAGGGTGCCAACTCGCGTCAGGCTACACCAAGCGCTTTCATGTCACGCCCGAAGATTTCGACATTCCTGCTCCAGAAACCTGGACAATGGCCTTGCCAACGCCCGGTACCAGAGAACCTCTTCGTGTCACCCTGAACGGGTCACATGATCATCTTTCGCTGGCCCATGGGCTGCGTGTGCGCAACGCGGATGGCACTGTGTTGGCAGGCCGGATCAGCGTGAAGGACGCCGAGAGTGCTTGGATTTTCACGCCCGCCGAAAGCTGGGCTGCGACCCAGCATACCCTGCATATCGATGGAAAGTTCGAGGACCTTGCCGGTAATCGCACGACCGGGCTGTTTGATGATCCAACGGGACAAGGCCGCCTGAACGCGGCGCGGTCTCCAAACAGACAAATCGAGTTTGGCCTCAATTAGGGCCCGCCATCAGCAAAGCCCATGATCGACCGGCTTAAGGGAGCTTTTCATGCGTCGTCTCTTTCTGTCTGCATTTGGTCTTGCAATGGCAACCGGGGGTTTGGCCCAAGACAGTCCGCACGGTTCCGTACCGGCGGATAGTCCACCATTGGCGGGCGTGACCTACGCAACATATGCTTCGCCGTCCGATCAGATTCTGGGCGAAGCGATGCAGGATCGAGAGCAGGCTGGCACCGTCGAATGGTCAGCGCGTGTGGCCTACACGGAGGGCGAGATCTACAACCCTGCAACCGGACGGATGGACCAGGTGCGTCTGCGAAGCTACCAGGGTGAAGGGGTGAACCCCGAGGTTCCATTCATGCCCCCGACGGTCATTTTACGCCCGGGAGATACGTTTCGGCTCAACCTGACCAATGAATTGCCAGCCGACGATCCCTCTTGCGTGGATCACGGCGACATCAATATCCCAAGCTGTTTCAACACGACGAACATGCACACTCATGGACTTTGGATCAGCCCCGCCGGCAACTCCGACAATGTACTCTTGTCCATCCCGCCCGGCGAACAGTTTTCCTATGAATACAATATCCCTGCGGACCATCCTGCCGGGACATTTTGGTACCACCCGCACATGCACGGCTCTACTGCACTTCAGGTCTCAAGTGGGATGGCCGGCGCCTTGATCGTCAAGGGCAATCGCATGCCGGGGCCTAATCGGCGGGGCGACATTGACACGCTACTCAAGACACCGAATGGAGCACCGATTGGCGAACGATTGGTTGTCTTGACCCAAATTGCCTACGCCTGCGGCAAGCGTGGCGCGCTTGGCACGATTGACATCAAAAAAGACGATCAAGGTTTTTGGGTGTGTGATGAGGATGATGTCGGAATGATTGAGGGCTACAACCAATTCGGGCTGTGGCACAACTTCGAAACGCCGACAGGGGTTCCCGAAATCAAAACCAGATGGCAGCGGTCGGGCCGACACACGACCCTGAACGGCCGGGTCTTGCCGACATTTTCGGGTGTCCGCACGGGCGAAGTGGAACGCTGGCGGTTTCTACAGGCCGGCGTATCGGGGTCAATTTCAGTCAGTTTCCGCAAATATACCGGAAATGCTCCCGATACGGCTTACCGAGCCGGAAGTGCCGGTGCCCGAGACGCTTTTGTTGCCGAGAATTGTGGCGGTGCTGAAGTTTCGCAGTTTTCCATCGCGCTGGACGGCCTGACCCGCAGCCGGATCAACGAACAACCGCGCACGATCCTGCAACCTGGCTATCGCGATGATGTTCTGATCTCGTTCAATGATCCGGGTCTTTACTGCATCATCGACAATGATGCCCCGGCCAATGAAAACATCCGCAACGAAGACAAGCAGCGCCAGGTTCTGGGCTTTGTGGTTGTCGAGGGAGCCGAGAACGCTCACCAGGGTCAGGATGACCGAGCCCATATACAGGCGTTCCTATCCAATGCGGCTCGGGCGCATATGCCCGAACCTATCCGCGACAAGATAGCGGCGGAGCTAGAAACCCTTGGCATTTCCGCCTTTGTTGCCCACGAAACCCTTCTGGACCGGGAGCCTGACGGAACTCAAACTCTGGGCTTTGATACATTCATCGTGGAAGACGCACCAAAGAACGAATTCGTTGTCGGGAACCTCAAGCTCATTGACGGCAGGCTGCCGGAACTGATTGACGCGGCGGAATATGAGTCTGGAATCATCCACCGCCAGCTCACGCTCGACGATATGGAAGAGTGGGTGTTGGCGGCCTTCACCGAGGGCCATCCGTTCCACAAACATGTCAATCCGGTGCAGATCGTCAGCATCATCGATCCCGACACTGGTGTTGATGTCAGCGTCTTTGGGTCGGGCTCGGTCTATTCGGGGTTAAAGGGCCAATGGAAGGACACCATCTTTTTGCCCACCAACATCTTTGGCGCGCCCTATGTCGTAACCGTCAGATCCCATTATAGGCGGTATATCGGGACCTTCGTTTTGCACTGTCACATTCTGGACCACGAAGATTGGGGC
>JBCBGY010000359.1:0-2810 GCA_038526275.1 Pseudomonadota bacterium | reverse complement strand
TACATCCGCGGCCTTCTCGACAAGGGAGAGGATATGTGACCGAGACGACGACCAATCAGCATTTGTCGACCGCGACCGAAGAAGACACGGTTTGGGAACAGGAGATCGCCTTTATCGACTCCATCCCGCGCTGGATTGCCATGACATTTGTGTTCCTCGTCTTCGTCGGAACCTGGCAGTTTGTGACAGCGCTCGGCTTGGTATCACCCATCATTCTGCCGACGCCGATGGAAACGCTGAACGACATGATCTTCGTCGGCAAGAACCTGTTGACCGGTGGCTATATGCTCGGCGCGCTTTGGATCACGATCAAAGAGGTGATCTACGGCTTTGCGCTGGCAATCGCGATTGGGTTTTCTCTGGGTGTGCTGGTCGGCGAAACGGCCTTTGGCGAACGGGCCGTCATGCCCTACCTCGTGGCCATCGACACCATGCCGAAGGTTGCCTTCGCGCCGCTCTTTGTCGCCTGGCTCGGCTTTGGGATTGAATCCAAGGTGGCGCTTGCGGCGTTCATCGCGACATTTCCCATCGTTGTTGGAACAGCCGCCGGGTTACATTCCGCCGGTGAAAACGAACGGATGTTGTTTCAGACCATGGGCGCCAGCCGGTGGCAAACGCTGGTCAAGATGAAGCTGCCAACCGGCTTGCCGCAAATTTTTACCGGCCTGAAGATTGGCGCCGTCGGTGTGATGGCCGGTGCCATTACGGGCGAATTCCTCGGCGGCGGTAAGGGCTTTGGCGAACTGATCCGGGTGGCGGCGTCACAGTTGAACACGCCACGTGTGTTTTCCCTGATCCTGTACCTTAGCCTTGTGGGCTTGGCCTTGTACCTGATTGTGCAATGGACCCAGCGCAGGGTTGTCTTCTGGCAGAAAGAAACCGTTGGCGGCCATGATGGCTGAAGAAACGATCACGGTCGAGGCACTGCGCGGGTTCGTCTCCGCAGCGCTCGGATCACGCGGAGTGCCCGCAGACGATGCGGCGAAAGTTGCGGGCCTGATGGTCGAGGCCGACATCTACGGTTACGGCACCCATGGCGTGTTTCGCCTGCGCCAATATCTGGCACGGCTGGCGGGCGGCGGCTGCAATCCCGCGCCATCCGTCACCGTTGCCCATGAGACTGTCGCAACCGCAGTGATCGACGGCGATAATGGCTTGGGCCATCTGGCCATGGCCGCCGCACGGGATCTGGCCATAGAGAAGGCGCGAGACGCCGGGATCGGCTGGGTTGGCGTGCGTCGTGGGAACCATGCGGGCCCGCTGGCGCTTTATGTCCGTCCGCAGGCCGAGGTGGGGATGTTGGGCATGGCCGCAGCCGTGGGCAGCGCCAATCATGTTCCGCCATTCGGCGGCACCGATCTGTTGATTGGCACAAACCCCATTGCCTTTTCGGCACCCGCCGCTGGCGCAGATCCGTTCGTGTTTGACATGGCCACGACCGTTGCCGCGATGGGCAAGATCAAGACACTGCTGCAACAGGGCCAGCCAATGCCCGAAGGATGGATGGTTGGCCGGGATGGCGCACCGCTGACCGACCCGGCGCGCAAATCAGAGGGCTTCCTTTTGCCCATCGGAGGGGCCAAAGGCTTTGGGCTGTCTGTCGCCATCGGCCTGATGGCCGGGGTCCTGAATGGGGCGGCGTTTGGATCTGACGTGGTTGATTTCACGAAGGACACGACCTCGCCCACCAATACGGGCCAGTTCGTTGCGGCCCTGGATCCCGCCGCGTTCGGCCTGGGCGATGGGTTCGCCGAAGCCGCAGCACGTGTCTTTGCCGAAATGCGCGCCTCGGCCCCTTTACCCGGGCATGATCCCGTCCGCTTGCCAGGTGATGGTAAAACCGCGAAGGCAGAGGCCCGACGCGAATCCGGGCTAACGCTGAACCCTGCGCTCCGCCGGGATTTGAACGCTCTTGCAGAGGATTGCGGGCTGGCTCTCCCGTTCCGCGACGAGGTGGTTCACTAGTGTGGAATGGCCTCGTTCGAATAGCACACTGACACACCAATTAGGGCTTCACCGCGCGAGCAAGGCACCTTCGCTCATCAGACGGTCGATATCGGCGGGCGAGTAGCCATGCTCCAACAGGACCTCGGCTCCATGCTGGCCGAGCGTCGGGGCTGGGCTCTCAACACCGCCAGGTGTGTCGCTGAACTTCACCGGCAGGCCAATGGTTTTGACCGGCCCGGCCACGGGATGGTCCGTTTCTACGATCATGTGCCGGGCCAGCGCTTGCGGATCCTGATGCATCTCGCAAATGTCCATCACCGGCCCCGCGGGCAATCCAGCCCGGTCCATCCGCGCCAGCCAGTCCGCGGTGTCGCGTGATTTCAGGCGGTCCTCCAACAGCGGCACCAGCGCCTCAAGGTTGGTGATCCGGCCATGATTGGTCTCAAAACGGGGATCATCTGCAAGGTCCGGTGCCTCGATCACATCGAGTAACCGCATCCAGTTGCGCTGGTTCGCGGCGCCAACATTGATCCAGCCGTCACGGGTCCGGAAAGACTGGTAAGGCGCATTTAACGGATGTGCCGAGCCCAGCGCGCCGGGTGCTTCTCCAGTCGCAAAGGCAATGGCCGATTGCCAGTAAGTCAGCGAAATGCCCGCCTCGAAAAGCGAAGTATCGACCATCTGCCCCAGCCCCGTTTCCCGGGCCCGGGAATAGGCCGCGACGCAGCCCAACGCTGCCAGAAAACCCGCCGTGATGTCGGCGATCGGCGCACCGGGCTTAACCGGCGGTCGCCCGGGGCCCTCGCCGGTGATGGACATCAGGCCAGACATGCCCTGCGCGATCAGATCAAATCCGCCTCGCT
>JBCBGY010000358.1:0-2810 GCA_038526275.1 Pseudomonadota bacterium | reverse complement strand
GCGCTGGCAGAATTCGACGTCACCGCGACGGGCTTTGCTGTCGGTGGCCAGATCAACTGGCGGTCCCGTCGCGCTTTGAAAGCGTTCTTTGACGCGGGCCACACGGTCGGCAACCACAGTTGGTCACACCCGGATTACGGAGCGATTTCTGTTGAGACTTTTCGGGAGGAGACCCGCAGGACGCACGAAGCTCTGGAACGCTGGATTGGCACCAAACGCTTCTATCGTTTCCCCTATCTGCGTGAGGGAGAGAGCGAGGCGGCCAAGGGTGCCGCCGATCAGGTGCTCGCTGACCTTGGATACGTCAATGCGCCGGTGACAATCGACACAAACGATTGGAGCTATAACGAAAAATATCTCGACGCTCTCGACCGTGGGGACGAACAGACGGCTGCCAAGATCGTTGCAGACTACATCGCTCATCTCAAGGAGCGGACGCTCCACTTCGAGGCTATGGCGCAGGATGTTTTGGCGCGGGATGTGTCCCACATCCTTTTGCTGCATATGAACCAGATCAATGCCGACCACTTGCCGACCCTTCTGGAATGGTACGTTGAAGAAGGCTGGGCGTTCGTCACCCTCGAAACCGCGATGGAAGATCCGCTTTACGAAATGCCGGATCTCTATGTTGGGTCACGCGGGCTTTCGCAGATTGAACGTGTCTTGCAGCGCGACTAGTGGTTGTCAAAGCACCTTGCGCAGAAAATCAATCATACTGCGGACTTTGCGGGGCAGGTATACACGGGACGGGTAAAGCGCCCAGGCCGCTGTTTCGAACTCCGTCGCCGTGCAGTCCCAATCGGGAAAAACCTCCACAAGCTCGCCCCGTTCGATGGCGCCCCGGATAAGCCAGTCGGCCAACAGCGTCGGGCCGAGCCCCATCGACGCTGCACGCCGCAAGGCCTGCGCATTCCCGATGATCAGCTTGCCAGAAACCGGCACCTCGATCGGGTCATTGTCCCCCTGACGGAAGCGCCATTGCGTTCGGAAGGCCGGTAAGGCGAACCGCAAACAGGGGTGGTGGGCAAGATCTTCGGGAGTCGACAAGGGTTCGGCCTTGGCGAGGTAATCGGGTGATGCACAGACCAGATAGCGCGTGCGCATCAATCGTGTGCTGATCAGGTCGCCGCTCGGTGCCGGGGCAAGACGGATGGCGAGGTCGATATTGTTCGCGTTAAGATCCAGGTTGGCGTCCGTCGGGGCAAGTTCGACCGCGATATTGGGATAAAGCTCCATGAAACCCTTCAGATGCGGCACGATACATTCGTGGGCAAAGGCAACGGAGGTTGTCATTTTCAATGTTCCCGATGGCCCGTTGGAGAAAGCCATGGCACGTTCGCGGGCATGATCCATTTCGTCCAGCAGAGGCAGGACCTGAGAGAGATAGGCTTCGCCTTCTTCGGTCATCGAAAGCGTTCTGGTGGACCGCTGAAAGATGCGGATGCCCAGTTCGGCCTCTAGCGCCGCAACTGCGCGCGAAACCGACGACGGGTCGACATGAAGCACACGCGCTGCGGCGGCGAAGCTGCCATGTTGCGCAACCAGACCAGTGGTTCGTAAAGACTGCATATCCATTGATGCAATTCTTGCACGATGCTGATGCAGATCAAGCGATTTATTTGCACATCTTGCATGACTAGGTCTCGGCCATCGCAACGAGATCTGGAGACAGAAGATGGATATTCGACAGTCAGTCGCCTTTGTAACCGGCGCAAATCGTGGTGTGGGTCAGGAATATGTCGCGCAATTGCTGTCGCAAGGCGTGGCCAAAGTATACGCCGCCGCGCGAAACATAGCGGATTTGGACGCGACCCTTGCGCTCGACCCTCGCCGGGTCGATCCGGTCATGCTGGATGTCACTCGCCCGGACCAGATTGCGGCCGCTGCTGCCACTGCGTCAGATGTGACACTCCTGATCAACAATGCCGGTTCGCTGACCTTTGGTGGCGCGCTCGACATCGACGCGGCAGGGCTCGCACAGGACATGGCAGTCAATAATGATGGAATGCGCAACATGACCCGTGCCTTCGCTCCTGTGATCGAGGCAAATGGCGGCGGCGCCGTGGTGAACATGCTGACGCTTCTGTCTTTTTTGAGCGCACCGGGATTTTCAGGCTACAACGCCTCGAAAGCCGCCGCATGGTCCATGGCCATGTCGCTTCGGGCCTATCTGAGACCGAAGGGCGTCGCGATCATAAACGCGTTTCCGGCTGGCATTGACACGGACATGCTCGCAGGGGTCGAGGCACCGAAGGACAGCCCTGCAGCTGTTGTACATGACGTGCTTGCAGCTGTCATCGCTGGCGAAGAAGACGTCTATCCGGCCTCTGCCGCTGCTGTCTTTTCCGCATGGCGAGATGATCAGAAGGCCGTCGAGGCAGCCTTCGCCGAGATGATGTGAGGGCAGGGGCCATGGAGATACTCCGGGGAAAAACGGTCATCGTGACCGGTGCCAGCCGCGGAATTGGCGAGGCGACCGTTCGCCACTTTGCTGAAGCGGGCGCAATCGTCATTCTGGCCGCTCGCAACGGCAAGGCAATCGACAGAATTGCGACCGAGATCGTTGCGTCCGGCGGCAAGGCGATTACCAAAACGTGTGATGTGGCCAAGGCAACGGATGTCCAAGGACTGATCGAACATGCCAAGACCCAGACGGGTCGGGTGGACGTGCTGATCAACAATGCTGGATTGATAGATCCGATCGCCCGCATTGCGGACAGCGACGTGGACGCCTGGGGACATATTGCAGATGTGAACCTAAAGGGCGTTTATCACGGGCTGCGATACGCAATCCCCGCCATGTTGGAGAG
>JBCBGY010000357.1:0-2821 GCA_038526275.1 Pseudomonadota bacterium | reverse complement strand
ACGGTAAACTTTGTGGGGGCAGGCGTTCTGGAAACCCGCGCCCTGATGGCATTTCTGCCATCGATTGCCCGCAACCGATTGGGCCACGAACTGGCGCTGTCCAACATTGCGACCTGGTGGTGCGGTCAGGAGGCCCAGCGCGACTACGTTTTGGCCCATCGCGACAGCATGATGGTGGGCGATGCGTTCTCGACCCGCCCGCTGATGGCCGATCCGTCGACCATAGCGCTCGGCAGTGAGGAAGGCGGCTTGATGACCGAACGCGTGGCCGAGACCTTGCAATCTTCAGGGCATAACCTCGTCGGGCAGGAAGCTGTGACACTTTCGACCACTCCGGCGTTCGAGGACGGTGCCTTCGTACCGAAACCGATGTGTATCCGCATATCGCTCGGTCGCACGGAAACCGGATGGTCCCTGATGCCCGGAGGATATGCCCGGATCAGCGCGGGCCACGATGCCAAAGCGCTGGCGATGCAGCAGGGCGGCAAAGTTGCAGATGTGTGGGTCACCAGCGCCCGGCCCGTTCAAACCCCTACCCTGCTGTCGCACGCCAAGGCCGCACACGATCGTGCGCTGGAACAAGCTGTGCTGCCCAGCCGTGCTGCCGACAACCTGTTTTGGCTCGGTCGCTACGTCGAGCGCTCGGAACATAATATGCGGCTGTTCAGGGCGTACTTTGCCCGCATCTCTGACGGTGCGGCCCATGACGATCCCGTTCCCACCTTCATTCGCAAACGACTGATGGAAGATGTGGACCCTGACGCCCAGGACATCGCGGACCGGTTCGCGGCCCCGCTGACTTTGGGGTTGCAAGCGGCATCGCGCATCGGCGACAGGTTTTCGCCCGACGGGATGATGGCCCTGCGCGGGCTGGTTCAAGACTGCCTGGCCCTGGAAAATCGGCGCATTCCGCTTGACGATATTCCATCGGAAATCAGCAATGTGCTCCGCCAGATCACCGGGTTTGCCGGACTGATGCATGAAAATATGGTCCGCTCCGACGGCTGGAGGTTCCTCAGCCTTGGCGTTTCGCTGGAACGTGCGGCAAACCTTTCACTGCTGCTGGCCGCGTGCCTCCACCCCAAAGCCCCCGATGGGGCGCTTGACCTGGCGCTGGAGATCGGTGACAGCGTCGTGGCTCATCGATCCCGTTTCCTGATTTGGGCGAATGCCGGTTCCGTGGCCGACCTTCTTGGGCTCGACCCGCAGAACCCGCGCTCGATCCGTTATCACGTCAGCCGGGCCAGAGACCATATCGCCCATCTGCCCAAACAGGAGACCGGTCACATTCTGACGGAAGTGTCACGGCAAGTTTTGACAATGGAGACAAAACTCGCCACTGCAAATCCAAGCGATGTCACGCCCGATTTTGTCGCGCCCATGCAGCAAGATATCTGGCGGATCTCAGACGCCTTGCATGAAATCCATCTGGCCTAGAGCATGATTTATAGCATCCGGCTGACGATCAAGCACTGCTACGACCAACCGGCCGCGAACGGGCGCCACCTGATCCGCGTCCTGCCAACCACCCTGCCCGGTCGCCAGTATCTGAAGATGCATCTGCTGGATATTACTCCTGAACCTTATGGACGTTCTGAATCGACGGATTTCTTTGGCAACTCGATATTCACTTGCACCCATCGCGATCCGCACCGCGATATGAAAATCCGCCTGGACTGCCGCGTTGAGGTAAAAGAGCCTGCAGTTTGGAACGACAGGTCCCCCCGGGTCACTCAGGTGTGCAACGCTTGGAAAGCGAGCACCGATCTCAGTGATGGTTCACCCTTGCACTTCCTGGGGCCTACAGCGCGGTTGGCACCGGACCCCGCCATCGAAGACTTTGCCCGCGGGGTCAGCATGCCGCATCTCAGCACCATGGCAACTGTCGTCCAACTCGGTCAGGCAATCTACGACCGGATGACCTTTGACGACACGGCCACGACCGTCGACACCGACGCATCCGAAGCCTTCCGGCTGCAGCGCGGCGTGTGCCAAGATTTCACACACATCATGATCCTGGGCCTGCAGGCGCTTGGCATTCCTGCCGGCTATGTCAGCGGCTACTTACGGACGATCCCGCCGGAAGGCGGTGTGCGACTTGAAGGCGTGGATGCCATGCATGCCTGGGTCAGGGCCTGGTGCGGCCCTGATCAGGGCTGGATCGAATATGATCCGACCAATGCAACCCTGGTTGGGGCCGATCACATCGTCGTGGGATATGGACGCGACTACACTGATGTGTCCCCCGTTCGCGGGCACCTGCGGTCATCGGGCGGGCAAACAAACTCGCAAGCGGTCGATGTGGAGCCGTTGCACCGGGCCTAGAGCCCATTGCGCGACTGTTCAAAGACAGCCGATCCAACCGCAACATCTGGTCCAGGACCGGGTGGTAAAATTGCTGCAAATATGGCGAGACCGCCCAATTGATGCTAAGTCCTTGCCGTGCTTTTGCCATGTTTTGGCCACGCCGAGCACGGGGGTTTTGCTGGTACCGGGGGGAAGGTTATGCGGCAGTTTGGTGCGAGTTTTGGTGCGGCGCTTTTGGCGGCGCTGATCCCGAATGGGGGTATGGCTCAAGACGAAGAGATCGGGCCGCCGATCCAATGCGACCGGCCCTACACCGTGAGTATCAGCGATACGCTAAGCCTGATCTATCTCCGCGCCTATGGCGAGCAGGGAAGTTTTATATCCCTTTACGAGCACAACATCGATCGCATTGGGGAAGATCCCAACATCGTGCAGCTTGATCTCGTTCTCGACATTCCTTGCAATCTGGACGGGGTCACCGCACTGCTGGCGGATAGCGCGTCCACAGCCATTG
>JBCBGY010000356.1:0-2833 GCA_038526275.1 Pseudomonadota bacterium | reverse complement strand
GTCAGCCATGAGTTGAACCAGCCGCTTGCGGCCATGAAAACCTACCTGGCTGGGGCGCGATTGCTGTTGGAACGCCAGCGACCCGATGAAGCACTGTCAAGTTTCCAGCGGATCGATGATTTGATCCGGCGTATGGGGGCCATTACCCGGCAGCTGAAATCCTATGCCCGAAAGGGCGATCAGGCCGTAGAGCCCTTAGATGTAAGGGATGCCATGTCGTCGGCTCTGTCCATGATGGAGCCCCAACTGAAGCGGCGACAGGTAGAGATTGTTCGAACCATCCCGGACAGCCCGGTCATGGTCAATGCCGACCGGCTGCGTTTGGAACAGGTATTGATCAACCTCCTGCGCAACGCGTTTGACGCCACGGCGCGGTCGGACAATCCGCGGATTGATCTGATGCTGTCCAGCGGGGAGACAGCCACGATCACAGTCCGTGACAATGGGACGGGCATCGAAAATCTCGAAACCCTGTTTGAGCCGTTTTATACCACAAAAGCCCATGGTGACGGGGTTGGGCTGGGGCTTGCCATTTCGTCCGGCATTGTAAACGACTTCGGCGGAAGCTTGACGGCCCGCAACGGTCGGGATGGCGGCGCAGTCTTTGAGGTGAAGCTGCCCATCCTCCAGGGTGATTTGCAGGCGGCGGAATAAAGAGAGTGAGGAAGGTGCAATGGCGAAGGCGATGAAAATTGCGATTGTCGATGACGAGCAGGATATGCGTCAGTCGATCAGCCAATGGTTGGCCTTGAGCGGGTTCGATACCGAAGCCTTCCCAAGCGCCGAGGAGGCGTTGAAAGGCATAAATGCCGACTATCCCGGTATTGTCGTCACCGACATTCGGATGCCCGGCATGGATGGGATGAGCTTTCTGAAACGGCTTATGGCCCAGGACAGCAGCCTGCCGGTGATCATGATTACCGGCCATGGCGATGTGCCGATGGCTGTGGAAGCGATGCGGGTCGGGGCTTTCGACTTTCTGGAAAAGCCATTCAACCCGGATCGGATGACTGAACTGGCCAAGCGGGCGACCCAACGGCGCCGCCTTGCCATGGATAACCGCGCGCTTCGCAAGGAGCTGTCCGACGGTACCGGCCTGATGAAAAAGCTGATCGGTGCAAGCCCGGTTATGGACCGCCTGCGGGAAGACATTCTGGATTTGGGCCAGGCCGATGGTCACGTGTTGATCGATGGCGAAACGGGCACGGGCAAGACGCTCGCCGCGCATGCTCTGCATGCAGTGGGGCCACGTGCCTCGCGCAAGTTCGTCATCATTTCCTGCGCTGCCCATACCGAAGAAGATCTGACAAAACGGTTGTTCGAAGGCGACCCGGATGCCAGCGTCTTGCCTTTGGTCGAAGAGGCCCGCGGCGGAACGCTTTGTCTGGAAGATATCGAGGCGCTGAGCGCTGCGCTGCAGGCCCGTCTTCTGACATTCATCAACGATCAGGGCTCGCCCGCCGAAACGCGCATCGTGGCGATCTGTAACCTGCAGGAGCAGGGCAAAACCTGTGAGGACATGCTGCGCCCCGACCTGTTCTACCGGCTGGCGGCCATGAAGATCACATTGCCGCCATTGCGTCAGCGGGGCGAAGACATCCTCATGCTGTTCACGCGGTTGAGCGATCAGTTCGCCGATGAATATGGCTGTGACGCGCCAGAGGTTAGCGCCCAAGAGGCCGCCCAATTGCTGCAGGCGCCGTGGCCCGGGAATGTGCGTCAGTTGATCAATGTGGCAGAACGCGCGGTCCTGCAGAACCGGCGCGGATCGGGCACGATCGCGTCACTGCTGATGACTGAAGAGGACGAAAGCCAGCCGGTCATGACCACCGACGGCAAGCCGCTGAAAGAATATGTCGAAGCGTTTGAGCGGATGCTGATCGACAATACCATGCGCAGGCATCGCGGCAGCATCGTCAATGTCATGGAAGAACTATGCCTGCCGCGTCGGACCCTGAACGAAAAAATGGCCAAGTATGGCCTGCAGCGTTCCGACTATTTGGGTTAGGGAAGTGAGGGGGCGGGCCGACGCACCGCCCCCAGGGCCGCATTAACTTTGCTGTGCCCGCCGGCGCACGAAGGCCAGGGCGCCGAGGCCCGTCAGAACCAGCGGCAAGCCAGCCGGTAGTGGGACAGGGGCGACGTCGCCATACGATACGGTCAGATCGTCGAGGACGATGTAGCTGCCGCGAATGACCAGGGCGGCAATGTCCGCGTCATTGCGCGAGAAGCCGCGGAATGCGCCATCATCGTCAACGCTTGTCGAAATTGGCGCGTCGCTGACCAGGTTGAAGCTCTCCAGCAATTGGCCACCGGAGCCGAAGATTTCCAGGATCGCATCGCTGCCAGAGCCCGGGGCATAGTTTACTAAGCCACCGACACCGCTGAGCAATGTGTCGAAGTCAAATCGAACACCTAGAGTGCCGGAATTTGTTCCCACATAGCCGTTGCGCGCTGATGTCCAATTGCCATTGCTATTGAGACCGTAGCCGGAAGTGAACCCAACAACCGAATTGCTACTATCAGCAGTGTAAGTGGCGGTCACGTCGCCAATTGAAAAATCGATGGGGCCCGCGCTGAACTGTGAAGGAATAGACGAGAAATCAAATGTTTCCGGGCTATTCAAACTGTTCGTTGTGATGGTCGCGGCCCAAGTCGTGGTTGCGCAGAGCAGGCCTGCGCAGGCCAATGCTGCAATCCGAAGCACAGAATTATCCTCACTCGCAAAAGTTTGTTAACCCCGGGTTAACCTAAGAAGTTCGGCAGGCTTTGGACGGATGAAAGGTTTGATTGTGCCGACTATGTGGCCACAACCTCGGATTGCGCAAAAATC
>JBCBGY010000355.1:0-2841 GCA_038526275.1 Pseudomonadota bacterium | reverse complement strand
AACGCCACCGCCAAGATGAAAGATCAGAAGCGGCATGTGATCAGCGGTATGTGTTTGGGGGTCTAGAGGCTGATAGAAGGAAACCTGCTCCATCGACTTTGTGAGCAGTAACCGTGTGCCAAGGCGCGACGCAAAATTAGGTACCTGATCGCCCGCAGCGACGACCACAGTGTCCGCAAAGTGGGGGCCTTGGGCCGTTTCGAGACAAACCGGACCATCAGGGATGACCTGGTGCACGGGGCACCCGGTTCGAATGTCAGCGCCCAGCCTCCGTGCCTCATCGGCCAGAGCCGCTGCACAAAGATCCGCATTTAGAACCGCAGACTGACCCTGCCACAATGCTGTGGCGTCATCAGGCATGTATAACTCTCGGTAGGCATCATTGACTTCCCGCCCGGACATCAATCGGGAAAACGCCCCGTGTTCGGCCAAAGCGTGGCGGTGCCCGTCAAACTGGTGGTGGCCGGAGAGATCAATGTCCAAGCTACCTGTGACTTTGTACAAGTCCTTCCCAACCTCAGCGCCAAGCCAATCCCACGCCTGAAACGCCTTTCGGGCCAGACCGACATAGAATTGGTCGTCGTAGCTCAGCCGGATGATCCGGGCCTTACCGTGGGAGCCGCCGTGAGGATGGGTCAGCGTCTTTGCTTCAAACAGAGTAACCGATTTGCCCTGCCGGGCCATGGCATAGGCGATGGAGAGGCCCATAATTCCCCCACCGATTACTGCGATATCGCTTTGCCCGTCGGTCATGTCTTAGCGGAACCAGAGTGTTGGTTTAAGCGATACTGACGCACTCTTTCGGCATTCCCGCAGGTACGACTGTCGCACCATCGCCGGGCTGGGCCACGGGTCCCACGCAAGAACACCCAGTCGCAATCGCATCCATCGCAGCAGCCGACCTCATGCTTTGGGTCCCTCAGCATGAAGTCTTCTAGGGTAAGGCCGATCCAAAGCAGAAGGTCGCTGGGCCGCTGAACGGGGAGCTTCGCGACCAAAGACAACGATGCTGGATCAATCTGTCGGTACTTGGCCACTTCACGCAAGACACTTGTGAGGATCGCTTCGGCCTCCTGTATCGCATGCTCATCTTCGACCAAGGGCGGGAGGAGTGACCGAAAGGCTTCCCTAAGGATAATGATCTCTGTCTGAGCACTTGAAGCTGCGCCAGGTTTCAGACTTGCCAGTCGCCTGAACTCGGAGGCTGTGGAGGTGTCGATCACGCCTGCAAACTCCGCCCAATTCACCAAGGCGGCATAGGTTGTGACACGATCGCCTGGCTCCGCGCCGCCTCGGTATTTGACGGAATTCACGAAATCCAAAGCCGGGTGCCCTGCAACGAGGCGGAGCCCATCGAACTCTAACTTGTGTGCCTTGGCCATATGGAACCCCGCGGATTGTAATGATTAAACATAGCTTGACTCATTACACAAGTTGTACCAGCGTCCTATTGATAAACGCGGAGGAACGTCGATGATTGCCCGAATTTGGCATGGTGCAGTGCCAGTGGAAAAAAGCGATGCCTACCTGGAAAAAATGCGGACTGTCGCTCTACCAGGCTACCGAGGCGTCGAGGGCAATCAGGGCGCTTGGGTGATGCACCGCATCGAAGGCGACGTAGCACATTTTGATATGCTGACGTTCTGGGACGACTATGAGGCCATCAAGCGGTTCGCAGGCGAGGATTATCGCGTTTCATACTACTTCGACTTCGACGATGACTTCCTGATCGAAAAAGAGCCACATGTCCGCCACTGGGAGATGTACGCCGACTAAGGCGTACTTTCGACAGCGGTGGGAAAGTCCGACCAGATTTGGGGCGTCGCCGCCGCCATGGCAGCGATATGCATCTATGCCGGGATGTTCACCGTCGGGCGTCACGGGGGTGCGAACAACCTGGACGGTTTTGACCAAACTGCCCTACGCTTCGTCGTTTCTTTCGTTGTCTTGATCCCGTTTGCTTTGTCTCGCGCGAAGGGCATTCTTGAGCGCCTCGGGGCATGGCGCATCGTTGCATTGCTCGTTCTTCAGGGAGCGGTATACAGCTTCATCTTCCTGGCCGGTCTCGTCTTCGCACCCGTCGCGTACGGGGCGGCCCTTGTGCCGGGTCTACAGCCGTTTGTTGTCATGGGATGGAGCTTTTTCCTGCTGGGCGAACGGCCTGGGACGGCGCGTCTGATCGGTCTGATTGTTTGCCTGACCGGCTGCGGTTTTATCATTTTGGGCAACTTGGTGGAATTGACGGCAGGGGTTTGGATTGGAATTGCCCTGTTCCTTTTGTCGGCCCTGATGTGGGGCAGCTACACTTTCCTCCTGCGCCAATGGAACGTGCAACCGATGGACGCTTTATTCGTTGTGGGCGTGTCGTCGGGGGTCTTGTTCCTACCGCCGTATTTTCTGGTTGCAGGGGCATCGCTCTTTGAGGCTCCGTTGGATGCAATAGCCATTCAAGCCGTCTATCAGGGTGTGTTCGTCGGGATCATTGCAGTTCTTCTGATGCCCTTCGCTGTCGGCAAAATAGGCAGCACACATGTCGCAGCCTTAACCCCATCAATGCCAGTTTTGGCGACGCTGTTTGCTCTTCTAATTCTCAAAGAGGCTCCAACAACTATGCAGTGGGTGGGATTGGCCATTGTTACCACAGGATTACTCGTAGTGCAGTATCCGACGTTCATACGTATGAGAGGTTCGCATCCGTAATTTAGATTTTTCTTTTAGGCGACGGTAGCTTGGTTCCTCTGCTCATCAGCCGCTTTTCTGAGGTCGCAAATTGGCCGGAATGTCTGAGCATTAGATCTGCTCAGCCCACTCAAAGAAGGCCTCTTCCGGGATAATCGAGCT
>JBCBGY010000354.1:0-2899 GCA_038526275.1 Pseudomonadota bacterium | reverse complement strand
GCGAAAGCCCCGATAGGCGATGGAAATGATGAGGCGGTGCTGCTGGCCGCGACCTGGGCAGAGACCACTCTTTGCGGTTGGGGCGTCCATGGTGCGCATTTGGACCAAGGGGTAAAGGTGGCCAAGATGCTTCGCTCCGCGGGCCATACGCTCCACCATTTGGGCCTGACCAAGGCCGGACATCCCCGCCATCCGCTCTACGTCTCGTACGACACCCAACCATTTGTCTGGACACAGAGCAGCGCGACAGACTAGCGTTTGCGCACCATGGCACTTCCGGGTTTTCAACAACAGCGCATCGACGTTGGCGAGGTATCGCTATCGGTTCACCGGGCGGGCCGCGGCGCACCGCTCATTCTGCTCCACGGCTATCCGCAAAATCACCATTGCTGGGCCTTGGTCGCACCCGGCTTTGCGGAGCATTTCGATGTGATCGTGCCGGACCTTCGCGGATACGGCGACAGCGATGCGCCTCCGGACACGTCCGATCACTTGGTTTATGCGAAACGCACCATGGCCGCTGATATCGTTGGCCTGATGGATGCCTTGGGCATTTCGCAGGCCCATATTCTCGGCCATGATCGTGGCGGGCGGGTGGCCTATCGCATGGCGCTGGATCATCCAGACCGTGTCAGCCGCCTCGGTATCATCGAGATTGGCACGACGGCCGATTATTGGGCCAACTGGCATGCCGAACTGGCGATGAAGGCCTACCACTGGACGTTCCTCGCCCAACCCTATCCACTACCCGAACGGATGATCGGCGCGGACCCGGTGGCCTATGTCGATTGGACCCTGGCAAGTTGGACAGGTCAGGGCGACCTTTCGGCCTTTCCGGAAACCTCCCTGGCCAGCTATCGCGCCCAGGCGCAGGATCCGGCAAAGCTGCATGCAATGTGTGCCGATTACCGCGCCGGGGCCACCATTGACCGCGCCTTGGACGAAGCTGACCGATCGGCAGGGCGGCAACTTGCTATGCCCCTGCAGTTTCTCGCAGCGGAAGACGGATTTCCGGTCAAGTCGGGTGATCCGGGGAAACTTTGGAAGGCCTGGGCGCCGAACCTCTCGACCGCCACTTGCGTATCTGGCCATTTCATTATGGAAGAAAATCCGCACGCCGTCTTGGATACATTTCTTCCCTTCTTTGACGCCTGACCCGATCAAGCCTTCCCTCAATACCCCCTTGCCTTATGGAACGCTGGCGATTATTCGGTAAGGCCAAGTAAGCAAAGGCGCGCGTCAGTTCAGTCGCGCGCCGATTTTTATTGTGGCGGCCCGGCGAATATCGTGGACTTGTGGGACACGATTGCGCCGAAACGGGAAGGCATAGCACGATGGCAAAGCGGTGGTACTCCATTAGCGTTCTTTCGAACTTCGAAAAGAAGATTGCCGAACAGATCCGAACGGATGTGATCGCTGCCGGGCTGGAAGACGAGATCGAAGAGGTGCTCGTTCCCACCGAAGAGGTCATCGAAGTGCGTCGCGGCAAGAAAGTCACTGCTGAACGTCGCTTTATGCCCGGTTATGTGCTGGTCCGTATGGAAATGACGGACAAGGGCTACCACCTGATCAACTCCATCAATCGCGTCACGGGCTTTCTCGGTCCGCAAGGCCGACCGATGCCCATGCGGGACGCCGAAGTGAACCAGATCCTGAACCGGGTCGAAGAAGGTGCAGAGGCACCGCGGTCATTGATCACCTATCAAGTGGGCGAACAGGTCAACGTCACCGACGGCCCGTTCGAAGGCTTTGCGGGCATGGTCGAAGATGTCGACGACGAAAACCAGCGCCTGAAGGTCACCGTGTCGATCTTTGGCCGGGCCACACCGGTTGAGTTGGAATTTACCCAGGTAACGAAAGAAACCTGAACTGAGCCCCTCGGGCCCGACGACGGACCTTTCGCCGCTTCGCGGACGACCTCCCCTTTCTTGTTGGCCCAAATACTTCCGCCGGAGGCGCCGCGCGGAACGCGCGGTCGGGCCCAACGCCTGAGCAGGCCGTAAGGCCGAACGAAGGGGGCGGGAGCGCACCAGGTCACCAACGACTCACTTGCAAAATCGACCCGTAGCGGCTAAGCGCTGCGGCCTTGGCGGCCTGTCCGCCCGGTGGGAGATGTTCGGGTCGCGATCCGGCCATCGGACCACCTCAACAGAAATCGCCCGGGCGCGTCCGGGTGCGTGGTTGATAGAAGGAGTATGAAGATGGCCAAAAAAGTGGCCGGCTCGATGAAGCTGCAGGTCCCTGCAGGTCAAGCCAACCCGTCTCCGCCGGTGGGCCCTGCGCTCGGCCAGCGGGGCATAAATATCATGGAATTCTGCAAAGCGTTCAACGCCAAGACCCAGGATATGGAACCGGGCGCCCCATGCCCGACCGTTATCACCTACTATGTCGACAAGTCCTTCACGATGGATATCAAGACGCCCCCGGCCTCTTACTTCATCAAGAAGGCGGCGAAGCTGAAGTCCGGCGCCAACAATCCCGGTCGCGAGACGGCTGGATCGGTGACCGTGGCTCAGGTCCGCGAAATCGCCGAGGCCAAGATGAAGGACCTCAGTGCAAACGACATCGACGCAGCGATGCAAATCATCTTGGGCTCCGCCCGTTCGATGGGCATCGAGGTGAAGGGGTAAATCATGGGAAAGCTTGGAAAACGCACGAAAGCCGCACGCGAAGCTTTCGCCGGTAAGGCCGATGTCACCGTCGAAGAGGCTGTCACCCTGGTGAAAAGCAACGCGAAAGCCAAGTTCGACGAGACGATCGAGATCTCGCTGAACCTTGGTGTCGACCCCCGACATGCCGACCAGATGGTCCGTGGCAACGTCACCTTGCCTAATGGCACTGGCAAATCCGTCCGCGTCGCCGTCTTTGCCCGTGGCGACAAAGCGGAAGAGGCGAAAGC
>JBCBGY010000353.1:0-2909 GCA_038526275.1 Pseudomonadota bacterium | reverse complement strand
GGGACTTTCTCCAGTTCTTCTTCCCGCAGCTTTTGGACGAACCCGATGATCTGCCCGGCAAGCTGCGCCTCTATATCCGGGCACCGTGCTTTGAGAATGGCAAGTTCCGTCTGCCGGTCGGGATAATCGACGTAGGCGTAAAGACACCGGCGCCGCAGAGCGTCGGACAGATCGCGCGTGCCGTTTGAGGTGAGCACAACAATAGGGATCGATTTGGCCGTGATCGTGCCAAGCTCCGGAACCGTCACCTGATATTCGGCGAGCAGTTCCAGCAGGAACGCCTCAAACTCCTCATCCGCGCGGTCAATTTCGTCAATCAGAAGAACCGGCGCGGTTTCTTGTCGGATCGCCGCCAGCAAAGGACGCTCCAGCAGGAACTCTTCAGAGAAGATCCGTTCTTCCACGGCCCGTCCCGTCTCGCCACCTTCTGCAGCGGCCCGGATCGACAGCAACTGCCGTTGGTAATTCCATTCATAGATGGACTGCGCCGCGTCGAGCCCTTCATAGCATTGCAGGCGGATCAGGCGGGTCTGCTCGACCGTGGCCAGCGCTTTGGCAATCTCGGTCTTGCCCACCCCCGCTGGCCCTTCCAGCAGCAACGGGCGCCCCATGGACAGCGCAAGGTAAAGCGCCATGGCAAGGCTGTCGCCGGAGACATAACCCGCGCCCTTGAGCGCGCTTTGTAGATCCTGATGGCTCATTTGGTTGTCCTACTGGCTGTGCCGCCCGTCACGGGGCTCAGCCACAAACTGGGGTGCAGCCGTCCGTGCGTCCAGACCGCCACCACCCGGAAAGAAAATATGGGAGAGCGGCAGAAACGGCCGCTCTCCCGCGCTGAAGGGTGTGTGCTGGTCCTTCAGCGAGCCCTCGCATCACTCATGAAGGCCCAATTCGTTGGCAGTCTTCCAGATCCGCCAGTGGTCGTGCGGCATCTGGCTGTGGCGCAATCCAAAGGCACGGAACGCATCATGCACCGCGTTCGAAAAACACGGCACGCCGCCCACATGGGGGCTTTCGCCCACGCCTTTGGCCCCAATCGGATGGTGCGGGGATGGCGTTACCGTGTAGTCGGTTTCGTAGTTCGGCACTTCCCACGCGGTCGGCAGGAAGAAATCCATCAACGTGCCGGTTTTGACATTACCCAGATCGTCGTAGGCAATCTCCTGCCCCAGTGCGACCGCCAGAGCTTCGGTCAATCCGCCATGGACCTGGCCTTCGATGATCATCGGATTGATCCGGGTGCCGCAATCGTCCAACGCATAGAAGCGGCGGATCTCTGGCACGCCCGTATCGACATCGATGTCCATCACGCAGACATAAGCCCCGAACGGATAGGTCATGTTCGGCGGGTCATAGTAGCTGACCGCTTCCAGCCCGGGTTCTACACCGGGGATGGCTTGGTTATAGGCCGCAAAGGCGATTTCCTTCATGGTCTTGAACCGCTCGGGCGCACCTTTGACCACGAACCGGTCGACATCGAACTCCACGTCATTGTCATGGACTTCCAACAGGTAGGCGGCGATCATCTGCGCCTTCGCGCGGATCTTGCGCCCGGCCATCGCCGTTGCCGCACCGGCCACAGGGGTCGAGCGCGAGCCGTAGGTCCCCAGCCCGTAAGGGGCTGTGTCGGTGTCGCCTTCTTCGATGGTGATGCTGTCGGCAGGCAGCCCGATCTCAGACGCCAGGATCTGCGCAAAGGTCGTCGCGTGCCCCTGCCCTTGGCTGATCGTGCCAAGCCGCGCAATCGCGGACCCTGTCGGGTGGATCCGGATCTCGCAACTGTCGAACATGCCCAGGCCGAGGATGTCGCAGTTCTTGACCGGACCTGCGCCCACGATCTCGGTAAAGAAACTCAGTCCGATACCCATCAGCTTGCGGGTTTTGCCGGCTTTGAAATCTTCCACCCGCTGGGCCTGTTCGGCGCGTAGGCCGTCATAGTCCACAGCCGTCAGCGCCTTGTCCCAGGCCGTATGATAGTCGCCCGAGTCATATTCCCAGCCGAGCGCGGCCGTATAAGGGAACTGTTCCTTCTTGATGAAGTTGATCCGGCGCAGCTCCGCCGCATCCATGTTCAACTCGATGGCCAGAAGCTCGATCATCCGCTCGATGAAATAGACCGCTTCGGTCACCCGGAATGAACAGCGGTAGCTGACCCCGCCCGGAGCCTTGTTGGTGTAGACCCCATCCACGGCCAGATAGGCGACCGGAATGTCATAAGACCCGGTGCAGATGTTCATAAAACCTGCCGGGAATTTCGTTGGGTCCGCACAAGCGTCAAACCCGCCATGGTCGGCCACAGTATGGCACCAGACCCCGGTGATCTTGCCTTCCTTGGTGGCGGCGATCTTGCCTTTCATCCAGTAGTCGCGGGCAAATGCGGTGGACATCAGGTTGTCCATCCGGTCTTCGATCCACTTTACGGGCTTGCCCGTGACAATGGACGCGACGACGGAGCAGACATAACCGGGATAGGCACCGACCTTGTTGCCGAAACCACCCCCGATATCGGGAGAGATCACCCGGATATTGTGCTCCTCAATGCCCGAAATCAGGCTGACCACGGTGCGAATGGCATGCGGGGCCTGGAACGTGCCCCAAAGCGTCAGCTTGCCGTTCACCTTGTCCATCGAAGCCACGCAACCGCAGGTTTCCAGCGGGCATGGATGGGTCCGGTGGTAGTAGAGCATCTCTTCGGCCACCACCTCGGCCTCGCCCAATACCTGTTCGGTCGCTTCCTTGTCACCGACTTCCCAGGTGAAGATGTGGTTGTGATGCTTGCGCGGCCCATGCGCACCGTCGGCTTTCGGGTCCAGATCCTCCCGCAGCACAACATCGGATTCCAGCGACTCAAAAGGATCAACGATCACAGGTAGTTCTTCGTAATCTACGAAGACGGCCTCAACACCATC
>JBCBGY010000352.1:0-2920 GCA_038526275.1 Pseudomonadota bacterium | reverse complement strand
GTGGTTTGCGCACACCGCCCTGGTTCTTGAAACCTGGTGATGTGCTGACGACCAAAATTGAACGCCTCGGTGTCTGCGAAAACAAATGTGTGGGGTGAGAAGCGCATTGTGAGTTTAAACGAAAAATTTCCGAATCTCGATCAAGAGACCATCGCCATCCTTTCTGAAATGACAGGCGGCGATCCCTTCGACATCACCGCGATCCCTATCTCGGAGGCTCGAGGCATCGCGACGGAGTTTTTGTCGATGGTTGGTGGATCGTGGACGCCGCCGGACTGCGCGGCACAGTCGATCAAACTCAAAGGCGGCCATTCGGCCGTTCTGATTGAGCCACAATCGCGCCCTCAAAAGGCAGCGCCGTTAGTGATCTGGTATCACGGTGGGGGTTGGGTCTTCGGATCTGCCGAGTTGCACGAGCCATATGGGAAAGAATATGCGCACCGCGCCGGCTGTGTCCTTGCAGAGGTTGATTATCCTCTCTCACCAGAGACAAGTGGCCGGGAATTGATTGAAGCGTGTACTCAGTCCGCACTTGAACTGATCTCGCGCTTTACCGAGACGTCCGCCGGTTTCTTCGGTTGGGGCAGAACCAAGCGCCCGGTTGTCATTGGCGGTGAAAGCGCCGGCGCAACACTTGCAATGTTCGTGGCCTCCAAACTCGGGTCAGCATTGGTCGATAAGGTTGTGGTCGCGAACCCTTTGGTCGATTTCAGGCGCAACGTCGATTACGCTTCGCGCACTCGCTTCGCTGATGATGCGATCATGCAGGATTGGTCCGAATTTGATTGGTTCATCGATCAGTTTGCACCTGAAGCCAAGCGGCAGGATCTGTCGATCATTTCACACGTGTCGCATGATTTTCCTGAGATCGTCATCCTGTTGGGTGAGTATGACATGCTGCTGGATGAAGGCGAGGCATTCGCGCGTGCCCTTCGCGCTGCAGGTGGGCGATGTGAAAGTCGGACAATTCCTGGCGCTATACACAATACGATCGAATTCGGACCGGTAACCCCCGGCGGCATTGCGTTCATCGAAGCGATCGCTGAAGAGCTGAAGGTTCCGGCTACGACCAGAAAGACCAAGTCTTTGCCTACGTCGAGTATGCTTATCCGATAAAACAAAGTGATGATTAAGAAAAATTTCTAATCAAACCCCATGCTTTCGGCGATTTGTTTTGCGACATCCGCATTGGCTTTTCGAACCGGATCAGCCGCTAGGTGCGCATACCTCGCGGTCGTTTGCGGTTGAGTATGGCCCAGCAGCTTACCGATCATAGGAAGGCTGAGTCCGCGAGACGCCGTGTTCCGAGCCGATGACAACCTAAGGGTTTCTTGCGGAGAGCCACGACATCATTACCGAAACGAAATTCATCAAAATCGCCACCATCTAGCCCCTTGTAATAAAAGGAATTATTCCGATACTTTTATGACGGGTGCGCCCTCCCGCACCCAAATAAGCCCCTGAAATCCTTGCGGATTTTGGGGGTTTTTCTTTGTCTTAGTCCTGGGTGCGATGAGCCGTGGACACGCTTTGGACACGACCGGACATGGTCCAGAGCGGGCGTTCTGCGAGCTAATAACCAAGGGTGTTTAGGGGAGGCGAGCACGATGCCTCGGCAGGGCCACCGGTGCTCGCTGGTTGGGGTGAGTGAGAAAGCGCATAGACCGTTTCCGCCGAAAGCGAAAACGGTCCGGAGTATCGACCGCGCTTATGGCTCGATAGAGGTGACCGTGGCTGTGCCGGTGGAGCCGTTGTCGGCTGAATAGGCGCGGGTGTCGCCGACGGCGGGCTCGTCGGTGGCTTCGCCTTCAAACGTCGCGCACAACGTGCCTGCGTCGGACGTGCCGCACAGGGTCTGTGTTGCCGCGTCCCAGGTATAGGTGCCGGCGGTGCCATTGGAGTCGGTGTAGGTGCCGTCATCGGCCATGGTGATGGACACGGGCTCGCCGCCTTCGGGCGAGAATTCCACGGTCATTGTGGCGGCAAGTGCCGGGGCGGTGAAAAGGGCGCCAGCGGCGGCGAGAGCAAGGATCTTGCGCATGAGGGATCTCCCAACAGGATTTCATTTTTCCGCGCGGCGCTACGCCCTGCACTCGGTCTGCCACGCGCGGGCCGACAACGCCTTCGGCGTGTGGCGAAAATGTGGCGAAATGTGCCGCACGCTGCAGAGTAGGGCGTTACGGATCAGACATCCTTTGGCGGTTTCAACCGGCGTTTTGTCTGGTGCGCATCGGCCCCGCCGCCGACAACCTTTTCCCCGCGCATATAATGGCGCTGCCAGCGTTCCTTCAGGGCGTTCTCTTCGCCCTCGCCGAGGCGCTGATTGAAGTCGGAGCGACTATCGCGCCAGGCCTCATACTCCTTGACCAGATCGGGATTGGTTTTCAGCAGTTTGCGCTGGGTTTCGATCTCTTCGAGCTTCTTGTGCTCCATCAGCGTGATGAAGCAGAAGGGCTCGCCCTTGCGGAACACCACTTCGCCGGGCCGGGTCATCTGCCAGTTCATGGTGAAAGGGAAGGGCAGCCAATCGGTCTCGATCAGGCCCGTCAGAGGCGCAATGCCATCTTTCGGATAATTTGGCGCGCCCGTCGCCCAGACGCCCCAACCGGGCGGTGTGCGAAACAGGTGGCCCGTGTGGAAGGTCACGATCCCGCGCCGGAAATGGCTATCGGCAAAGCTCGCCAGCGCGCGGGGGTCGCCCGTGGTGAACAGGTGCACATTGGTTTCCATCGGCCCGCCATCCCACACGATCTTCACGTCGATGGGGCAGAGGATTTCCCAGCCCGTGGAGTTGGCCATGGTCAGCGGCAGGCAGCGATAGGGGTGACGATCCGGAAATGCGTCCATCCACTCGCGCTGGCTGCGTCCCGGCACGATCTCCGGCGCCACATCATAGATCTTGTAGCATTCCAGCTGCATG
>JBCBGY010000351.1:0-2945 GCA_038526275.1 Pseudomonadota bacterium | reverse complement strand
GAGCCCATTCTTCCTAATGCTGCGCTGCTTCTGAATGTCAGCTTTCGCGGAGAGCCATCCAAATGCCGCCGCCGATCAGAGCCGATCCGGCTAGTCGCTGAGCAATGACAGTTTTTCCGCCAGAGAATGCTCTTTTCGCTCTGTCTGCGGCAAAGGCATAGGCAAAGTCTGTTAGAGTCGAGATGAACATAAACAGGATGCCGAGACCGAGAACCACAGCGAAGGCGCTGTCACTCCCTTGGACAAACTGTGGCAAGAACGCTCCGAGAAGCAGAACAGCTTTGGGGTTTGACCAGATGACGATCAAACCCTGCCAGAAGTAGCCGACCTTCGGCGGACGACCTGCTTCCCTGAATTTGGGAGAAGCCGAGCGCCAGAGCTTCAGGCCAAGCCAGATTAGGTAGATCGCACCGGCCAGCTTCACCAGCCATAGCCAATCGCTCATCAGGACAACAACCGTTTCCAGGCCAAAGGCGACGATCAGGACCATTGCGCCCAACCCGACTTGTGTTCCGGCGATTTCGAGCGCGCCCGCTCTCAAACCACTCGAGACGGTGTTGGCGACGATCATTGTTGTTGTTGGGCCTGGCACGGAGATAATGGCGACAGCGGCTGCAATGAAGGTGAGAAGTGTGACAAAGCTCATAGGGTCTCCTGCTAAGTCGTTTCGAATGCCAATCTTGCGCCAAGCATCAGGAACGCGGCCGAAAAGCCCCGCTTGAGCCATGCAATGACGGACGGAGTGCGTTGGACATAGAGCCGGATTCTGGAGGCGAACGCGCCGTAGCAGATGAAGACGGCAAAGGTCATCGCCATGAATATCCCGCTTAAGGCGAACATTTGTGCCAAAGGGGAAGAGGTTTCAGCGGGAACGAATTGCGGCAGAAACGCCAGAAAGAAGATCGACAGCTTCGGGTTCAGGATGTTGATCAGGAAGCCCGTCATAGCGACGTTGCGAAGTAGGCCGGTGTTGCTCTCTGCTTTGAACTGGATCGGTCCATCGTCCCTCAGGATCGACCAGGCCAGATAGAGCAGATAGAGAATGCCCGCCCATTTGAAGGTTTGGAACAGAACCGCGCTCGTATGCAGAAGCGCTGCAAGTCCGGCGATGGCTGCTGCCATGTGCGGTATGATTCCGCAGGTGCAGCCCGCAGCAGCCGCGAAGCTCGCTGTCGCTCCCCGGGCCAAGCCCACACCGACAGTGTAGATTACTCCTGTGCCCGGCGCGATAACGACGATCAACGACGTGATCAGAAACTCAACCCACATGACCACTGCCTCCTGCGTTCTCCGAGGCATAGACGGCATCTGGGGACAGCAGCAACTCCGTCTGGCCTGCGACCCCGAACGTGTCGGCGATCATCGCCAAAAGCTCATTCGTGAGCTTCTCTACATCCTCTGCGCCGCTCTCATGCAGCGCTTCCGTAACGATCAGGGCGCGTTTCGTCTCGGTGGACACAGCCGATTGGCGGCTCTGACGGTTTGCCCAACGGCGTGCGTGCGCGAAGCCGTGCTCATCCGCGAAGATGACCTCATCCGGATCCGGCGTTTCGGTCTCACCGGAAAATGCGAGATATGTCTCGTCGCCCTTCGCCTGCCGGACTTCCAGATCACCAGCCACATGATCGAGATCGAACACCGCGACGGGCACCGCATAGGCCACAGAGGCGGCGTTGCACAGGTCGATCAGGGGATGCAGCTTGGGCAGCGAGGCATCCTTGCGCAACCGCCTCAGCAGCGCCTCGGAGGCACAACGATACTGCGTCGGTTTTAGACCCATGGTGGAATAGGCGCGCCGCCAAGCCTGTATCTCGGGAAAGCTGCCTTCTGTTTCTGCTTCTAGCCGTTTGAGAGCCCGCGCGGATAGGTCCGCGACCTCCGTTGTGACCTTGGCATCGGGCCTGATGCCGTCCACTTCGATGATCCCCGTCACCCTATCGGGAAAGGTGTGTTGCATGTATCGAGAATAAAGAAAGCGCATGTGTCCCCCGTTTTGTGGAACACCCTATGCGCCTGACTAGCCTTGGTATTGAAGGATATTGCAGTTCAGTGGATGGCTGGCCTGGCAAAGCAACCTGGGGTCATACCAAGTTGGCGGGAAAACGTCCGTGTCAGATGGCTTTGATCTGAAAAGCCGCAGGCAATGGCCGTGTCGGCAAGCGATGACCCGGCCATGATCATGTCTTTCGCTCGCTTCACACGGTGTTGGGTGAGGTAAGCGTGCGGGGTTGTTCCCAACTCGCGCGAAAACCTGCGAAGGATCTGAAACTTGCTAGTGTTCGTTGCCGTCGCAAAATCAGCGAGGGACAAAGGCGCGTCCCAGTTCTGAAAGATCATGCCGAGAACGGTTTGGACGTCCTTCGAATGGACAGATGTCTTCGAGATGTCGCCGTTGTGATTTGGTTCAAGCTGAGCGGCAAGCGCCAGCATCACAAGCTGCTCGGCATGGTTTCGGTCCGGTTGGTCGAGCGTCACGGCTTTGATAGCGTCCGCGGCCAGTCTCAATGCCTGTCTGGACCTGTTGACCGGACGTGAGAACTCCGCGTTTTCGACCGGAACGTCGGTGAAGCCTGCAAGTGCGGCGGGAGAGAGAAATAACATGCGCCAATGGCGCGGTTGCCCTTGGCTACCTATGCCGTCATGCAACTCGGCCGGATTGACGGTAATCGTGTCGCCCGCCTGCGCCTCTACCTGCCCCCGCCCGCTCCAACTATCTTGGCCACCCGCGACGATGTAGCCGAAGCCGAACTCATCGTGAGTGTGGCGTGGAAACGTGCGATCCGACTTGATGGAGATCGCGTCAATTCCTAGCAGGATGGTCTGATGGCGAGCCGATTTGTGCATGCGGTTGAATAGCATAGTCGCGACGCAAGGGTCTATTTGCAATCTGCCGACACACCAAGAAAGCAGACATTCCAGCCGGAACAACGAAAGGAAGGTTTGTC
>JBCBGY010000350.1:0-2966 GCA_038526275.1 Pseudomonadota bacterium | reverse complement strand
TATTCGCCATTCTTATCAAGCCAACCTTCGGCAAAGGGCTCCATCGTCGCGTTGCCCTCTTCATCGATGTAGGTCACCATCACACGGGCGCCCACGGGCTCGGTCCGGTTCCACGACCCGTGCTGAGCCGAGAAAATGGCATTCTTGTACTTCTCCGGGAACATGTTGCCGCTATAGAAGGTCATGCCCAAATCGGCCGCATGGGCCACAGTCTCGACAGCAGGAAAGATCAAACCTTCAGGTGGTGTCTCAGCCGCATATTCATTCGTGCGGGTGTCGCCGCCACCATACCAGGGGAAGCCAAAATTCTGGCCAGCCGCCGTCTGGTGGTTTAACTCGCCGGGCGGGATATCATCGCCCATCCCGTCAACCTGATTGTCGGTGAACCAAAGCTCGCCTGTTTCGGGATGGAAGTCATGGCCCACAGAATTGCGAATACCGTACGTGTAAACCTCCCGACCTGAACCATCGCGATTGATCCGGATCATCCCGCCGATCCCGACCTCATTATAGAGATCGACTTTATCCTGCGGATGTACGTTGAAAGGCTGCCCGAGCGAGATGTACAGCTTGTCATCCGGACCCACCCGGCAGACCCGTGCAGAATGGTTGAAGCTTTCTTCAGCCGGTGGGATTAGATCGCCTTCCGCAATCAGATTGAACGCCGCCACGTCGGGGCTCTCGTAGAAGAACTCAGCCGCCGGGAACAGTAAAACCCGGTTCTGCTCGGCAATGTACAGAAACCCGTCCTTCGAAAAGCACGGACCGTTGGGAATGGTGAAGGTCAGGGACGGCGCGAAGTCTTTCACCTCATCGGCCACGCGGTCCTTGTTGCGGTCGGTCACGGACCAGACCTTATCCTTGCGGGTGCCCACGAATGTCACAATGCCCTGGGGCCCTACGGCCATGGAGCGTGCATCGGGCACGACGGCATAAAGCTCGATCTTAAAACCGTCAGGCAGCGTGATCTCTTCTTCGAGGATCCGTTTGATCCCATCCGCATAGTCGCCCGATTGTTCGATGAAGGTGAACTCGGTCACACCGGTCGATTGAAAGTTGGACAGCTTCTCCAGATTGTCCGGCACATCGGCGCTTTGCGCAAAGGCCGTTCCACAAAGCAGTGCGGACGCAGCCGCGGTCGCAAGGATTGTTTTCATCGATAGTCCTCCCAGAAAGTGAAAACCGCAGCCCGAAGGCTGCGGCAGGTCTTACAGGTTCCCTTTCGCCAGTTCCCCGGCCAGGTGGTCGGCCTGGCGAATGGCCAAGGCGACAATCGTTAGCGTCGGATTTTCCGCAGCACCGGTCGTAAAGACCGACCCGTCCGAGATGAACAGGTTCGCGATATCATGGGTTTGGCCCCACTTGTTGACGACCCCGTCCCGGGCATTTTCTGACATCCGGTTGGTGCCCAGATTGTGGGTCGACGGGTAAGGCGGCGTCGGGAAGGTGCGCGTGGCACCGACCGCATCATAGACCGCCTGACCTTGCTTGTAGGCGTGATTGCGCATGGCAATGTCGTTCGGGTGGTCATCAAAATGCACATTGGCCACGGGCAGGCCCCACTGGTCCTTGACGTCGTGATTGAGCGTAACCCGATTGGTCTCTTGCGGCATGTCTTCCCCCACGATCCACATGCCGGCCATATTCTCATAAGCGTCGAGCGCGGAGGTAAACTCCCGCCCCCATGCGCCGGGGTCAAGGAAGGCCGCCATGAAGGGCAGGCCCAGCGCAAGCGTCTCTAGCTCATAGCCGCCCACAAAGCCTCGGCTTGGGTCATGCCGGGACTCGTCCGTGATGATCCCGGCCATTGTGGTGCCGCGCCACATCTTCACCGGCTTGTCGAACGTGGCATAAACCGAGCCCGTCATGTGCCGCATGTAGTTGCGCCCAACCTGGCCAGAACTGTTCGCCAGACCATCCGGGAACATCGACGAAGCCGAGTTCATCAGAAGCCGCGGAGATTCAAACGAGTTGCCCGCCACACAAACGACCTTGGCCTGCTGCATCTGCAGATTGCCGTCTTGGTCGAAATATTCGACGCCGGTGACCGCGCCCGCTTCATTGTGCAGGATCCGGGCCACATGGGCATTTTCCCGGACCTCTAGGTTACCGGTGGCCTCACCTTCCGGAATATCCGTATAGGCGGCGGACCATTTCGCGCCCCATTTGCAACCCTGAAAGCAGAAGCCGGTTTGCTGGCACATGGCACGTTCGCCGTCTTCATGGCTCATGATCGCCATCCGGCCCGTATGGACCTGTTCATAGCCCAGCGCCTTGGCACCCTTCTCGAAGATCATGTAGTTGTTGTTGCCCGGCAGCCCCGGCCAGCCATTGGTACGGGTCACACCCAGTTTCTTCTCGGCCAGGTCATACCATGGGGCCATCTCAGCCGCGTCTATCGGCCAGTCGAGCAGCGACGCCCCCTGCACGTCACCGTAGTTGGTCTTGGCTTTCCACTCGTGATCCTGGAACCGAAGCGACGCGCCCGCCCAGTGGGTCGTCGTTCCGCCAACGGCTTTCACGATCCAAGCGGGCAAACCGGAGAAGTCCTTCGCCACGCGCCAGTCGCCGCTCGTTGTGCGGGGATCGACCCAGGCCAGTTGGCCAAAGCTTTCCCATTCATCGTTCACATAGTCTTCGGGCAGATACCGCCCGCCTGCTTCCAGCGCGACGACGCTGACACCTTTCTGTGCCAATTCATTGGCCAGAACGCCGCCCCCAGCGCCCGTACCAATCACCACGACGACGCTGTCGTCGGTCAAATCAAATGGTGCTGCCATAGTTCTCTCCTCCCCTATGGCCTCAAAGCCAGTTGATGTCGTTGAAGCCCCGGTCGAGGTAGCCGCCCTGGCTAAAGCTCTCGCCTTCGTAGCCAAAGATCGGCCAGACCGACTTTTGGTTGTATAGGCCTGTGACCAACCCGCCCCGGATCTGCTGGAAGAAGCTGCTTTCCTCCAAACCACGCA
>JBCBGY010000349.1:0-2983 GCA_038526275.1 Pseudomonadota bacterium | reverse complement strand
CTGGATGACCGCGCGCAGTATATTTGTGTGTTCCGCCATCCGCTTGATGCGCATTTCTCATACAGACGACATCTGCGAAACATACCGATGTCTTGGTTCGACCTGTGGTATCCAGAGGATGATGCCGATGGCATCACATTTCGTCGCTTTCTGGATGGCGGCGCAGAAGGGTTCGATGGCGATGCCATGCCGCTCGCGCATATCCTGCGGCACTATCAAGCGGCCAATGCACTTTCTGACCGTCCGAATGTCTCGCTTTTTCATTACGCCGACATGAAGCGCGATTTGGCAGCGGTGTTCGCGAAATTGGCGGGGCTGCTCAACATTTCGCATCCTGAAACGGTCATGGAGCGATTGGTGCAGGCTGCCACATTTGACAATATGAAGGATAACGCAACACGTTTTGCTCCGTCAGGAGGAAAGGGGTTTTTCAAGTCCGATAGGGAGTTCTTCCATAGCGGTAGCAGTGGCAAATGGCACGGCGCGCTGGCAGAAGCAGAGTTGGCTGCCTACGACGACATAATGGATGCCCAATTGGATCCAAAGGATCGCGAATGGCTAGAATTCGGGTCAAGTCATGCATGACCAAGAATTTTCCGAGGGACATGTAAGCTATCGCTCAACCACGGATTAGCGGCGATGATAGCAAAGGCCCCTTCCGTTAAGCGCAGAAATTTTGACGCTGTTGCGGGTCAGTCAACTGTTTGCAGGCCCGGCCTCCTCGCTTCTAAGCAAAACAGAGGCTAGTTCAAACGGTTGACCAACTAAAGCGGCTCTCCAAGCCAAAGGGATTTCGCACCACGCTCTAGCCAGACTGAGACGTCGCAGCGTGGTGCGGCTTTGTGGAGTTATTGATGACGGGCCTTGGCTTCGTCAGGGATTTGGCGTTCCTCCACTGGGGGCAGGAAGCTCGCATCGTAATAGTCGTCCATGTTGGGCTCGACCGGGATATCGAAAGCGGCGGCGACCTGCTTAGCTGCGGTCTCATACCGCTCGCGGTCGACAACACTGATCCCGTTTTCCAGAACGCTGGGGGTCAGCAGTGCCAGTTCCTCGGCCAGATACCAACGGGCGGTTTCGATGTCGACGTCGATCAACGGTTCCTGCGCTTTCAGAAGCGCAATGCCAGCATCCGGATCCTTGAACATATCGATCATGCCTTTGACGGTCGCGGCCACGAAGCCTTTGACGATCTCCGGGTTCTCTGCCGCGAAATCCTTGCGGACGATGATCGAAGAGGAGTAGGGCTGGAGGCCATGCTGCGCCATCGTGAAATAGGTCACGTCCTCTTTGGCGACACCCGCCTGGATCATGTTCAGCACGGTCGTGGTCGAGAAACCGAAGGTGGCGTCTGCCTGACCCTGGATCACCATGGAGTCGCGCAGCGAAGGCTCGACGAACAGATATTCGATACCTTCTGGATCAAGCCCGTTGAGTTCAGCAAAGACAGGCCAAAGCAGCACCGTGGCAGCGTTTTGAGTGGCAGAGATTTTCTTGCCCATCAAGTCTGCGGGTGTTGCAACGCCGTTGGCCTTGGTCGAGATCACGCCCGTTGGTGACTGATCATTGATAACCAGTACCGTGATGACCTGATCATCAGGGTTTTCGGAATTGAACTTCAAAAGGCTCGTGCCCTCGGCAAAACCCATCGGGTATGCCTTGGCCGCGATCTTGGAGATCGTGTCACCAGAGCCAAAACCGCGGTCGAACGAAACATCCAGGCCTTCTTCCGCGTAGTAACCTCTTTCCTTCGCCAGAAGGAATGGCCCGTGCATCCCTTGCCAGGCCCAGTCGAGCGAGAATTTCAGTTCGGTCAGATCCTGTGCCAGGGCCGAGCCCGCACATCCCAGCAATGTCGCGCAGGCCAGTCCGGCGCGGATCGATTTCATCAACATTGTACCATTTTCTCCCCTGGTTTCGCGGATTTTTCGCCCGCGCTCGGCGGAGCATAGCGGCCCCAAGCGAGACGAAACCGGTGTTGACCGGCCCTCACCAGGGGCTCTTCGACCTGGTCGCCCTTTATTTCATCGGAGCAGAAGGCTTTGCCTACTTTTTCGCCTGTCTAGAGTCGTGCAAACCGACAGGGGCCGCAGTCCATGGCATGCACCCGGCGCACCATATCCTTGATGTTGGGGTGAAGAGCGGCAGCCTTTTCCAGGGCTCCGGCATTGTCACGTGCCAGACGCGCGGCAATTTCGCGGGCTTCCGCCAAGATGGCGGCGCCATCGAAGCGCGTAGGTTTGCTGTCTGCCACGACCTGTTCGCCGGCCACGAACACATCCTTGACGCTCGCGCCCGTCTCGTAATGGACAATTTGAGCCTCGGGCGCCCCAAGCGGGCTCATGGCGATCCCATCTGCATCCAGCAGAACGATATCGGCGGCTTGTCCGGCCTCCAACGTGCCGCGCGCGCCGTAGGCTCCCAGGGCGCGGGCACCATTGACAGTAGCCATGCGCAGCATCGGCCCTGCCTTGATCCAGCGATCGCTGTCCGGTTCGGTGACCCGATGCAAAAGCGCGGCCAGTCGGGTCTTTTCGAACATCACGGCATGACCTGCATTCAACCCGTCCGACCCGAGCGCGACATGGGCCCCTGCCTCGACCAAGCGGAGCAGCGGTTGAATGCCCGAACCGATGACCAGGTTGCTGGAAGGATTGTGAATGATCGTGGTGCCCGCTTCCAGCAAGGCGTCCAGATCAGAGTCTGTGAACCAGACGAAATGGGCGAACGAACTGAGCGGCCCGGCAAGGCCGCATTCGGCCAGATAGGCCACAAAGCCCCTTGGATCCCGCGCCTCGGCCATGGCCCACTGCGTGCGAGCCTCCAACAAATGGGTGTGGTTCCCGATGCCGTGTTCTGCACAGAAGGCCCCGGCCCGCCGGAGCAACGCATCCGAACAGCGCTGCGGGCTGTCGACCCCAAGCATCAGAGACACACGATCATGGCCCTGCCACCGATCCAGCGCCCCTTGCATCAGTTCAAA
>JBCBGY010000348.1:0-2986 GCA_038526275.1 Pseudomonadota bacterium | reverse complement strand
CAATCGTGCCGATGTTCACATGCGGCTTCGTACGCTCAAACTTTTCCTTAGCCATATCGGCCTCTCCTTTATTCTCGCGGGTCGCGGGGGCAACCCCGCCCTACTGATGTGAAAGCGGGAAAGCCCCGCTTTCCCGTTAGGCGTACTTCGCCTGGATCTCTTCGCTGATGTTCTGCGGTACCGGATCGTAATGGTCGAACTGCATGGTGAACTGCGCACGACCGGACGACATGGACCGCAAGGTATTGATGTAGCCGAACATATTAGCCAGCGGGACGAACGCATCGATGGCGATGGCGTTGCCGCGCGTATCCTGGCCCTGAACCTGACCCCGGCGGGATGTCAGGTCACCGATGATGCCACCGGTATATTCGTCCGGCGTGATCACTTCGACCTTCATGATGGGTTCCAGCAGCTTGGCGCCAGCCTTCTTCATGCCTTCGCGCATGCACATCCGGGCAGCGATTTCAAAGGCCAGAACGCTGGAGTCCACATCGTGGAACTTACCGTCGATCAGGGCAACCTTGAAGTCGATCACTGGGAAGCCTGCCAATGGGCCGCTATCCATGACCGAATTGATGCCTTTTTCCACACCGGGAATATATTCCTTCGGCACGGCACCACCGACGATGCGGCTTTCAAAGCTGTAGCCTTCGCCGGGGTCGGTTGGCGTGATGATCATCTTCACCTCAGCGAACTGACCAGAACCACCCGACTGCTTCTTGTGGGTGTAGGTATGTTCGACTTCGTGGCCGATCGTCTCGCGGTAGGCCACCTGAGGCGCACCAATGTTGGCCTCGACCTTAAATTCGCGCTTCAGACGGTCGACCAGAATGTCGAGGTGCAGTTCGCCCATGCCCTTCATGATGGTCTGACCGGATTCCAGATCCGTCTCAACGCGGAAGGACGGGTCTTCAGCAGCCAGACGCTGCAGACCTGCAGACATCTTTTCCTGGTCAGCCTTCGTCTTGGGCTCGACGGCGATTTCGATCACCGGATCCGGGAAGGTCATCGTTTCCAGAACAACCGGATCGTTGACGGCACACAGCGTGTCGCCGGTGGTCGTATCCTTCAGTCCGGCAAGCGCGATGATATCGCCTGCGAATGCCTCTTCGATCTCTTCGCGGTTGTTCGAATGCATCATCATCATCCGACCGACACGCTCTTTCTTCCCTTTCGTGGAATTGAGCATCGTGTCGCCCTTGTTCATCGTGCCCGAATAGATCCGGGTGAAGGTCAAGGAACCGACGAACGGGTCGTTCATGATTTTGAACGCAAGGCCCGAGAAGGCCATGGTATCATCAGCGCGGCGGGCAATGTCGCGTGTTTCCGTCTCGTCGCCCGGCTTGAAGCCCATATAGTCAACGACATCCACGGGGCTCGGCAGGTAATCGATCACGCAGTTCAACAGGGGCTGCACACCCTTGTTCTTGAAGGCAGAACCACAGGTCACAGGCACAAAGGCCATTTCCAACGTGCCCTTGCGGATCAGTCGACGCAGGGTCGGGATGTCGGGTTCGTTGCCTTCGAGATACTCTTCCATGACATCGTCGTCCATTTCGACGGCCATTTCGATCATCTCTGCGCGCATCTCTTCGCACTTGTCTTTCAGGTCGGCGCGGATGTCGCGCAGCTCCCAGCTGGCACCCAAATCTTCACCAGCCCAGACCCATTCCTGCATCGTCAGCAGGTCGATGATGCCTTCAAGCTCGCTTTCAGCGCCAATCGGGCACTGGATCGGCATCGGGCGAGCGCCGGTGCGGTCGGCGATCATCTTCACGCAGTTGAAAAAGTCTGCGCCGATCTTGTCCATCTTGTTGACGAACACGATACGCGGAACCTTGTACCGGTCAGCCTGACGCCAAACGGTTTCGGTCTGCGGCTCTACGCCTGCATTGGCATCCAGAACAGCAACAGCACCGTCCAGAACAGCCAGCGAACGCTCCACTTCGATGGTGAAGTCCACGTGTCCGGGCGTGTCGATGATGTTGAAGCGGTGCTTTTCGGATTCAGCTGTTTTGCCGTCTTCTGTGCGTTCCCAGAAGGTCGTCGTCGCAGCGGACGTGATGGTAATGCCGCGTTCCTGCTCTTGTTCCATCCAGTCCATGGTGGCTGCGCCGTCATGAACCTCGCCAATATTGTGTGACTTACCGGTGTAGTACAGGATCCGCTCGGACGTGGTCGTCTTTCCCGCGTCGATATGGGCCATAATGCCGAAGTTGCGGTATCGGTCGAGGGGATATTCGCGTGCCATGGGCTCGGTTCCTCAGGAGAATGGAGAGTGTTACCAGCGATAATGGCTGAACGCTTTGTTCGCGTCGGCCATCTTGTGCGTGTCTTCGCGTTTCTTCACCGCAGCACCGCGGGAATTGACGGCATCCAGCAGTTCTCCTGCCAGGCGTTCTTCCATGGTGTTTTCGTTGCGGTTGCGTGCGGCTGTGATCAGCCAGCGGATCGCCAGGGCTTCACGACGCTCGGGGCGCACGTCGACAGGCACCTGATAGGTCGCGCCACCAACCCGGCGGGAGCGGACCTCGACCGACGGTTTGATATTGTCCAAAGCTTCGGTGAACACTTCGATCGGGGAGCGCTTGAGCTTGCCCTCAACCCGGTCGAACGCACTGTAGACGATGCGTTCCGCGACGGATTTTTTGCCGTCAATCATCAGGTTGTTCATGAACTTGGTCAGAACGATATCGCCAAATTTTGCATCGGGCAGGACTTGGCGTTTCTCGGCGGCGTGACGGCGTGACATCTTGCGTTCCTCTTATTTGGGGCGCTTGGCGCCGTACTTCGAGCGGCGCTGTTTCCGGTCCTTGACGCCCTGCGTGTCGAGCACACCGCGCAGGATGTGGTAGCGCACACCGGGAAGGTCTTTCACACGACCGCCGCGGATCAGCACGACAGAGTGCTCTTGCAAGTTGTGGCTTTCACCCGGGATGTAGCTGATGACCTCAAATCCGTTGGTCAAACGCACCTTCGCCAC
>JBCBGY010000347.1:0-3003 GCA_038526275.1 Pseudomonadota bacterium | reverse complement strand
GTGCAACCAGATGCGCCCCCCAGCGAACCCGAAGAGCAAGCTCGGCCCGCTGATCCGCCCGTCAAAGAAGCCAACCCGATCGAGGAAGCAAGGCGGCGTCTCAAGCAGCAGATCCTGAGTACGAAGAGAAAGTTCTGGCTGAAGGTCGCGGCCTTTGCGGTCCTCCCTGCTCTTTTGGCCATAGCCTATGAAGGGTTCGTTTCCGTTCCGCTTTACGAAGCACGGTCAGTGGTCATCGTTGCCAAGGCCAGCAATACGGGCGATTCAAGCTTCAACGGCATTCTCGGGGCCGTTGGCGCGAGCGGCGGGTCCAACATCAATGAAGCCTTCATGGCGCACGAATATGTGCTGTCGCAAACGCTGCTCGATGATCTTGAGAACGATATGAGCCTTGTCTCTCGGTTTTCGAGCGACGAGATTGACCCGCTCCGCAGGCTCTGGGATCTCCGGTTATTCGGAATTGATCAACGGACCCAATTCCAGCGATATGTGCGATCTTCCGTAAATGTCCAGACGGGCATGATGACCTTGTATGTTCGCGCCCCTTCAAGGGAAGAAAGCGAGCTCATCTCCCAGTCAATTCTCAACCGGATCGAAAAGCGCGTGAACCTGTTGTCGGACAACCTTTTCCAGCAGCAGGTTTTGCAGGCTCAAGCCGGGGTCGAAGACGCACAGAACTACCTGATTGAGACGCAAGGGGAATTGACCCGCCTGCAGATCGAATCCGGCGAAGCCGACCCGCAAACACGGGTCGCGGGGATCTATGAAAGCATTGCGGCCCTTCAGGCCGACCTGCTCGACATCGAGACACAGATCGAATCTGAGCGGATCGCGGGTCGTGCGGAGTCATTCGAAACGGAACGCCTGAACGCGCTCCGCATCGGGTTGGAGGCGCGCATTGATCTGATGCGGCGGCAGCTTGTGGAGGTTGACCGTGCGGAACAGGATCGCCCCCTCAATGCTCTCCTGCTCGACTATCAGCGGGCGGAACTAGAAATGGAGATCGGGCAGGAAGCCCTTTCAATTGCTCTGACAAGCCTGGCAAGCGCGCGGGAACAGGCTGCCTTGGGGCGAAGCCAGTTTCAGGTTGTCGTGCCCCCAAGCGTTGGAGATATTCCATGGCGGCCCCGGCCCGTTGCGTCTGGGTTTGCGGTGTTCTTAATCGGGCTTTCGGCTCTCAGCATTGTGTCGCTGTTCCGCAGGTAACAAAGCCCAATCGGTGGCAAAGTCCACTCAAGGAGGATCGATGGTCGATTTGTCTTCGCTTCACACAATGGACCTCTCTTCGCAGCAAGACATAGCGATTGTCCGCAACAGGTTTCTTCGGAAATCCTGGGCCGACAAAGATCGCGACGCGACGGATCAGGTCTTGTCGTACATTCTGGACAGGCATCCCAGCCGTATGCTCGAACATGCAGAGCGGTTGGACAATGCGCTGGCCATGGGCGATTGGCCTCGGGCGCGCGGCTACCTTGAAGATATCAATGACCGGTTCCCAAACCTTCAGGATCATGTTTCGCCGCGTGAGGCACTTATCCTATTGCGCGCGACACTGAAGCTCGGCGACGCCGATACGGCGGCGGCCCTGGCAGAGAAACTCAGCGGCCTCGACAGCGAAGATCCCAGGCTCGGATACATTGCGTTTCAGGCCTACGAAAAGGCCGGACGGCTCGATCTGATCCTGAACATGGCCGAGGATCTTTACGCCAAGGCGGCAGACCGCAGCGATATTCGCATCAAGCTGTTGGCCTATCTGATCGAAGTCGGTCACCCTGGCCGGGTGCTGGCCCTTGCCGGTGAGGATGCAGAATTGCAGCAAACCGACCCCGGCATCGTGTTGCAACTGGCCCGCGCCCATCTCAAAGCGAACCCAATCGATCCCCACGGTATGGAACTGCTTGAGGATTTGTCGGCATCGTCTCCGGACCTCGAAGATGTGATGCTCGAACTGTCCAAGGCCTATCTGCTCTTTGGCCGGTCACGGCAGGCGCTGGAAGTGTTAGAAATCGATCCAGATCAAAATATCGAAGGCCGCGAAAGCTATCGACAGCACGTCGCAGATGTTCTGGTCGCCACGGAGCATTTTGCCCAAGCTGGCAAGATCTACCGGGAACTGGCCAGTGAGAACCCACTGCACAGCGGTTGGCGTCGGGCTGGCATTGGTGCTCTGATCCAAGCCGGGGAACACGCAAAAGCAACGGCTCTCTACGAAGAAGACCGCATGCGCCGTCGGCTTTCCGCCAATGAGACGTTCGAAAACTGTTTGCGCAAGTTGGATGGCCAACTCGATCAGGCCCAGATTCCTGCCGTCCGGTTCGATTGGGCGTACCGCAAACTTCAGCAATTGGGCGCAGCCCCAGAGGACCGTGCAGCCTGGGAACGCGCCTGCCGCCGCGTCCATCTGGCTGATCTCCTGACAATTGACTGGCTGGAGACCCGGCCAAACGATGTCGATCAGGTCGTCGCACGGTTTCAAGATCCCGAAGCGGCAGTGGCTCCACTGAACGAAGCCCTCGAAGGTGGCCAGGGCGTATTTATCGCCAGTCTGCATATGGGCGCGATGTTCGCCGGCCCGGCGTTCCTTGCCTCACAGGGCGTGGATTTCCGGTGGCTCGGATCGACACCCGCCGTTACGACAATGCCCGGTGTGGAACAGCTCTTTTCGACCATGAGTATGACCCGCGTTGGGATTGCCCGCGCCGTATTCAGGGCCATTCGCGAAGGCCGCGCCGTGACTGTCGCCATCGACGGGGGCGAGCCTGCCGTGTCCCGCCCCGTATCGTTCCTCGGCGACGATATCTTGATGACCGATATGGTTCCGCGAAACGTTTTCCAAACCGGAGCCCGCAGTTTTTATCCCAAGATCATTTGGGTCGGCGATGAGCTAAAATTGGAATTCCTCGAACTGATCCCGCCTGATCCAGACGATACCGTCGAAAGCTACACAGGTGTCTGGTTGCGCGATTTCATGGAATGCGTCGCCGAGATGTGCATAGAGGCGCC
>JBCBGY010000346.1:0-3092 GCA_038526275.1 Pseudomonadota bacterium | reverse complement strand
CCCCACGCTGCGCCGACCATGATGAAAACGGCGGTAGTTATCCGCATAGTCAATCATTGTTCCGAGACGTACCTGCCCTGCCCGTTCTAGAGCTTCATGCCATAAGTCGTCTAGAGACCGCGACGACAAGTTGGATGCCTTGGCGTTGTCCAGTTCGGCATGGAGCAAGGAATGTTTCTCGTCATCGGATAGTGAGCTCCACGCGGCAATGTCTCCGGCTGTGGGAGCGGCAGACGAACGCAATTTCAAACTTGGTGACATGTCTCGGGTCATTGGCAATCGGTACGATGAAAGATCTGTAGTTTGCCACCCAAGTCTGCATCGGTAAGAGCCAGCCTTTCTGGATAGCGTTGATCAAACTGTGCGGACAAGCTTCAATGAGCAATTTTCATGCACTTTGAGTATTACCCAGTATGCTATGAATAGATCGCTTTGCCCACGCTGGGTGCACGTAGTCCGATAGCTGTTTTAACTTGAGACTTGGTGGAAAGACCTATTGCTTCGGCAGGCCTGTCCTATGGGTGTCGGGAGTGACTCTCGGTGCCTCGCTTGCCGTTTCTCAAGCTGTTTCAACAGCATTTGGCCAGGTTGATCTATGTTTCTTGCTATCAAATGCCCAAGATATGCTGAAGGAGATCGAATGCTTGGTCCACGTTCGAAGATAGTCATGATCAGGAGTACGGCTTCGCCAAATCCAAATGTGCTTATGGTGCGTTTCCAGAGCTGCTCATTGATATCGAGAGATAGTCTTATGTAGTGACTCATTTCTCGGATGTTTCCGTTGAACTGCTTTGCTAGCGTTGAGACCTTTGGAAGAACTTGTTTTTCTTTTATAGGATTTTCTCTTGGTTCTTTATGACACGTATTTTGCGGTGCAGTGGCACACAAACTGGCGGTAACGTTGGCCAGTTTTTTGGTGAACAGTGTTAGAGCGTTTAGGCAAGGTTTCCGCCGTAGCAGTTTTCGCGCCTCGTCTAATAGTGCGACGAAGTCCGTCCTGCCGACCAGATCCTTAATCCAGAGACTGATGTCCTCGCGCAGCCTTTGACACGCTTCGGCTTCTTCTTCGGCAGCGAGAGCAAGACTTTGGATGTTCTTCATTCGAGATAGGAGCGGGCTCAGGTCGACGCCATACGCGATTTTTAGATTATCCCTTCCTTGGCGGGCATAGCGTTTTCCATTCGGGCTATACTTTCTCCTGATCAGGTCCCTTGCCTCTAACTCCGAGAGCAGCCGAGTTATGGTCTTTTCGGAGTCCCGGTTGGTCATCTCTGCCAGCCGCTTGTTGCTGGCATGAACGACTAGTTCCCCTGCCCGATCGACATAAAGGCGGTCTCCAGGCACGCACGCGAATAAAGCTTCGAGCAAATCGAGCCTACCTTTGTTCAGATCTAGTGCGGCTCGTGCTGTGCGGAGGCTCGGTAATACCTCTTTCCACTTCAACCAGCCCTCCGTAGGCACAATTGTATTGTGCCCAGACATTGACTGGACCTGAGCCCGCTGATTTGCGGGATCGATGAATTTTGTCATTATCGTGCTACACGACAGGCAATAGTCTCCCGTTCACCGAAATGGTTCTCTTGACGGCCCTTGGGGCGATGGCTACCGTGATGTTGCTACACTATCTCGGAGCCCATTAGATTTCGGTCTGGTGGGTTCTTTCTTTGCCCTAATGTGTCTCCTTGCCTGTGGGTTTTGCCTCTTGGCCGCTGGTCTGTTGCCAGCGATCCAACTCCTCGCGGATTAGATCTTCGATCCTTTGATCGAGATAAGCCGCGAAGTCTCGTTGCGTCTTGGCGCGTCCCGGGATGTTTACTGAGAGCGAACCTGAAGCAGATTTGATGGTCGCGTAGACAGTTTCAGTGGTTCCAAGCTTGCTCGTAATCTTGCGGGTTTCAGCCTTGGATTGTTGTGGAATAGTTTTCTGTTGGAGCGCAGCAAATGCTAACGCGAACCTACCGTCGCTATCCATGCTGACCGGGTCGACCTTGAGCAAGGCAGCTTCGATCCGTTTTTCGGCCTCCGGAAGTGTCTCGTACGCTGTGACGAAATCCAGCCATCGATTGCGACCAATGCCGGGGGCTGGCCCGATGAGTTGAGCGATCTGGTCGGGCAGCGTTTTGCCTAGCTTAGCGTAGTTTGAGGCGCGAGCTTTGTCGATTGCGAGCGCGTCGATTGCAACAGCCCGGGGGAAACCCTCTCGCTCGATGGCGACCAAGAACCTCGAACGCTCTAAGAAACTCAAATCCTTGCGGACGGAATTTTCTTGACCCTGGATGACCACGGCATCTGCATCGGAGATATCGTCTCGTATGATTGCTTTGACAGGCATCCCAAGGGCTCGGAGTGCGCGCACACGACGACGTCCGTAGATTATCCGAAAGTGACCGGGGGTGTCCGGGTCGGGTCGAAGCAGTACCGGGGTGGTTTGCCCAGTTCGTTTGATGCTTTCCAGTAGAGCCGTATCGGCGGCTTCATCGGCTTCATCCATTCGATCAGTAGGGCCGCCAGCGGCTATGGTCGAAGTGTCGATTTCCTGCACCGATTTGGCATTTGGCCTCTTAAGATGCTCCGCCGCATAGCGGTTGAGCCCAAATGGCGGGGGTTTGCCCTTTGCAAAGTTGCCAGCTGGCAACCTTGGCGACTCCTCCCCGGGAGATTCTGTCGAAAAGACTTGAGACAGCTTGTCCTTACGCGCCATGGCTAAGCTCCAGCGGTGCCCGACCCCAGATCTGACGGATCTCGTTCTCGACGCAACGGACAACCAGCTCGACGCTGGAGAATGCGCGATCATAGGTCTGCCGGTGGAAATCTGTTCGCGCCACTTCGTATATTGATTGTTTTGTCATGGACGCATCGCCTACAGCTGTGCTTTTCACAAATGGATGGAGAAGGACGTCATCGCCAAATTTCGAACGCAAGAATGCGGCCATCTGTTGGCTGGGCAAGTCATTGGGCTCGAACCTGGTCAGTAGAAATTTCTCAAAATCCCAAGCAAGAGGTTCGCCACTACTTGCGATGCTCTCAAGTAGGCCGGCAGACATCGTTAAGAATTGTTCCATCGATGCGATATCCAGCATCGCCGGTATCAC
>JBCBGY010000345.1:0-3133 GCA_038526275.1 Pseudomonadota bacterium | reverse complement strand
GTGGTCGGGCGGTCACGGCGGCGCATTTCCAACACATCACGGAAGCCCTTGGTCGTGATAATGCCAGTCCGCGCGCCTTTCCGTTCAAGCAGCGCGTTCGTGCCGACGGTCGTGCCATGGACGATGGTGGCGATATCTGGAAATGCGACGCCCGCGGTTTCGATCCCATCGATAAAGCCCTGCGACTGGTCGCCCGGGGTGGACGGGACCTTGGCTGTGGTGATCTGCCCCGTCGCTTCGTCCATCACGAAGACATCCGTGAAGGTGCCACCCACATCGACGCCAATGACCTTCATACGGGCGCCCGCGTGACATATCCGGCGGCAATGTCCTGTTCTACCGCCGCCGGTGCACGGTCTTTGACCGCGCCGAGGCCACCGCCGCCTGGGGTTTCCAGCCGTACGACCTGGCCCTTCTTCAATGCGATCCCGACGATCTTTGAAACCAAGGGCGGTTCATGAAACCCGTCCTCTTGCTCGTAGGTGAAGCGGTTCGGCGCGCCCGCCTCGCCACCCACAACCCCTGCCGGGGCGAACTTGCCGCGCTCGCCAAAAAGGAACCCTCGGGCCTCTTCCTCCAAAAGCTCGATCTCATAGATCGCACCCAACCCACCGCGATACGTGCCGCCACCGCCTGAATCGGGGCGCAGGGCCCAACAGTTGAACTTCACCGGATAGGCGGCCTCCAGGATCTCCAGCGGCGGGATCGTCGCGGTGGAAATCGGTGCATTGCCGTGGTTCAGCCCGTCACCCGCCGAGTGCGCGCCATGCCCGCCACCGAAGAACGAAAACATCACCCAGCGCTGCCCGTTCCTGCGATGCCCAGCCAGCGACAGCGCGTTGATCGTGCCATAGGCGCAGGCCATTGCTCCGTCTGGCTTGAGCTGAGCCATGGCTTGAAAAACCACATCGATCAGCCGCAGAATGGTTTCGGTATAACCGCCGACGGGCTTGGGAGCGGTGACCGAGAGCAAAGAGCTTTCGTCGATCTTGAATGTGACCGGCTCCAGCACGCCAGCATTTGCTGGCACCTCGCCAAAGATGTGTTTCAAGGCGACATAGCAGGCGGCAATAGTGGTGGACTTCGAAATGTTAACCGGCCCCGCGCAAGCGGGCGACGACCGCGAAAAATCCATCAGGATCTGGTCGCCATCGATGGTCAGATCCAGTGCGATCTTCAGAGGGTCGTCTGTGATCCCGTCATTGTCGAGCCAGTCTTCCGCAGACACTGTGCCCTGTGGCAAGTCGCGGATTTGGGCGCGCATCATGCGCGCCGCACGCGCCTTCAGTTCGACAAAAGCGTCGGCCACAAGGCCATGGGTGTATTCGTCCAGAAGGTCATTCATCCGCCGCTCGCCCAGATCGAGCGCGTTGATCTGGCCATTCAAGTCGCCGTAAAGCGACAGAGGCAAACGGGAATTGGCTGACAGAATGTCGAAGATGTCCTGCTGAAAAACACCTTCGCGGTAAAGCTTCACAGGCGGGATCAGCATGCCTTCCTGAAAGCATTCGGTGGCCGCCGGGTTGTAGTTGCCGGGCACGTTGCCACCCACATCATGCCAATGGCCAACTGACGCCAGCCAGCAAAACACGGCGCCGTCCCGGAAAATCGGTTTGACCAGGCGAAAGTCAGACAGGTGTGTGCCGCCATCATAGGGGTCATTGAAGATCCACACATCACCGGGCTGCACAGCGCCACCGGCCTTTTCGATCACGGCTTTCACCGCGAAAGCCATAACACCCACAAAAATCGGCAGGCCGGATTTCCCCTGGATCAGGGTTTCCCCCGTCGACGCGTCGTAGATCCCGTGGGACGCATCGTGCGCCTCGGCAATGATCGGGTTGAAGGCTGACCGAAAAAGCGTCGCATCCATCTCGTCGGTGATTTGCTCCAGCCGGCCTTTGAGGATCGCCAGCGTGACTGCGTCTAGGGTCATTCCTTGGCCTCATACCGTTTGCCGAGTGCAAGCGTTTCAGGCGTGCCAATCAACCGATTGAGCCCATCGAAATCGAGCATCCGGTCCCGGAACGCATCGGTTGAGCCCTGCGCCATCAGGCTTGTGTAAAACGCGGTTGCCTGCGCGGCGAGCGCCCGGACGATCCCGCCGGGGAAGATGGCCAGCCGATAGCCCAGTTCTTGAAGGTCCGAGACAGCGCGGATCGGCGTCTGGCCGCCTTCGACCATATTGGCCAGCAGCGGAACCCGCGCCCCAAACTGCTGCCCAATGCGGGTCATTTCATCAAGATCCTTCGGCGCTTCGATAAACAGAATGTCGGCCCCTGCTGCGAGATAGGCTTCGGCGCGGTCAAGCGCCGCATCAAATCCCTCAACCGCGATTGCGTCGGTGCGGGCGATGATCAGGGTCTCTGCACTGCTGCGGGCATCGCAGGCCGCTTGCACCTTGCCCACCATCTCGGCCTGGCTGATCAGGGTCTTGCCGCTCAGATGGCCGCATCGTTTGGGCAGCGTTTGGTCCTCAAGCTGCAGGGCTGTTGCGCCCGCGCGTTCAAACACCCGCACCGTGCGTTGGACGTTGAGCGCATTTCCAAAGCCGTTATCGGCATCGACAATCAACGGCAGGTCGACGCGGTCCCGCACCAGCGCAATGGTCTCGGCCACCTCTGACATGGAGACAAGCCCGATATCGGGGCGCCCATGGCGGGTATAGGCCTGGGCTGCACCAGACAGATACAGTGCCTCGGCACCCGCTTCGGCAGCAATATGGGCGGTCAGCGCGTCGAACATGCCGGGGGCGAGCAGGATCTGGGTTTGGCTGAGACGGGCTTTCAGGGTCATGCCTGCAAGCGCTTCTTCAGATGCGGAACGAGCCCGCCATCTTCGACCAGCCGTCTGAGGTTATCGGGCATCGCGATCAGTGGAAGGGTGATGCCCTTCTGACTAAGAACAAGGGCTGCGCCCGGCACATCAAGCTGCGCGGTATCCCCGTCCTCGACATATTTCAGGCTGTCTGCGGTCAGCGCGGGAAAGCCCAGATTGATGGCGTTGCGATAGAAGATCCCGGCAAAGGACAGGGCCACAACCCCCGCGAGCCCCAGATGCCGCAGCGCCTCCGCCGCTTGTTCACGGGACGAGCCCGCCCCGAAATTGCGCCCCGCCACCAGGATGTCGCCCG
>JBCBGY010000344.1:0-3142 GCA_038526275.1 Pseudomonadota bacterium | reverse complement strand
GATCTGATCCTTTGGTCACGCCGAGGCCAGTATCGGCCAAAACATCTGGAACAGCTTGTCTCGCGCTATCGCACGGCGTTCGAGCACTGGACCCACGATGCCGCCGTGATCCCAATGGCATTTTATCCAATGTGGCGTCTGAAATTTGCCCGCGATGAGGCGCGGATGCGGGCGCGTTGGCCGACTGGACGGCGCGAAGGTTGGGAAGCTCAGATCGAGGCAGTGCAGCGTCACATCGCCGATCATGGCCCCGCCTGTTCGCTTGATGTTGGCGGCGATGAAAAGAAGTCTTCGTCCGGCTGGTGGGACTGGCATCCTTCCAAAACAGCGTTGGAATTTATGTGGCGATCCGGCCAGTTGGCGATCTGTCATCGCAAGGGTTTTCGGAAGTTCTATGATCTGACAGATCGCGTGATCCCCGCGGAATTCTTGGATGACGAAAAGGACGTTTCCGAAATCGTCGATTGGGCCATGTCCGAGGCGCTTCAACGTCTGGGATTTGGTACCAGCGGTGAATTGGCCGCCTTTTTCGACATTGTGACCAAGGCCGAGGCCAAAAGCTGGTGTTCCGAGGCGCTCGCGGCGGGCCGGATCATCGAGGCCGACATCGAGATGGCGGATGGTGCCCTTCGCCGCAGCTATACGACGGTGGCTGCACTTGACCACGCTTCCACACTGCCTGATCCGTCTTCGCGGGTCCGCCTGCTTTCGCCGTTCGATCCCGCATTGCGGGACAGGATACGGGCAGAGCGCCTGTTCGGGTTCTACTTCAGGATCGAGATCTTTGTCCCTGAGGCCAAACGACAATACGGTTACTACATCTTCCCCGTGTTGCAGGGCACGCGACTGATCGGACGGCTGGACGCACGGCGTGAGGGTCCCGTTCTTGCCGTGCGAGCGTTCTGGCCCGAAGCTGGCGTGCGCATGGGCAAGGGACGCATCGCCGGATTGGAGGCGGAATTGAACCGGGTGAAATCTTTGGCGGGCGTTGATTGCATCGATTTCACGAACGGATGGCTGCGGGAGTGCCCTTGAAGGGCCCCAAGAGCCTAATCCTTCGACCCAAACGCTTTCTCAATCGACGACCAGATCTGGCTAAGCCGTCTCGATTTCGTACCTTTTGATTTGATGGCAACCACGTTCAGTTCGAATGACGGAAGAAGCCCGCTTAACTCTTCCAACTCTCCTGCCTTGAGTTCCGCTTCGACAATCGAGTGCGGCAGCCAGCCGATACCAAGCCCTTGGCGGACAAATTCAAGCACGGCGGGCCCCAGTCCGGATTCAGCGACAATCGAGAAACTCGCATCCTTGTTGAGGCGCTGGGACAAGGCTCTCTCCAATACCTCCCCCAAGAAAATGCTGCGGGGATAGGCCACCAATGGAAAACGCTGGCGGGAAATGTTCTGGGACAAATCCGGATTGGCACGGAACGCGGCAATCGGGAGAAACTGTTCAACACTGATCGGCACGCGATCAAACAGTTGGGCATTATCCTCGAAACCCAGGGTGACATCTTCATAGATAATGGCGATGTCAGAATCGTGTCTCAGGACTGAAAGTACGCATTCATCCTTTGTGCCGGAGCGAATCCGCATCTGCGCCCCGTCGACGGCAAGCAGTTGGGCAACCTTTGGGGTCCAGGAGACAGACAGCGTGTGTTGGCAAATGATCCGCGTGATGTGCGAACCGGTTTCTATACCGCCCAGATCACTCTTGATTTGGCGCAAGCTCGCCGCCGCTTCACGCAAACGCGGAATAAGCTCCACAACATGGGGTTTAAGCGTGACCGGCTTGTTACGACGGTCAAAGATTTCACCGCCGATCGCGTCTTCAACGGCTTTAATGCGCCGGGTAAAGGCGGAAGCGGTCAGAAAACGAGTATCGGCCGCTGCACGTAGCGATCCGGTATCGTGAACTGCAAGAATATCTTCGATCCATTCCAGGCGCATGGGAGTCTGCATATAATGCAAAACCTGCAATATAAAGGCTCCATTTCGAACTATGAAGCCCCGAACAGCGGCGCTAGTTGACTGAATAGAAACTTGGAGGGTCTGATGTATCTTGCTCACTTCCCGCGCCGCTTCATCGCACATCTGCCAACACCTTTGGAAAAGCTCGACCGTTTATCTGCCGAACTGGGCGGGCCGGAGATCTGGATCAAGCGGGACGATTGTACGGGGCTGTCAACGGGCGGCAACAAGACTCGCAAGCTTGAATTCCTGATGGCCGAGGCCGAGTTGCAGGGCGCCGATATCGTAATGACCCAGGGCGCCACGCAGTCCAATCACGCGCGTCAGACCGCAGCATTTGCGGCAAAGCTGGGCATGGGATGTCATATCCTTCTGGAGGACCGGACCGGGTCGAACGACGCCAACTACAACAGCAACGGCAATGTGCTGCTCGACCATCTGCATGGTGCTACGACCGAGAAATATGCGGGCGGCCTTGATATGAACGCAGAGCTTGAAGCTGCGGCAGATAAGCTGCGGGCGGCAAGCGGCAAGAAAGTCTACACAATTCCTGGCGGTGGGTCGAACCCGACGGGGGCCTTGGGCTATGTGAATTGCGCATTTGAGATGCTGTCACAGTTCAACGAGCGCGGCCTGACCGTCGACCATATCGTTCATGCCACAGGCAGCGCAGGCACACAGGCGGGTTTGATCGCCGGGTTGAAATCCACCAACGCCGCGATTCCTCTGCTTGGCATCGGCGTGCGTGCACCAAAGGCGAAACAGGAAGAAAACGTCTACAAGCTGGCCTGCGCCACAGCGGAAAAGATGGGATGCCCGGGCGTTGTGGCCCGCGAGGATGTTGTGGCCAACACGGATTACGTCGGCGAAGGTTACGGGATGGCGACGGAAGGTGGGCTTGAGGCCATCGCGATGTTTGCCCAACTGGAATCGATCCTGCTCGATCCGGTTTACTCGGCCAAAGGTGCGGCGGGTCTGATCGATCTGATCCGCAAAGGCCACTTCAAGAAAGGCGAGCGGGTTGTTTTCCTGCACACGGGTGGTGCGGCAGCCTTGTTTGGCTATGATTTCGCGTTCGATTTTGCCAAGCTTTGGAAAGCCGCGGCGTGAGCCATGGTGCGGTTTGACAAACCCTTCACGCAACAACATCCGCTACCTGATGCAGCGCTAAG
>JBCBGY010000343.1:0-3145 GCA_038526275.1 Pseudomonadota bacterium | reverse complement strand
GCTCTGACATCTGCGATGCTGGTGCCATGATAAAATCCCTGTGGACGATTGCCATTGCATGCCTGCCATTGGCCGCGATGGCGCAAGATGCGACCGCACCTGCCGACGAGGTGACGGACGAAGAAAGATGCACGGAGCTTCAGGCCTTCGCCGAGCGCGTAAACCCGACGTTGCCCACAGCATTGGACAATGTGGTCGAGGTGTTCCGCGTTTCGGTCGATTGCGAGACGAAATCGGTGCAGTATGAAAAGCGGCTCAACGTGGATCGGCGCAGTGTGCCCCCCGGCTTTGCCGAACGGCAATTGGCCGAACATCGGGCGATCCATTGCGGACCCGAAGGGCTGGCCCGGTTGCACGGATGGACGGCCATAGACGTTTATTTCGACGCGACGGCGAGCCGGTTGGCGACCTTGGTGGCCTCACCTGCGGATTGCCCAGAGACGGATGGCGGCTGACCCGAGCTAGTCGCGAAACTGGCATTTTTCTCTGCCGACATCACGCGCCCGCGTTCTCAAAGGTAACTGGCATAATCCGGAACGAGCAGATGGGTCGGCGGTGTGTCCTCGTCGATATCGGGAAACCGCCCGACCGGTTCACGGAACACATTGTCGGTCAGGTCGTCATTCACGGATGACACTTCTCCAATCAGGACATCGCCGCCATCACCCCAGAAAGCATGCCAGTTGCCTGGTTCCAGCGTCACGCTTTCGCCCGGCTGCAGTTTGAGCACATCGCCGGGCTTGAAGATCCGCGCAACGCCATCCGTCACAACATGGACGTCTGCGGTCGGGTCAATCGTTCCATCCGCGCCCGAGGCAAACATCTCGATCGCGAGCGTGGCGCCACCGCGGTTGATGATGTCTTCCGTCTTCAGGTTGTGCCGGTGCATCGGCGAGATCTGGTCCTGGCGGGAGATCATGATCTTCTCGGCATAGCAAAAGCCGCGCCCGGCCTGCAGGTCGCTCAGGCGGCCATTGCGGACCGTGAACAGGAAAAGTCCCAGATTGGCGAAATCCCCTTGGCCGTAATCAGTGATGTCCCAGCCCAATCCGCCATCGACAATGCCGCCGATCTTGTCACGCGATGCTTTCATCTCATCGGGGGTCCAGCGGGCGAACGGTGGAAGGATAAAGCCAAAGCTTGCGATGAATTCTGCGCCGCGTTCAATCTCGGCATTGATTTCAGATCTTCGCATAATGGCTTCCTCGTTGGATCGTTACTCTGGGCTGAGCGTTGTGACGCCCACGGCGGCCGCGCGGGCGAGATTGGGATCAAGGCTCATCCGCACATATTCACCGCGCCGCCACAGAACGCCAAGATCGTCGTAATAGCGGCTGAGCGGATGGCCAGACTGACCGGTCGACAATATGAACAGCGAACTGTCGGGGTCGGCGAAATCGTAGACGCCCCGGTAACCCGCGCCGTGAACATTGGTAAAGGGCCGCGGATCTTCGCCGCTGGTTTTGCCGCGCATCAATGTATGATCGCCCCCCGATGTGGACTGGCGGATATTGACCAGCCACTTCAGGATCGGCTCTCTGCCAAGGACCTGATGTTTGTGTTCTGCGGTATGGGCATCGCCCCAGCGGAGCGATTCAAGCGCGCTGCCATATTCCTGGGCGATCCATAGCAGCGCCTCGTCCAAGGCAATTCGACTGACGTCGACGCAGCTTTCGCGAGCCGTGGATTGCCTGATATCACACCAGACCGACGCACCGGCAATGTCACGGAAGACCCGTTCGATGAAGATTGGGTCGGGGTGGGTGAACTCGCCGGCAAAGGGGCCCAGTTCGTCGCGGATCAGTTTGTCCTGCAGGTGACGCAGCCAGGCGGAATAGATCAGGGGTTCCGGCAGGTGCTCACTCATCTCGCCGTTCCAACTGGCCAGCAGATCGAGCGCCCGTTTGCGCTGCGCTTCCGGCGTGCCGGGCTGGGCCGCTTCACCGGTGAACCAAAGATCTCGCGCAATCAGGGGCAGAAGATTTCGGGCCGTAACGGAAACGCTGTCGAGTTGCGCATCGATGAAACTTTCCCGGGTATGGACCTCGCGGTCTTCCATCAGTTTCCGCCAGCGCAGGATCCGCTGGGTATCCCCCCAGTCATAGCTCAGATGGTTCGGGAAGGGTTTGTTGACCGTCTTGTTGTTCGTATTGCCCAGCAGTCCGCTCTCCGGGTCAACGAAGCGCGGGTTGGCGGTGAAAGGTTTGTACCCTTGCCAACGGTTTTCCTCTTGCCATCCATATGAAGGGATACGCCCGCGATGGGTGTTGTCGGATTGCCGGTTGGGCAGGGCACCTGCGACCTGCATCGCAATACTGTCTGGATCAACCAGGGTGACGTTGAGCGATGGCGCAACGAAACCTTCAAGCGCGTCTGACGCCTCAGCAACGCTTTGGGAGGTCATTAGGCGGAATGCAGAGGTCAATGACGTGTCTTCACCTTCGAGTGCCGACCAGGCCAGGGCCGCTACATGACGAGGTGGTGTCACATCCTCCAAGTCGAAGTGCGAGCCCGGCAGGACGGGGCCATTTTCCGTGCTGCGAAGCGTAATCGTCAGCGGTGGCGCGTTTTTGATCCGAATGATCGAACGTTCGGTGTCAAAGGCCGCCCAGCCGTTGGGCGTGCGGTATTCTTGCGGGTTGGCGGGGTTCAGCTCTTCTAGGAAAATGTCTTGATCGTCGACATATGACGCCGTCACGGCCCAACCGATACGCTGAGACCGTCCGGCGACCACAAGAGGAATGCCCGGCACCGTGGCGCCAATGACACCACCTGATTCCAGTTCTAAGCGGGCGAGGTACCAAATAGTGGGCGCTGTGAAACCCAGATGCGGGTCGTTGGCCAACAGAGTGCCGCCAGAGGCCGACCGTATTGGTGCTGCCGCCCAGGCGTTTGAAGCGCCCGCGAGTTCCAGTGGTTGGATGGGCAATAGGTCGGGCCGTTGCCACGTTTCGGACCAGGCAAAATCGTAACCCTCCGGAAAGAGAGAGGAATAGTCAGGCAGTTCCACCAATCCCGAGCCTGGCGCCTCCGGCAACAGATCCCGCACCCGTTCAGGGGGGAGAACCAGCAAGGCTTTCGCGCGGCGGACTTCTGCTTGCAGGTGGGACGATAATTGGTAGGCCATCAGTTTCATCAAGGCGAT
>JBCBGY010000342.1:0-3183 GCA_038526275.1 Pseudomonadota bacterium | reverse complement strand
GAACGTGCGCGTCCCATTGAGCCGCCTCAATTGGCCGAAAGGCGGCTTCGGTTCTCGGACCCACGGGTATCTCAGGATTACCTCGTGCGCACCTATCTGGCACCAGAACGCGACAGTGGGGAACAAGAGAAGGCCGCGGCGCTGGTCTATCTGTCAGATCTGCTCGGCGGTTCTTCCGCCACATCGGTTTTGGGCCAGAAGCTGGAATTTGAAAGCCGCAAGGCCGTTTATACCAGCGCCTTCTATAGCGGCATGTCGCTGGATCACACGGCCTTTGGCCTGATTGTGGTCCCGGTGCCGGGGCGCACATTAGAAGAAGCCGAAGCGGACCTGGACCAGGTATTGGCCGACTTCATCGCCGACGGGGTCGACCTGGAACAGTTCGAACGCATTCGGACCCAGATCCGGGCGGGTCAGATCTATGCGCAAGACAGTCTTCAGGGGCGGGCACGGCGCTATGGTGAGGCATTGACCAGCGGCTTGACGGTAGAGGATGTGCAAGCCTGGCCTGAAATCCTGCAGGCGGTCACGCCCGAGGATGTACTGGCGTTGGCCGCGGAGGTTTTTGACAAACGTCGTGCTGTAACAGGCTTTGTGACCCGCACCCAGGAGGTGACCCAATGATCCGCATTGCCCTGTTCGTTGCTGCGCTTATCAGCCTAACCGGTGTTGCGCGCGCTGCCGTGGACATCCAGGAAGTCAAATCGCCCGGCGGGATCACAGCCTGGCTGGTGAACGAACCTTCGATCCCGTTCGTGGCCTTGGAAATCCGGTTCCGGGGTGGCACCTCGCTTGACGCGCCGGGTAAGCGTGGTGCGACCAACCTGATGGCGGCCCTGTTGGAAGAAGGATCCGCCGAACTGGATTCTCGCGAATTCTCGGCACGGCGCGAAGAACTGGCCGCAAGCTTTAGCTATGACGCATACCGCGACGCGATCTCTATATCGGCGCGCTTTCTGACCGAAAATTCCGACGAGTCGGTTGCTTTGCTGCGAGCCTCCCTTGTGGACCCGACCTTTGGCGAGGCGGATGTTGAGCGGGTACGGGGCCAGGTCCTGTCGAGCCTGGAACGGCAAGCCAAGGATCCCGACGAGATTGCACAGCAGACCTATAACAGCCTTGCATTCGGCGATCATCCTTACGGAAGCAATGGCGACGGTACCGTAGAAAGTGTGACAGCATTGACCCGCGACGACATCGTCGATGCTCATGCGCGAACGATGACCCGGGACAGGCTGTATGTTTCGGCGGTTGGAGACATCACCGCCGAGCAGCTTGCCACATTGCTGGACGAACTGCTGGGTGATCTTCCGGCAGAGGGTGCCCCTTTTCCGGAAAAGGCGAGCCCAGCGTTGGATGGCGGCATCACCGTCGTGCCTTATGACACGCCCCAATCGGTTGTGAATTTTGGCCATTCGGGCATTGCGCGTGATGATCCAGATTTCTTCCCGGCCTATCTGATGATGCAGGTCGTCGGCGGCGGAGGGTACAAATCTCGTCTGAACGAGGAAGTACGGGTGAAGCGCGGTTTGACTTACGGCATAGCGTCATATCTGGTGCCATCCGATCTGGCCAGCGAAGTGCGCGGCGGCGTTTCCACGGACAATAGCCGCGTGGCTGAGACTGTGGATGTGATCAAGGAGCAGTGGCAGCGTCTTGCAGATGAAGGTTTGAGCGAAGAAGAGCTCGAACGCGTGAAGACCTACCTCACCGGGGCCTATCCTTTGCGGTTTGACGGGAATGCGCGGATTGCGAGCATCCTGGTTGGAATGCAAATGGATGATCTCGGGTTGGACTATGTGAACACCCGAAATGCAAGGGTCGAGGCGGTGACGATGGAAGAGATCAATGCCATCATTGCTCGGCTTATTGACCCGGAGGGCCTGCACTTCGTTGTGGTCGGTCAACCAGAGGGTTTGCCTGCCAGCAACTAGGGCAATTGGCGAGTTACCCGCAGCACCTGCGGCGTGGATTTCTGAGTTCAAGCCGCGCCGGGGATGTAGGATTCTCGCACGACGCTCTTAATCGAGTTGACCCTTGGCCTAACGGCCATTAGCACCCACCGCCTGGAAAAGGAGTGCGGTGCCATGGCACGTCGGCGCAAAGGGCGCGATATCTCGGGTTGGGTCATAGTCGACAAGCCAGCGGGCGTTGGCTCCACAGATGTTGTGGGCAAGGTACGCTGGGCGTTTCAGGCGCAAAAGGCGGGCCATGCGGGCACTTTGGACCCGGCGGCGACGGGTGTGCTGGCCGTGGCCTTGGGCGAGGCCACCAAGGTCGTGCCCTATGTCACGGATGCCCACAAAGCCTATCAATTCACGGTTCGCTGGGGGCAAGCCACCACGACCGATGATGCGGAAGGCGAGGTGATTGCGCATAGCGCGACCCGTCCTGACGCCGCTGCCATCGAAGCGGCATTGCCGGAATTCCGCGGCCAGATCTCGCAAGTGCCGCCGCGTGTCTCTGCCGTGAAGGTAGATGGCGCCCGCGCCTATGACCTGGCGCGAGAAGATGCGGAGTTCGAATTGGCCGCCCGCCCTCTTTGGGTGGAGCGGCTGGAATTGACAGCGTGTCCTGACGCAGATCATTCGGAATTTGAGATGGAGTGCGGAAAGGGCGGCTATGTGCGGTCCATCGCGCGGGATCTTGGCGAACGACTTGGTTGTCTGGGCCATGTGACGAACCTCCGGCGGGTCTGGTCAGGGCCGTTTGAGGCCGAAGGCGCGCTGGATTATGAGACACTAGAACGCGACGCGCGGACACCGGCGTTGGATGCCTGGCTTCGGCCACTGGAAGAAGGCCTGGCCGATGTGCTGCAGGTCCGTTGCCCGCCTGAGGGCGCCGCGCGCTTGCGCAATGGCAATCCCGGCCTGGTCCTCGGTGCGACCGATGTACAATATGGCGATACGGCGTGGGCCTCGCTGGAAGGGCGTGCCGTCGCAATCGGCATCTATCGCGGCGGAGAGCTGCACCCCAAACGGGTTTTCAACCCCGCATGATCGAACGGCTGCACGAGGCCGATGGCGTTCGATCCGTCGCGCGCTATTCAGACTGCGAACGCTACCGATATGACCTCTGTCGGCGTTGGGCGGACGGGTCGGGTCTGACCTACATCATGCTCAACCCGTCAAAGGCCACGGAACGCGCGAACGACCCCACCATAGAGCGGTGCCAACGCCGGGC
>JBCBGY010000341.1:0-3184 GCA_038526275.1 Pseudomonadota bacterium | reverse complement strand
TTGCGGCAGCGTCGGTGGCGCAGATACCCGGGTCCGTGGCACAGATCCAGCTCACGGGCGGCCCAAGCGTTGAGATCGGGTTTCTGCACGGGCCAAGCTATGTGGATTTCATCCCAATCACTGATACATGTGATGCCATGAACCTCACATCGCGATCATTGCCGAATTTCGGGTTGCGCCTGCGTCGCCAAAGGCGAGCCGCCGGGCTAAAGCAACTTGCCATGGCGCAGGAGCTTGGCGTCGATCAAGCCACGATCTCGCGCTGGGAAGCTGGGCGCCAGATCCCGGAACAGCCCATGCAAGACAGGGCGATGGGGCTGTTGTCGCGCTGTCGGCGGGATGATGCCGCGCTGCGCCGATTGGTCGAACAATCCAGCACCTGTGTGCATCTGGTCGAAGAGGCGACGCATGTTTGCCTCGGCTATTCGGCGGCGCGGGCAAAGGATTGGCGGGTTTCACCGGCAGAATATGTCGGGACGTCATTGTGGCAGTTTGCGACCGAGGAAATTCAGCGGGCCGAAATGGATCTGGGCGATACTGACTGGTGGCAGGTCCAGATGCCCCAACCCAGGCTCTTTCGAACCGGCGCGCGAGCCCATCCCGGCGGCATTCGGATCAGCGCGGGCTACATTCTGTGGGAACGGATGTATTTGGCCGACGGAACACCCGTCCGGTTGGTCACTGGCACGCGGTAAGCCCCGCATTTTTTATGCGTGGCGTGGCTGATGATCAGGTCATATTGCTGACCCCATGGTCCACCTCCGCGCGACATCAATTGTGATTCTGCTATGGGTTGCTGGGCTGGGCGCGGCAGCCCAGTTCGCCAAGATCGGCGTGCCCTTTGCCCTTGTCCGCGACATCTATCCCGATGCGGGCTTCCTGATCAGTTGGCTGCTGACCCTGGTTAGCGTGAGCGGGGCGCTGTTGGGAATGGTCGCTGGCCGTCTGGTCACTCAGATCGGTTTGGGGCCCGCGTTAATGATCGGGCTGGTTCTGGGCGGCTTAGCCTCTGCCTTTCAAACCTTGGTGCCTGGATTGAACTGGATGCTTCTGAGCCGCCTGATCGAAGGCCTGTCGCATCTGATGATCGTTGTTGCTGCCCCGACACTGATCGCACAGATCTGTTCCGACCGATACCGTGGTGTCGGCATGACCCTGTGGAGCACGTTCTTTGGTGTTGGTTTTACAGTGGTTGCCTGGGGCGGATTGCCATTGGCCGAGGCCTACAGCGTCCCTTTCTTGTGGGCAGTCCATGCCGGGCTGATGTTTGCCACCGCGCTGGGCGTTTGGGCCAGTTGGCGTCACTTGCCACAGGTAGATCGGGGTGGGCGCTTGCTTGGCCTGAGACCGATCCTGCAGGACCACCGGTTGACCTATGGATCTCCGTTCATTGGGGCGCCTGCTCTAGGCTGGTTGTTTTACGCGCTGAACTTCGTAGCGCTCGTTACGGTATTGCCAGAACTATTGCCTGTCGACCAGCGCGCGATCATCGCCGGTGCCATGCCGCTTGTCAGCATTGTCGTTTCACTTGTTGTCGTCTCCGCCTTGCTGGTTCGGTTTTCATCGATTTCGGTCATCATCATGGGGTTCATAGCATCCGGCTGCGTGCTCATGACGGCCCTTTTGGATCTGCCATTGCCATGGGTCTGTATCGCGCTTTTCGCGGCGCTTGGCCTTGTTCAAGGGGCAAGCTTCGCCGCTGTGCCAGAACTGAACAAGCGGCCAGAAGACCAAGCGCTGGCCTATGGCGCAATGGCGCAGACCGGCAATATCGGCAATCTCCTGGGCACCCCGATCTTGATGGCTGTCCTGACCAATGTCGGTCAGGACGCCATGTTCCTAGTGGTGGCCGGGTTCTACCTGGCGGGCGTGGCGATCCATGTGAGGCTGCGCCAAGCGAGATTGGCCTAGCCCGATGTCGGGTTCAGTTCGCAGTCAGCGGCAGGAGGCCGGGAAATTCGTTCAGTGCCGCGCTGACCGGCGAACTGGCAAAGGCGGCGCGATTGGCCTGGAGCTTGGCATAGAGATCCTGCAAGTGGGTCTCGCGCGCCGCGGGATCAGCCAACAAGGACTGAGTTCGGGCCAGATAGTCTCGCACCCGACTGTCTAATTCAGTCACGGGATCAGGGCTTTGCAGCATCTCCAGGAAATCCTGTTCCGCCTCGGATCGTTCGGTGAGCGATGTTAGGCTTTCGGTCACCGCGGCCCGCAGCGCGTCTGGCAACTGACCGCGCGACGGTGCCGTCACGCTTTGCGGAACATGCGCCAGCAGCCCGGCCCTGTCCGCCGAAAAGAGAGGCTCTTCCAGATCCACCGCCAGAACAGCCGCCACAAAGCCATCGTCGATGATGCCGCGCTTGTTCAAGCGTTCGACCATGCGGCGGTCGAATTCCGAAGGCTCTGGACCGAACCAGGCAAACATCGTGTCCCGCCCGGGCATGCAGGCGGTCTGGGTTCCGGTGTCGGCCAAAAGCGTTTCATATTCGGTCAGCGAAACGCCAAGATCGCCCGGCGTGAAGACCTGCGTGACCAATCCGAGGCCCGCAAAGACGGGCAGATCGATGTCACGCATCTGGAAGATGTTGAGGAAGAAGCTGTCGGGGATGTTCATTCGCCCAACTGTCGGCTGGGTCAGGCCGCCCCCGTCGAGGCCGGATTTGATGTTTGAGCTCCCAAGGTTCAACTCGGTCGGCTGGAACAGACTGTCCAGTAGATCGGGGAGCCCATCGACCGTGACGCTGCCATCCGCCGCAGTTTCAATCCGGTCCTGAACGATGCCATTGAGGAAGCGCTGCGTCGAAGACTGAATTGTGGATTCCAGCACCTGCGCACCGACCATCCGTTGCCCCAGCAAGCCAGTATTGGCGACAGGCCAGCTTGATCCACCGGGGGCGAGGTAGGGGGCTTCGAACGTGTTGGGCAGGCCGTGCCAGTGGTTCCAGGGGAAGGTGAACTCTTTCATGACGGGGCCACCATTGACGTGGCAGGCCAGGCATCCGTCAGAAAGTTGCGCTTCCGTTGCGGTCTCCAAGTCACTGGAATGATTTCGGAAACGCCACGTGCCGCCTTCGATCTTGTAGTAGTTGTAGGTCCCGTTGGTCTGATCCCATGCCATGACTTCAATGTCGCCTGCAGGGCCGTTTGGCGACATGAACATGGAAAAGAAGATGTTCCCATCGAGCAC
>JBCBGY010000340.1:0-3206 GCA_038526275.1 Pseudomonadota bacterium | reverse complement strand
GCCTTGCCCAACGGTTGCGCCTTTCATCCAAGGTGCAAGGTGGCCCAGGGCAAATGTGGCCAATCGCCCGGGCCGGACCTTTCCGCAGATGCCGGACGGGCCGCCTGTTGGTTCCCTGAACGAGAGAGCGCCTGATGGCCCTGGTCGAGATCGATAAGCTTTCGCGCCGTTTCGATGTTTCCAAACCCTGGCTCAATCGGGTCTTGGAACGGCTGCCGAAAGCGGTGCTGACGGCGGTGTCGGAGGTCAGCCTGTCGATAGAGGAACGCTCGGTCTACGCCCTTGTCGGCGAAAGCGGTTCGGGCAAATCGACCATCGGACGTATCGTTGTGGGGTTGACCGCGCCGAGCGACGGCGAGGTGACAATCGGCGGCGTCGATCTGGCGCGGGAAACCGACAACGCCAAGGTCGACCAAACCCGGTCCGACATCCAGATGATCTTCCAGGATCCTTATGCATCGCTCAACCCGCGCTGGCGCGTGCGTGACATTATTGCGGAACCTGTCGCGGCGCGGGGCGGGAACGTTCACGGTCTGGCGGAAAAACTGCTGGAGCAGGTGGGGCTCGCCGCGAGCGATGCCGGCAAATACCCGCACGAATTCTCCGGGGGGCAACGGCAGCGCATTTGCGTGGCCCGCGCGCTGGCGTCGGAGCCGCGCCTGATCGTTTGTGATGAACCAACCTCAGCTCTGGATGTCAGCGTTCAGGCCCAGGTGCTGAACCTGATGAGCGATCTCAAGGATGCGCTGGGCCTGACCTATCTGTTCATCAGCCATGACCTGACCGTGGTTCAGCACATGGCGGATCGGATTGGTGTTCTGTATCTTGGCCGGCTGGTCGAAGAGGCCACGCCTGAAGAGCTGTTTCGCGATCCCAAGCACCCCTACACCCAAATGTTGCTCGATGCTGCGCCCAAGATGGACGGTTTCGGACGTGAGGTTGACCCACCCAAAGGCGAAATTCCGGATCCGATCAATCCACCGACTGGCTGCGCGTTTCACCCACGCTGCCCCCATGCGACCCAGATTTGCTCCGCAGAACGCCCGGAGATGCGGCAATTGCGCACAGCACGTGTCGCTTGTCATCACGCGACCTGACCAAACTTCACGTTCCCGGCAAAACCTTGCCACACAGAAATAATTTTCTGGACGACAGCTGATTTCACCACAAAACGTCCCCCAGAGTTTCAAAGGTGGGCTATCGGGTGGACGGATCCAAAATCGAAGAACGCGCTGCGGAGTTGCAGGTTGATCTGGGACGCCGCCTAGACCCGGTCCGGGTTGAAGGACTACGACAGCCCGGTCAGATCCGAGCACGCAGACAGTTGGTCTTGGCGCTGAATGTCGCAACCGTCGCGCTGCTTTTGTCGGTCATGGTCTGGATCATGTCCTTCGGTGGCTTCGTGGTGATTGAATGGGCCATGCTGGCAGCTTACGCACTGACCTTGCCTTGGCTGTCGATCGGGCTTTGGAACAGCCTTATCGGTCTTTATCTGGATCTGCGCTATGGCGCAGAAGCGGCGGGACATGTGACGCCTCAGCTGAACCGGATTACCGGACATGAGCCCATTGTCGCCAAGATCGCGATTGTCATGCCTCTGCGCAATGAAGATCCGGACGCCTCTCTGGCGCGGCTCCAACTGGTGCAGCAGGGCCTGGCGGCCACGCCGTGGGCCGACCGGTTCGATTTTCATGTACTGAGCGACACAGACCGTCCTGCCGTGGCCGAGGCTGAGGAAGCAGGGGTCGAGGCGTGGCAACTGGAGGCACCGGACGCCCGGATCAGCTACCGTCGGCGCACTGAGAATTCGGGCTACAAGGCGGGCAACATCGCGGAATTTCTGGATCGGTGCGGCAATCGCTATGATTACTTCCTGCCGCTCGATGCCGACAGCACCATGGGCCCAGAGGCTATTCTGCGGATGATCCGCGTGATGGAGGTTAGCCCCGAAATCGGCATGTTGCAAAGCCTGGTGACCGGCATGCCATCGCGCACGTTTTTCACGCGTGCGTTCCAGTTTGGGATGCGCCACGGGATGCGGTCTTACACGCTGGGGTCGGCCTGGTGGCTGGCAGACTGTGGCCCGAACTGGGGGCACAATATCCTGATCCGGACCAAGCCATTCCACGACAATTGCATGCTGCCCATCCTGCCCGGGCGGGGGCCGCTATCGGGCTACGTGATGAGCCACGACCAGCTTGAAGCGGTGCTGATCCGCCGTGCAGGCTATGAGGTGCGGGTGATCGCCGAGGAAAGCGACAGCCACGAAGAGAACCCGCCAAGCGTGGCTGACTTCATCCGCCGCGAACTGCGCTGGTGCAACGGCAATATGCAATATCTACGGCTGGTCGGTATGCCCGGCCTGAAACCGGTCAGCCGTGTGCAGCTGCTTTTGGCCATTCAGATGTATGCCGCAGCCCCGGCCTGGATGCTGTTCATCTGCTTGGGCGCGGTGCTCGCCTCGATGCCCAGCCAGTTTGCCGGTGTACCGGTGTGGATCGGGCTGAGCTTTTTCGCCGTCCTGATGACGCTGAACCTGATGCCAAAGCTGATGGGGTTGGCCCAGGTCTTGTCGCAGCGAGAGCGCGCCCAACGCTATGGAGGGCGTTTGAGGGTGATCGTGGGAGGACTGGTCGAAATCCTGTTCTCGTCGATCATTGCACCCGCCGTGGCATTCGCTCTGGCCTTGTTCATCATCGGGTTGTTCTTCGGGCGGCGGATCGGGTGGGAAGCGCAACAACGCAGCCGGGCCAGACTGGAATGGCGCGAGGCAGCGCAAGTTCTTTGGCCTCAAACGATTGGAGGCGTCGTCCTGACGGTTTGGCTCAGCTACACCGCCGTCTGGACCCTGCCATTCTCCGCGCCGATCCTGATCTCGCTGGCCGCCGCTATTCCGCTGGCTGTGATGGCCACTTATCCCTCTGTCGGGCAGTGGTCCCGCGCTATTGGCCTGTTTGACATCCCAGAGGATCGTTGCGGGACCTGACTTGGCGCTCCCTATGTTCAGACCAAGTGCCTGGTCTGTGATGTGCTCAAAAAGAAAAATCGGCAGACAACTCGGTTTTTTTGATCCTAGTTGATCCGACAACCGTATCTCTCTTGGAGAAATCTTTAGAGGGTAAGATGAACGGTTACTACATTACTGGTGTGGAGTTTGTTGGCGGGATCTTTGAAGATCTCAGGTTCCTGGTGCTCGCGTCAAACTA
>JBCBGY010000339.1:0-3228 GCA_038526275.1 Pseudomonadota bacterium | reverse complement strand
TCGCCACGAACCTGACCTTCTTCCCCCAGCACTTCCTGGGCCGTCAGGGCATGCCACGTCGCTATATCGACTATCCGGAAGCATTTGCTTACTGGAACTGGTGGTCGTCGCTCGGTGCGTTCGTCTCATTCGCCAGCTTCCTGCTGTTCTTCTACGTGATGATCGTCGCGATCAGGAAGGGCGCGGAATCACGGGTTGCCAACCCCTGGACGCCCTATGCCGATACGCTTGAATGGACCTTGCCCTCCCCCCCACCAGAGCACACATTCGAAATCCTGCCCAAGCAGGAAGAGTGGGATCACGGCCATGACCACCCTGATTTCGACACATGGCTGGAAGAGGGCAAACCCAAAACGCCCGCCGAGTAAAATGCGAATGACATAAAATCAAAACGCCCCGTCATACATAGCGGGGCGTTTTTGTTACTATCAGTCCGCGGCCACCTTTTGGCACATGTGCCGCTGCTATCGCCGGTGCTAGGTTATATACATGCCTTATGAATGGTCCTCATGCGATGTGGCGCCGGTGCGCCTTTCTCTTTGGCCCCATCGATCCCTGCCGAAACGGGGCTTTGTGGGATTTATCGCAGCCACGGCGGCACTGATCAGCCTGCCGCTTTTCGCAGTTCTCGGCACGCCAATCCTTTGGGGTCTGCTACCGTTCCTCGCCCTGGCTTTGATTGGGCTTTGGACGGCCCTGCAACGCAGCTACCGGGACGGCGAAATCCTGGAGGAACTGACCCTTTGGCCCGAACAGGTCCGCCTTGTCCGCCACAATCCGCGAGGACCTCAACAGGAATGGCAGGCCAATCCACACTGGGTCCGGATTGAATTGCACAAGACAGGAGGACCGGTGGAAAACTACATTACGCTCAACGGGGCCGGTCGCAACGTCGAGATCGGCGCTTTCCTGAGCGCTGACGAACGGCTCGCGCTCTATGACGACCTAAACCAACGTTGGCTCCGGTAGCCGAACCATACCATGGCTCAGGCCCCGGCGACTGCGAAACTTCGACGACTACAAAACCGACTGGCCGCGCGACTGCTGGGGCCAGAGCGCTCCGCCGCCGTGCTGCCTCTCCAACTGTCTGAACAGCAGGCGCTGAGCCGGCGCAAGGTTCACAGAACGTCCCCTGACAATCCGACCCTTGTATGCCTGATCCCCCTCGTCGGCGCGCACCAGGTAACCGACTGGGAGGCCGTCCAGTCCCGCCTTCGTCAAACGATTGAGAGCCTGCGCGCACAGACCGACCCGGCCTGGCGGGCCATCATCTGTGGCCAAGACCGGCCTGACCTCCCCTTCGACAGCCAGGTCGAGTTTCTGCCGTTCACCGAACAGGTTAAGGGCAATGACAAGTGGAGCAAGCTCCGCACCCTGATCAAACATGTTGGAACGCTCGGTCTGTCCAATGGCTACGCCATGCCGTTCGATGCCGATGATCTCATGGCTGCCGACACTGTCGCCTACATGACGCAACATGCGAACCCCAGCGGTTACGTGGTTGAGCGCGGCTACATGCTGGACGCGGCAACCAACCAGATGGCCAAAGCGGCTCCTCAAAGCCTCTGGGCTCCTGGGCAAAAGGCCTTCTGGAAGCTGTGCGGCTCCTGCGCGGCCTTTCGGTTCGACCTGACCCAAGACCACCGGGATCTTGACTTCATCAGCGCGGCCATAAGCCACGAACACAGAATGTTCCCGTACCTCGCGGCGCTTGCTGGCCGGCCGCTGCGACCGCTGCCCCGACCCGCCGCGCTTTACATCATCAATCATGGCCAGAATTTCGGCGTGCGACGGGGTCGGGTTTCGTTCAAAACCCGGTTTGTCGAGCGCTTCCGCGTCACTGGGCCTGCGGTCCAGGCCGATCTGGCGCAGCGTTTTCCCACACTGGCATACCAGCCACAGCTTTGACGGCGCCGCTATGCAAGCGTTACATCCGCCCCATAGCACCGTGCAAACACTATACCGGGGACCAAATGAGCAGCGCAGAGATACAGGCCAGATTGACAGAGACACCCAGCATCCATCCGGAGGCTGACGTTGTGGATTGCGACCTAGGCGCCTGGACAGAGGTTGGACGCGGCACGTTGATGCGCTCTGCGGATATGGGGGATTACTCCTACGTCACAGAATGGTGCCATGTGGTCTGGACCTCCATCGGCAAGTTCTGCTCCATCGCCAACGCCACGCGGATCAATCCCGGAAACCACCCGACCTGGAGGGTCGTCCAGCACCATTCGATTTATCGATCCGAAGCATATGGTATGGGACCCGACGATTCTGAGTTCTTCCAATGGCGCAAAGATAATTGGGTCACGATTGGACATGACGTCTGGATAGGCCACGGGGCCACCATCACTGCGGGGGTCACCATTGGAACGGGCGCCGTCATCGGAGCAGGCGCCGTCGTGACCCGCGACGTACCCCCCTACACGGTGGTTGGGGGAGTGCCGGCGCGTCCGATCAAGCGCCGGTTCACTGAAGCTCAAGGAGAGGCCTTGGAGCGGATCGCCTGGTGGGATTGGCCCCGCGAAACCTACGCCGCCGCTATCCCGGACATCCGCAACCTGAACGTGGATGAATTCATCGAGAAATACGGCTGACCGTTGCTTTCCGAACGCCGGACCTTCAGCGATTTCGGCGAATAGCGGTGCAGAAATCTACCTTTGAGCCACGGCCCGGTGTTGAGTTACCTTAGGGCACGGCTTTCTGTCGAAGTTTATTTTTACAACTTTCTTACGGACGAGGACACTATGGCAAAGTTCTACCCTGCCTTTTACATGACCGAAGGGATCGTCGGTGCAGGACAACGCAACAACGCGGACGACGTCAAACTGCTCAAGATACTGTTCAAGGGGCTCAAGCGGCGCGCACCCAGCACCTGGTCCGGGATTGGTCAGCTGACCATCGATGGCACCTGGTCCAGCGCGTTGGAGGAACATATCCGGGCGTTTCAACAAACAGGTTACGGATCGAACGTGCTTGTTGTGGACGGCATCGTCCACCCGATGCGGATGAGGCGCGGCGACCTGCGCGCGACCTTTCGGTCCGGGGTCGGCTCAACGCTCTACTGGCTGAACGTTGCCTCCATGGCTAACTCGCCGCGGGAACATGCAGCCGTTCCCGGATCGATAAACTTGCGGCCGATAACGGAAGTGGCCTGAGCCAACACGGGCTCCTAGGCAGCCTAAAGGCCCGCTTCCCGGACCAGAACACGAGCGATCTGGCGCA
>JBCBGY010000338.1:0-3237 GCA_038526275.1 Pseudomonadota bacterium | reverse complement strand
GTCAGCTTCCATGCCATGCGCGGGATCTCGGCCCACGCCAATGGCTTTCAGACCTGCCGCGCGCTGCACCTGCTCCAGATCCTACTGGGCAGTGTCGAGGTTCCGGGCGGTTTCCGCTTCAAGCCGCCCTACCCGAAACCGCCCGAGGCTCACCCCAAACCGCACTGCAAGGTCACGCCGGATGGGCCGCTTGATGGGCCACATCTGGGTTTTGTCCATGGTCCAGACGACTTGGCACTCAAGGCCGATGGCAGCCCGGCCCGCATTGACAAGGCGTTCACATGGGAAAACCCGATGTCAGCCCATGGGCTGATGCACATGGTGATCTCGAACGCCCATGCGGGCGATCCCTACCGGATCGATACGCTCTTTATGTACATGGCGAACATGTCGTGGAATTCGTCCATGAACACGTCCGGTGTCATGAAGATGCTGACCGACACGGACGACAACGGCGATTATGTCATCCCTCATATTATCTATTCGGATGCCTATAGCTCCGAAATGGTGGCCTATGCCGATCTGATCCTGCCGGACACGACCTACCTGGAGCGCCACGACTGTATCAGTCTGCTCGACCGGCCCATCTGCGAAGCTGAGGCCGCCGCCGATGCCATCCGCTGGCCGGTGATCGAGCCTGACAGGGATGTGCGCGGTTTCCAGTCTGTGCTGATCGATCTGGCGAACCGCCTTAAGCTGCCCAATTTCACCGACGCTGAGGGCCAGGCGAAATACACCGACTACGCCGACTATATCGTCAACCACCAGCGCAAGCCCGGAATTGGCCCGCTGGCCGGATATCGCGGTGCCGATGGCAGCAAGTCGGGTCGCGGCGACGTCAACCAGCAGCAGCTACAGAAATATATCGACAATGGCGGCTTCTGGGTAAATCACATCCCGGACGAGGCGCAATTCTACAAACCGTGGAATGCGGCCTACCAGGATTGGGCCGTCGGCATGGGGCTTTTTGATGCCCCGCAGCCCTATTTGTTCAACCTCTATTGCGAACCGCTTCGCCGGTTCCAACGTGCTGCCGAAGGTCATGGTGACCGCCAGCCTCCAGACCATCTGCGCGCGCAGATCCGGGAAAGGCTCGACCCCTTACCCATTTGGTGGGACCCGGCTGCCGACAATCACGGCGACACCTACCCAGTCACCGCGCTGACCCAACGGCCCATGGCCATGTACCATTCGTGGGGCACACAAAATGCTTGGTTGCGCCAGATCCACGGACGCAATCCGCTGTTCGTGCCCACGAAGCTTTGGGAAGAGAATGGTTTCGCCGACGGCGATTGGGCGCGGGTGACCTCGCCCCATGGCCAAATCGTGGTCCCCGTGGCGCATATGGCTGCTCTGAACGAAAACACCGTGTGGACCTGGAATGCCATTGGCAAACGCAAAGGGGCCTGGGCGCTGGACAAGGGCGCGCCCGAAGCCACCAAGGGCTTTCTGCTCAACCACCTGATCCATGAATTGCTGCCGCCAAAAGGCGACGGACTGCGTTGGTCCAATTCGGATCCGGTCACCGGCCAGGCCGCGTGGTTCGACTTAAAAGTGCGCATAGAGAAAACGGATCTGCCTGCCGAGGCCCAGCCGTCCATCCCGCCGCAGAGCTCTCCGGTTGCCAAAGGCCCGGCTGAGCTGACATGGAAACTGGGGAAATGAATTTCAGCCCAGTGACCTCCCTGCGCCCTTTTCTGCCGATGCCCAATCGATGCCAAACTCCACCGGGACCTTGGCACATGATCGCCTCACTTTCGCCAATTCCACTTGGAAAACAGGATGCGTTAACCGTGCGGGAGCGGATCCATGTTTGGCTGGTTCGGGAAAAAACAACGCAAGGACGAGCGTTGGGGCGACTACAATGGCAAGGGTATTTGGTACATCTGCCCCGACCGCAACACGCCTCAGCCGACAGCAGAAAACGACGCGTTTCGTTGGATGCTGCGCGGGCTATGCCGCAAACTCAGCGACAGTTCGAACGAACTCTACGACCGGTTTGGCCTGCTGAACCGCAATGGTTCGTGGGAGGTGATCCCCGATCAGGCGCTCTTCAAGTTCAACAATGCAGCAGGCCAGACCTGTTACGCTCGTTACGGCTTGGTGGCGTCCTGGAACGAAAACAGCCACAGTTGGATGTGGGCCTGGGGCATGCCCGAAGGCTGGGTGCACCCCAAAGCACTGTCCGTCGCGCAGGAAACCCGCCGCATCGGGGAAGAGCGCAATTGGCAAGCCCTCACAGAACGGCTGTTGCTGGTGGACGAAAACGAAGCCTGGCACCTGACCCAGCTGGCCGCAGACCTGTCCGGCCTTCCGATGGTCTACCGCGCCAAAGTCAACGAAATAAACACGCACTACTACGCGATCGATCGGCCCGTCTGGCTGGCTTAAGCTTTCGGCCTCCGGTCGCAGCTAGGCGTGGCCTCTGCGCAAGTCGGCCCTCCTTTCCTATTGGCTCAAACCAACTATCAGCCCTCGGTCACAGCAACCGAAGGCCCACAGCGTGCGACCTCTCCGCAAGCGCCCTGAACCTTCCCCATCCTGCCAGGCTTCCATGACCCAGCTTCCCGCTTCCACCGCCCGCAAGATGGGCCTGGTGATCGATCTTGATACTTGTGTCGGCTGCCATGCCTGCGTGATCGCCTGCAAAGGTTGGAACACCGAAAATTACGGCGCGCCGCTCAGCGACCAGGATCCCTATGGCGCCAATCCGACCGGCACTTTCCTCAACCGGATCCACAGCTACGAAATCACACCGCCCCAAGGCACGGTCCAGTTGGCCCATTTCCCGAAATCCTGCCTGCATTGCGAAGACGCGCCCTGCGTGACTGTGTGCCCGACAGGCGCCAGCTACAAACGGGTCGAAGACGGCATCGTCCTGGTCAATGAAGATAGCTGCATCGGCTGTGGCCTATGTGCCTGGGCCTGCCCCTATGGCGCGCGAGAAATGGATGCGGCAGAAGGGGTGATGAAAAAGTGCACGCTTTGCGTTGACCGGATCTACAATGACAACCTGCCCGAAGAAGATCGCGTCCCGGCCTGCGTCCGGACCTGCCCGGCAGGCGCGCGGCATTTCGGGGATCTGGGCGATCCGGAGAGCGATGTTTCCAAACTCGTCGCAGATCGTGGCGGCGTCGATCTGATGCCGGAACAGGGCACGAAGCCCGTCAACAAATACCTGCCGCCCCGTCCGAAACAGGATCATGCCGCCGATATCGATGTTCTGGCACCGCTTCT
>JBCBGY010000337.1:0-3256 GCA_038526275.1 Pseudomonadota bacterium | reverse complement strand
GATTTGCCGGTGAGCGAAAGCTGGATCACTGATGCTGAACTGGAGGCCAATCCCGGTCTGGTGAAGACGATGTCTGTCAAACCACCTGTAGGCGCGGGGCGCGTTCGCCTTGTTCGGATTGGTATCGGCGAGGATCAGGTAGATCTGCAACCCTGCGGAGGGACGCATGTGGCCAGCACCGGTGAGATTGGCCAGATCCGCTTGGGCAAAGTGGAAAAGAAGGGCCGGGACAACCGTCGTGTGACCCTTCATCTGGCATAGGCAGCACGTTCTGGTGGGAGCCTCCGGCGGAAGTATTTTTCTCCAATAAGAAAGGGAGGCGGGTTTATCGGTTCATGGCCGCCAAGTGAGAAAGTTGGCGATCATTTGAAGCCCGGTTTGTTGGCTCTTCTCCGGGTGAAATTGCGTACCGATCATCGTGTCGCGTCCGACGATTGCGGTTACTGCGCCGCCATAGTCGACGTGGGCCAGGCTTGAGGCGGATTCGCCGACCAGCATGTGGTAGCCGTGGACGAAATAAGCGTGATCGCCGGTGGCCACACCTGCCATAACGGGGTGATGTCCGGTGACGACCAGATCATTCCAGCCCATATGGGGTACCTTGAGGGCTGTGTCGGCCGGGGTGATGCGGACGACCTCGCCGTTTATCCAACCCAGGCCAGGCGTATCGGTATATTCCCGACCGATCTGCGCCATCAGTTGCATGCCGATACAGATGCCCATGAATGGGCGCGCCTTGGTCTCTACCTGCTCCAAGAGCGCTTCATAGAGACCGGACCGGGCGCGGAGGGCCTCGTTGCAGGCCGGGAAGGCTCCGTCACCGGGTAGAACAATCCGATCTGCCCGCGCCACGTCTTCGGCGCGGTTGCTCACCAGAACCTTGCCACCATCAACCTCAGCCGACATCCGTTGGAAGGCCTTTTCCGCGGAATGCAGATTGCCGCTGTCGTAATCTATCAGAACCGTCAGCATGGCTCAAAGTGCCCCTTTTGTGGAAGGGATCGCGTCGGTCTGCCGGGGATCTGGTTCCAATGCGTCACGAAGGGCGCGGGCTGTGGCCTTGAAGGCGGCCTCGGCGATATGGTGGCTGTTGATCCCGTGCAGCAGATCGACGTGCAGTGTGATACCACCATGGGTGCTGACAGCCTGAAAAAACTCCCGCACCAGTTCGGTATCGAACGTTCCGATCTTTGGCGCTGTGAAGGGCACATTCCAGACCAGAAACGGGCGGGCCGACAGGTCGAGCGCGGCGCGGACAAGCGTGTCATCCATGGGCAAAAGGCACGCGCCATAGCGGCGGATGCCGCGCTTGTCTGCCATCGCCTTTGTCAGAGCCTGGCCGAGGGCAATGCCGGTATCTTCGACTGTGTGATGGTCGTCGATATGAAGATCGCCTGTGGCGCGCACAGTCAGGTCCAGCAGCGCATGACGGGCCAGTTGGTCGAGCATATGGTCAAAGAACCCGACGCCTGTTTGGTTGTCATACTGGCCGGTTCCATCGAGGGTTAGGTCGATGGTGATTTCTGTCTCGGCCGTCTTGCGGCTGACCTGGGCACGGCGCATCTGGGGCTCCTCGATTGTGCGGCCCCGGGTTTAGGGGAGAGCACGCCGGTTGGAAAGACACTCCGAACGTTGGAGGGTTCAGCGTCGTATCGAAGCTTCGTTAAGGTTAATGAAACTCACCGAAAACGTAGCGACTGCGTGTCCATTGCAAAATGGGGTAAAATATGCGATAAATGACGGACTTATTTTATAGAATGTGCGGGCGCGTTTATTCAGCTCTGCCAGATTTGTTCTGAATTTCTCTGCTCGCGATATTGGAGGGCATTAGAATGTTGGGATCCAATCCGTTGGACCGTTTGGCCATTGGAATTTTGGCGGGATACACAGCTTGGTTGGAATGGCGGAAATGTAGGCGTTATCCCAGAATGCCAGCGGACGCTGCTTGCCAACACGTGTTCCAGGCCTTTTGTGACGAGAAAACCAGGGCAAAACAGCCCGCACGCGTCGGCCAATCCTGGCTGCCACCGCCCAGACCTTTTCCACATGAGTAGGGCGGCGATGTTTTTATGAAATGAGACGGCGCATTTCAAAAACTAGCTTTTGGAGTCGCTTTGCAGTGGATCAGGCAATGAATACCAGTCCCTAAAAGTAAATGCCGCCTCTGTCGGGCCGTGATCTTGAAGATGTTCTAGTTTGGTGCAGCCCTCGGCCCAGGTGGGTCGATAGTCCTTTGCTATCCACCAGAGGACGAGTGGTGGCCAGGACGGTTCAACAAACCAGCTTCGCCCAAGTCGCATCGCCTCCAGGTGTGGGCCGCGATAGATATAGGCCTTGGCGCTGGCCGCATCCGCCCAGACGGAAAGGGTCGACGGCGCCCAGCCATCGCCGTTGTCGCGGTAAAAACGAGGATAGACCTGTTCGCCCCACGATTCAGTTTGCGGTTCATCGGGATAGCCGGAACGGGCGATCAGCCCCGGAGTTGCGTCGGCAAGTTCAAACAACGGATCGTTACGTTCGTGAAAGCCGTCATTGGCCGGATCTTCAGACGGTTTCAGGAACTGCCCGAATGTATAAAGCGCAAGGTTATGGGTCATAGAGAAAACAATCGTTGGAATTCGGCCTCGCCCAGGGGCGTGAAGGCGACCACGCGCGACCCGTCCTGACGGCTGGCCCAACCCTTGTCCACGATTCGTTGCAACAATGCCCGTCCTACGCTGCCCGCGAGATGCGTTCGGCGTTCGCTCCAATCCAGACAGGGGCGGCAGAGCGGGGCGCGTGCTGATCTTAGCGGTGTTAAGTCCAACCCAAACTCGGCCAGGAAAACTTCGCCTGCCGGTGTGACAGAGATGGAGTCATCCTGCTGGATTATCGTGCCGCGTTTCACCAGGCTTTCGAACATGCGCACGCCCATATCGCCTGCCAGATGATTGTAACAAACCCGCGCATGGCGCAGTGCCGCATCTTTGGGACCAAGGCGGGTCCGCAAGTGGCCTGTGCCTGCGGCGAGCCCCATAAGGCTTTCCAGCGTGTCGGCCACCTGCTCGCTTGCCAGCCCGTAATATCTGTGGCGCCCTTGGCGTTGCTGGCGCAGCAACTGGCCCTCGGTCAGCTTGGCCAGGTGGGTGCTGGCAGTGGACAGTGTGACACCGGCCTCTGCGGCAAGTTCGGTCGCTGTCAGGGCGCGCCCGGACATGAGGGCCGTTAGAATGTTTGCCCGTGCAGGATCTCCGATCAAGGCGGCGATCCGGGCAAT
>JBCBGY010000336.1:0-3291 GCA_038526275.1 Pseudomonadota bacterium | reverse complement strand
TGATCATGTTTGGGGTGTGCGTTGCGTTTTGTGCAAACCTGCGTTCTTGAGCCCAGAATTCCACTGGGAACCTCAAAATACTAGAATTTATTGGTGCAAGTTAAGATCGGGAGCCAATTTTCCAGGAAATTAGTGGCGCGAAATCTCGTGAAACCAGCAAGAGGTGCGCGATAATCGAGGCTCATTTCGTAGAATGCAATGCCAGCTTTCACAAGGTCGGCGGTACGGATGGAGGGCCGTTTGCGCCACATATGGGAGGCAACCTTTAAGAAACGCTAAGGCTGAATCGCGAGGTCGACGATCAAGACAAAGTCGCGAACTGCAAAAAACGCTAGGGAGGAAACATGCGTAGGACTATTCAGGCGGCTCTGGCCGCGACTTTTGTTATGGCGGCACCTTTGGTGGCCCAAGCGGAAACAACCATCCGGGTTACTTTGCAGCTGCCGGAGACCCATTTCGTCGGCGAAAACTGGAACGACTTCCAAAAGATCATCGAAGAAAAATCTGGTGGCGAGCTGACCATGCAGCTGTTCCCATCGGCCCAGCTCTTCACGGACAAGGAAGTGCCCGAAGCCGTGGGGAGCGGCGCAATTGAGGCGGGCTCTGCCTTCCTTGGCCGTTTTACCGGCGCGGTTCCGGCGGTCGACGTGGTGAATTTGCCCTTCTTCTTCAAAGACGAAGCCCATCTGCGCGCGGCGGTTGCCACAGGCTCGCCCATGCGGGAGATCCTCGACCAGGCGATCCTTGAGGAAACCGGGTCCAAGGTGCTCTGGTGGCAGGCTTTTGGCCGCAACGTGTATCTGTCGAATGGCGAAGCCGTTCGCACGCCCGCGGATATGGAAAACAAAAAGGTCCGCACGTACGGCAAGGTACTTGGCTGGACGGTCGAGGCTCTAGGCGGCGCGCCGACTTTGATGTCGGGATCCAAGCAGTTCCTGGCCTATCAACAGGGTGCAGTCGATGTGGGGATGACCGGTGCTGCGGCTGTGGAATCGCGCAAGCTCTATGAAGTGATGGACCATATGACTCTGTCTTTCGACAGTGCCATCGAGTTTGTGGCCATCATCAACAACGATTTCTTCAACGGCCTGTCCCCGGAGCATCAGCAGATCATTCTGGAGGCCTCTGCCGAGGTCGAGCAGAAGCTGCGCGATGCCATCTACAGTGAAGAAGCTGAGTCTGTCGCCGCATTGCGCGACCAGATGACCGTTGTGGATCTGACCGACGAAGAGCGGCAGCAGTGGGTCGACGCAACCAAGAGCGTGGTTCAGCGCTTTGTCGACGACGCGGGCGAAACCGCCGCAGAAGTGGTTTCAGCCGTAACCGGTGGGTAACCACCTAACGGCCAAAGCAACCGGGTTGGCACAGCCCGGTTGCAACGTTTTCTGAGGCAGGTAAGGCAAAAATGCAGACTCTGGTCAAGATCGTCGACGGGGCGTCCGAAGTCTTGGGCATCATTGCGGGTTGGATGTTCTTTGCCGTGGGACTCTTCGTCGCTTACGAAGTCTTCATGCGATACGCTCTGACGAGCCCGACAGTCTGGGTGGATGAGATTGCCCGGATTTTTCAGATCTGGGGCACCTTTGGCGCCACGGCCTATGTGCTCAAGCACCGTCAGCACATCGTTATCGACCTAGCATTCAGGGATGCGCAGTCGCTGCAACGGCGTATTGTCGAGACTTTTTCGCTGTTGGTCATTGTTGTCTTCGGCACCATCGTCGCGAAATTCGGCTGGGACATCTGGCTGAAATCAACGCTCGGGGGTCATACGACAGACAGCTATCTCGCAGTGCCCAAGACCTTTATACAGTCCGCCATCTGGTTCGGCTTTGGCCTGTTGACGCTGCAAGCTTTGGTAGAGATCTACAAAGTCTGGACGGGCCAAGCGAACCTGGAACGTTCGGAGCTGGGGGGGCACTGAGCGATGGAATCCATTCTCATTGTCTGCGCCCTGCTGGCGCTTCTGTTTTTGCGGGTTCCGGTTGCCTTCGCCTTGGGGTCGCTCGGCGTTGTCCTGCTGTGGCTCAAGGGTTTTCCGCTGATCGCCGTGCCACAGCGCCTGTTTGGCACCATGGACAGCTTCGAATTGCTCGCCGTGCCGCTGTTTTTGTTGATGTCGAATGTGCTGCTCAAAGGGGGCGTAGGACGTGATCTGTTCGCCAGTGTGCAGGCCTGGGTCGGGCATTGGCCCGGTGGATTGGGCGTTGCCACAATCAAAAGCTGTACGCTGTTCTCCGCCATTTCGGGGTCTTCCGTGGCGACCGCGGCAACAATTGGGACCGTCGCCATCCCCGAAATGGAAGAGCGCGGTTATGACCGTCCGTTTATCATGGGGCAACTCGCGGCGGGCGGAACACTGGGCATCCTCATTCCACCGTCGATCCCACTGATTATCTACGGCGTCATTACCGAAACTTCGATACCAACACTTTTCCTGGCGGGGATCGGGCCTGGCCTCTTCCTGGCGACGCTTTTCATCATCTACGCCATGATTTATTCGCGCGGCAAGGAAGACTTAAAGGCCAAACGCTTGCCGTTACGCGACCGTCTTTCTGTGACGCTCTACGCATTGCCGACGGTGGTGCTGGCGATTGCAATCATCGGTTCAATCTACGCAGGTATCGCCACGCCATCGGAAAGCGCAGGTGTTGGATTCGTGATTGCGATGGTCATGACCATTGCCATGGGACGGATGGACTTTGCCAAGCTGCGGGAGGCCGTGAACGACTCGCTAAAGACCACTGCGATGATCTTCATAATCGTTGCTGGAGCAAAAGTTTTTTCCTATGCCATTACGCTCTATTTGATCCCTCAGTCGATCAGTGGTTTCCTGACAACGCATATCTCCAATCCGACGATTTTTATCTTTGCTGTCGGCCTTGTTCTGCTCTTCATAGGCTTTTTCCTTGAATCACTTTCTATGCTCTTAATCATGGTTCCCGTGCTTTATCCGGCGCTGCAGGAGATGGGCATTGACCCGATCTGGTTTGGTATCTTCTTCATGGTTCTGATCGAAACGGCCTTAATCACACCTCCAGTAGGACTGAACCTGTTTGTCATTCAAGCCGTTGGAAAAGCACGTCTTGAAGAGGTTATCCAAGGAGCCATTCCGTTTGCGTTGATTATGTTATCGACCGCGGTGCTTTTGTGGTTTTGGCAGGATCTGGCTCTCTACATCCCGTACAGACTCTTTTGAATTTAACATATTTGGTGTTGTTCCCGGGACTGGAACAAAAAAAGTCAACTTGGAGTACCCTGGCTCGGCGGCGGTAAATTGAAGCGCATGGTGCT
>JBCBGY010000335.1:0-3293 GCA_038526275.1 Pseudomonadota bacterium | reverse complement strand
ACGGGTTTGCCGTCGACCTGGGCTCCACCACCATCGCCGCCCATCTCTGCAGCTTGGCGGATGGTGAGGTTTTGGCATCCGGCGGAATCATGAACCCACAGATCCGTTTTGGCGAGGATCTGATGAGCCGGGTATCCCATGCCATGATGAACGAAAACGGAGCGGAGGAAATGACCGCCGCCGTTCGCGAAGCGATGGATACGCTGTTCCGGGATCTCATTGGTCAAGCCGACGTCGCCCAAGATCGCGTGGTCGAAATGGTGTGTGTCTGTAACCCGGTCATGCATCACCTGCTTTTGGGCATTGATCCGGTGGAGTTGGGGCAAGCCCCCTTCGCTCTAGCCACATCTGGTGCAGTACATCTGGGCGCTCGGGACATTGGCCTAGGCAGCCTGAACCCATTGGCACAGATTTACATGTTGCCTTGCATCGCCGGGCATGTGGGCGCAGATGCCGCCGCGGTGGCGTTGAGCGAGGCCCCGAACCGGTCGGAAGATCTGGTGCTGATCGTCGATGTTGGCACCAACGCTGAAATCCTGCTCGGCAACCGGGACAAGGTGCTGGCCTGTTCTTCTCCCACGGGCCCTGCTTTTGAGGGGGCCCAGATCAGCGCGGGCCAACGCGCCGCACCTGGCGCCATTGAACGTGTGGAGATTGATCCGATCACCAAGGCCCCCCGGTTCCGTGTGATTGGCAGTGCGCGTTGGTCCGATGACCCTGACTTTGAAGAAAACGTCACCGGCATCTGCGGATCAGGCATCATTGAGGCTGTGGCCGAAATGCGAAGCGCGGGCATTCTGGATAAGTCCGGTCTGATCGGCAGCGCAGATCAAACCGGCACGCCCCGATGCGAACCGGATGGGCGCACGCATGCCTATGTTCTTTTTGATGGTCGCGACGCGGACGGCCCGCTGATCACTGTGACGCAAGGCGACATTCGCGCCATCCAATTGGCAAAGTCGGCACTTTATGCCGGAGCGCGTTTGTTGATGGATGAGATGCAGATCGACCGCGTTGACCGGATCGTGCTCGCAGGAGCTTTTGGGGCCCACATTTCGACCAAGCACGCGATGATCCTTGGTATGATCCCCGACGCGCCACTTGATAAAGTCACATCGGCCGGGAATGCCGCCGGAACTGGCGCCCGCATCGCGTTGCTCAATAGAACCGCACGCGCGGAGATTGAACAAACGGTTGGGCAGATCATAAAAATCGAAACCGCAGTCGAACCAAGGTTTCAGGAGCATTTCGTCAACGCCAATGCCTTACCCCACGCGACCGACTCATTTCCCGAACTTTCGAAAGTCGTTGACCTGCCAGAGGTAAATTTCAACGCGGGCGGAAGCGAGGCCCGTCGTCGTCGCAAAGCCCGTCGCGCCTGATACACGGTTTGGTAATTCTGCAGGGCGCGCCTAGCGCGTGACAGTTGCAAAGCAACTGCTATAGCCCCATAATTTGATCAATAAAGTTTACAGTCTGTCACGAATACCGGTAGATTTTCCGGCAGGGTTAAATGGGGGAAAATAAAATGGTCCGAACGCTTATCTTAGCGTCGATTGTACTGTTTTCAGCAACAATACTATCCGCTTCAACGGTAATCCGCGATAAAATTGAAACGTTCCCGCGGGTCATCGACGATGGCCGACCATTTGCAACGGAAGTCGATTTGTGGCGGTTTGCAGTAACCCGCCCTGACTATGTAACGATAGATGTGCTTTCGTGGGACTGGGATCCGGATGGGGATGGATTTGCAAATCACCTCGATTCCGAAATCTATGTGTTCCACGATGACGGCCAAATTGATGTCGATGATGTCATCGTTTCGAACGACGATTCCCGACGGACATTTAATGACGGATCAACTTCTCCACTCGACAGTTTCATCGAATGGTTCCTGGAGGCTGGCGAATACATTCTGGCCATTGGCGAAGTCGGCATCGGGCCAGGAGACGCGATCCGGCAACGGCGGGAATTCAGTTTTTATCCTCAGGTCGTACGCCTCTCGGATGGCTTCCCTGAAGCGAATGGCGAAGGCTGTGTCGAATTTGACTGCAGCTTTGCCGATTACCAACTGACATTTACCGGGCCAGTCGTTTTCGATCAGCCGGTCATTGCTCAAACGCCTGTACCGGCGGGATTGCCTCTCATGCTGACAGCGCTGGCCGGAATTGCGGGCGTGGCTTGGCATCGTCGCCGGACTTAACAGTTTGCTGCCTATGTCGTTGGCATTCCTCAAAAGCTTCGTAGATAAACACGTTGCGTAAGGCGATGGCCTAGGCAATTTCCTCTACGACAGCAACTTGAGGAAAAGCGTATGCCGCGCTCGGGCAGCAAACTCTGGAACATCGAATGCACCGACGAAGGGTGTCGGGGCTGCAAAAAGCGCTCCGATACCAATCCGCGTTATAAAACCTGCACCAAACTTGGCGGTCAGATCATTTTTGCGGAGGTCAATCGATCAGCCGGTGATGCGACGTTCAGTATGTCCAAGCGCATGGGGATGCGGTGGCTTCCGGGCGTACGCTCGAAGATCATGAAACGCCAGACCAAGGCGGGAAAGGTGATTTGCGGGATCTGCCACAAGCCCATCAAATTTCATAGGGACAAAAAAATTCGCTATGTTTCAAAGTCTGGAAAGGAACATATCGAAAGCCCTCCGATCGATCATTACAATGATGACTGGATTGTGCGGCTGCGACGACTAGAGACAAAGTCGGCCTTCATCCAGGCCAGTTTAACACGCCAACACCAACTGAAATTAGCCATCTACAACGCCGAGCCGTTGCGGATCACATGCCGCAGTTGCAACCTCGGACGCCCGAAGTGCTGATGATCCACTTAACGCCTGAGGCGTGACAGTGGCTCTTGGTCAAGGTCGGCTGCGGCATTTTCTGTATACGGCGGCATACGCCCTTCTCGCCGCCGATCTTTTCCGGTAAAGCGCGCGCAACAAGACCGCCATAAGGGATGTGCGCCATGACCAAGATCAAAGTCGAGAACCCCGTCGTCGAGCTGGATGGCGATGAGATGACCCGGATCATCTGGGACTTCATCAAGAAAAAGCTGATCCTTCCCTATCTCGATGTCGACCTTCTCTACTACGATCTCGGGATTGAAGAGCGCGACCGGACGGATGACCAGATCACCATCGACAGCGCCGAAAAGATCAAAGAGATCGGTGTCGGCGTGAAATGCGCCACCATCACGCCCGATGAAGCCCGCGTCGAGGAGTTTGGCCTCAAGAAGATGTGGCGCAGCCCGAACGGCACGATCCGCAACATCCTGGGCGGCGT
>JBCBGY010000334.1:0-3330 GCA_038526275.1 Pseudomonadota bacterium | reverse complement strand
TAACCGCTGACCGGAAAAACATGACAGCGGTCTCGCCGCAAGCTGAGCCAAAGGGCACGCCCGGGTTTCGGCAGAAAGACATTCGGTACCGTCGCCGTGATCAGGCTGGCATCATGGTCCATGCGGAACTCGACCAGGCTCTCGGATCCCATGAAGCGGGCGCGTTGCACCACGCCTCGGGCGGGAACGCCATGCGTGGGTGAGGGCATCGGCCCCGCGCCGTTGCGGTCAAAGTCGATGGTCAGGTGTTGGGGGCGTACCACGATGTCCACAACCGTCCCATCAGGCAGTCCAGGGGTGAGGAACCCACCGAACGCCGTCTCGACAAGGCCACCCTTAACACCGGCCCTCAATACGTTGATATCACTAAAAAATGCGGCTGCATCCTTGTCGGCGGGATAGGTATAAACCTGGTAAGGCGGCCCCTGCTGCACGATGGCCCCGTCCCGCATCAACGCGACCTCATCTGCCATCCGCATCGCTTCCTCCGGCTCGTGCGTGACCAGCAGCACAGCGGTGCCCTCTTCTTTCAGCAAGGCCAACGTCTCGTCCCGGATCCCATCGCGCAAGCGGTTGTCGAGCCCCGAGAACGGCTCATCCATCAGCATGATCCGGGGGGTGGGCGCCAAGGCGCGCACAAGGGCAACGCGCTGCTGCTCCCCACCGGAAAGTTCGTGCGGATAACTTTGCGCATAATGCGCCAGCCGAACCCGTTCCAGCAATGCCATCGCCCGCTCGGTGCGCTGGGTCTGAGGGCCGGTCAACCCGAAGGCCACGTTGCGCACAACGGTCAGATGGGGGAACAAGGCGAAGTCCTGAAACATCAGACCAACAGATCGATGTTCTGGCGGAACAGACCGGCCACCGTCGGACAAGACGTCGCCATCGACAATGACCGAGCCTCGATCCAGCGGTTCCACACCGGCAATCATGCGCAAGGTGGTGGATTTTCCACAACCGGATGGACCCAGAAGGCAGGTCACTTGGCCGGCCTGCAGGGTCAGGTTGACGTCGCTCACAACGGCCCGGCCCTCGATCAGGCGGGTCAGGCCACGAACCTCTAGGCGCGGGGGAGGCAAAGACCGACGGTCAGACAAGGCGGGACATCCGCTTTCCAACAAAAAGACTCAGACCTCGTATCAACCTCGTGCAGCGGCTGCAACGGGGCCCGGCCCGAACGGGCCGTGGCCGCGCGAGAGCAGCCCTTGTGGCTGTGCGAGCGTGGCCACCCTGCCCTCGTCAGATTGTCGCGACCGTCGCGCCGCCGTCGAGCAGAATGTTTTGCCCGACGATAAATCCGGCATGGACCGAACACAGAAATGCGCACGCCGCCCCAAATTCCTGCCGCGTACCATAACGCCGCGCAGGGATCGTGGCCTCACGCTGCGCCCGCGCCTCATCCATCGAAATGCCTTGACTGTTCGAAACACCACTATCCAGCGAAACGGCCCGATCCGTGGCGTGGATGCCAGGCAGCAAGTTATTGATCGTCACACCATAAGGCGCAACCTGACGAGAGGTCCCTGCAACGTAACCAGTCAACCCGGTTCGCGCAGCATTGGACAGGCCAAGCGCCGGGATCGGCGCCTTGACCGATTGCGAGGTCACATTCACCACCCGGCCCCAGCCGCGCTCCATCATCCCCGGCAAAACCGCCTTCATCAATGCGATCGGCGTCAGCATGTTGGCGTCCAGCGCTGAAATAAAATCCTGCCGGTCCCAGTCGCTCCACACTCCAGGCGGCGGACCTCCGGCATTGGTGACCAGAATATCCAGATCTCCGGCGGCTTCCAGTACCGCTGCCTGACCGTTGGCCGTTGTCACATCTGCTGCAACTTCCACGACATCCACACCATGCTCTGCGCGAATTTCCCCTGCCGTCTCTGCCAGCGTTTCAACTGTGCGCCCGTTCATCACCAGATTGACCCCGGCAGCGGCCAACGCTTCGGCACAGCCCCGGCCCAAACCCTTGCTGGACGCGCAAACCAACGCCCGCTTGCCCGACAATCCCAAATCCATTGATGACCCTCCTGCTTTCAGTGTCACCACAGGATAGTGCGGCAACCTTTTGTCCTTTAACAGCGAATGCCCGTGATCGGTAGCCCAGTACGGTCGGTTCAGAATGTACGACCTTGATAGGCCGCGAGGGCGCGTTTGCGTCCTTCTTCCGGCGTCACAATCGGTGCAGGATAGGGTGCTGAAGGCCGCAAACGCCAAGATCTCGGAACAGCCTGAAAATAGGTGAGCGCGGATGCACTCGGGTTGGATCTCCCTTCGGCGATCCACCGATCAACATAACTGCGGTTCTTGTCGAACTTGTCCAGTTGCGTGACCGGATTGAAGACCCGGAAATAGGGCGTGGCATCCGGCCCGGACCCTGCGGACCATTGCCAACCCATCGCGTTGCTCGCCGGGTCCCAATCGGTCAGGCAATCCTCAAACCAGGCCATACCGATCTTCCAGTGCACCATCAGATGTTTCGTCAGATACGAGGCCACGATCATGCGTCCACGATTGTGCATCTTGCCGGTGACATACATCTCGCGCATCGCGGCATCGACAAAAGGAATGCCCGTTCGACCCTGTTTCCACGCCAGAACCTCTGGCGCATTTTCGTCCGTTGACCAGGGAAAGGCCGCCCATTCTTCCCGCCAGTTATCCGTCAGGATGCGGGGCGTGTGATAGGCCAGATGATACGCAAATTCGCGCCAGACGAGCTCTTTCAGAAACGTCTCTGCCCCGGCCTTGCCTTCTGCTAAGGCGCGCTGACCGGCATGCCAGCAAGTCCGTGGCCCAATCTCACCCAGGGCCAGATTTTCGGATAGGCGCGATGTTCCATCTTCCCCCGGTAAATCCCGGGTCGTGTCATAGTGCGCGACTTTGGCGTCAACAAACTGATCCAGGCGGGCCCCAGCAGCCGCCTCGCCCACCTGGGCGTGGGCCGCAATCACCGCAGCACCGCGGTTCATCGCATTGCCCAGTTGCCAGCCTGCCAAAGCTTCGGAACGGGGCCATGCCTCTGGCGCCTCAATCCGGCTTGGAGCGGCAATTGGCGCAGGCACGTCGCGGTCCTTCACCGACTTCCACATCGGTGTGTAAACCTTGAAAAAACCGCCTGTTTTCGTCTCGACCGTCCAGGGCTCGAACAACAAATGGCCCGCGAAACTCCGCGCGGTGATCCCGTCCGACTTCAACGCGGATTTAACGTCGCTGTCACGGGTCTGCTCGGCAGGCATGTAACCCCTGTTCCAATAAACCGCACTCGCGCCGGTTTCGGCGATCAAGGCACGCAGCACATCCAACGGAGCGCCACTGCGCAGGATCAGGCCG
>JBCBGY010000333.1:0-3350 GCA_038526275.1 Pseudomonadota bacterium | reverse complement strand
CCCCATTGGAAGACGAGCGACCAGAGAAGCTGTGCGAAAGCCAGAGTGAGCATCGCGAAATAGACCCCGGTCAGCCGCAAGCAGACCCAGCCGACAATGATGGCGGCGAGACCTGCGGCCAAGGGGGCGAGCAACAGAACCAGTTCCATGGGTACGCTCGCATAAGAAACCAGAAGGGCCGCCGCGTAGGCGCCACCGCCATAATAGGCCGCATGGCCGAAAGAGACCAAACCGCCCAGGCCCAGAAGGAAATGAAGCGAGGCGGCGAAAAGGCAGAAGATCAGAATGTCGGTCGCAAGCACCATGGCGAAGGTCGACCCGAAAAGCGGCAAGCAGGCCAGCAGGGCCAGAAACAGCGCAACGATGGCGCGGGTCACAGGGCCTGCCGGTTTGATCGGGCGTTCGGGTTCGCCGACCTGCCCATGTTCGCCGGCGACCTCTTCCCGGCCGAACAGGCCGTAGGGGCGGAACATCAGGACGATGACCATGACGACGAACATCAAAACCAACGTGCTTTGCGGCAAATAGGCCACCCCAAAGACATTGAGGACAGAGATCAGGACAGCTGCGAGGTAGGCACCGGGCAGGGAGCCCATGCCGCCGATCACGACCACGACGAAGATGGCCGTCAGGATGTTGAAATCCATCAGCAGGTCTGCCCCGCCTTTGGGGAGCTGGATCGCACCGCCAAGACCAGCAAGCGCCGTGCCGAGGAAGAAGACCCCGGTGAAAAGCCAAGCCTGGTTGACGCCGAGCGCCCCGACCATCTCTCGGTCTTGGGTCGCGGCGCGAACAAGGACGCCGACGCGGGTGCGGGCGATCAGGTACCACAGGCCCAGGGCCACGAACGGCGTAATGGCGATCAGTGCCAAGTCATAGCGCGGCACCCGTTCGCCGAAGATAAACACCACCCCCCGCAAGCCAGGCGCGCGTGGGCCAAGCAGGTCTTCTGGCCCCCAGATCATCAGGGTCAGATCCTGAATCACCAGGATCACACCGAAAGTGGCGACCAGCTGAAACAGTTCAGGCGCGCGGTAGACCGGGCGCAGGACGCAGATCTCTACAATAACCCCGATGATGCCAACGAGGATACCGGCCAACAGCACCGCGCCCCAGAAGCCCACCATACCGGGCAGGATCTGCATCAGGGTGTAGCCGATGTAAGCGCCGAGCATGTAAAACGAACCATGCGCGAAATTCACAATGCGGGTGACGCCGAAGATCAGCGACAGGCCCGCAGCGACCAGAAACAGGGCGGAGGCGTTGGCCAGGCCCGTCAGCACTTGTGCCAGATAGAATGCCATTAGTCGGGGATCAGTCCTGTCGTCTTGCCGTCCAGCGAAACGGCGTTCTTCTTGGCCCAGTAGGCAGAAACGGCCTCTGGTCCCATTTCGTCGAAATAGGGCAGTAGTTCACTTTCCGCCCGACCGGCACGGAAGTCCATCAAGGGAACACCTGTGCCGCACGAGGTTTGCACCGCTTCAATCCGCAGATCAAAGATGTTCCGGGCTCCGGGATAGTCTGGAAAGGCCGCGTAGGCCTCGGTCCAGCCGTCATCATGGGGATGAAGTACCGTTGCCGTACCGTATGTTCGTAGGATCAGGGCATCACCCGTAAAGGCGCAGAACATCAGTGTCATCCGGCCGGTTTCACGCACATGGGCTGCGGTTTCGTTCCCGGAGCCACTGACATTCAACCAAACGATCCGATCCGGGGCCAAAACCTGCAGGCAATCCAGGCCCTTGGGGCTGACATTGACCCGGCCCTCACGCCCAGCAGTTGCCACGAAAAACATGGGCTGGGCACGAATGAACGCTGTGAGCGTGTCGTTTAGGCGTGTTGCATGGCCCATCAGAACATTCCGAGTTGGTTGGCGCGGCCCTTTCGGGCCGCACGCGCATTAATTGGATGGGCGCAGTGCCTTGGCTTCTTCGGGTGAGGGCAGGTAGTTCGCCCCATCCTTATAGACCCAATCGACCATAATGCCTTTGCCATCCTGAAGCGTCGTTTTACCGACGAACGCCCCCATGGTGGCCTGGTGGTCAGCGGCGCGGAAGGTGATCTCACCCACCGGAGTGGCGACTTGGAGGTCAGCGAAGGCTTCGCGGATCGCTTCGGTTTCGGTCGAACCCGCCTTTTCAAGGACAGCGGCAATGGATTGCACGGTCATGTAACCCACCAGAGATCCGATCCGGGGATGGTCATCATAGGCAGCCATATACGCGTCAACGAAGGCTTTGTTGGCCTCGTCCTGAACATCGTACCAAGGATAGCCGGTGACGATCCAACCTTCGGGCGCTTCGTCTTTCAGCGGGTCCAGATATTCCGGCTCGCCCGTCAACAGACCAATCGTGACCCGACCTTCAAAGAGGCCCCGATCCGTGCCTTCGCGTACGAACTTGGCCAGGTCTGTGCCAAAGGTGACGTTATAGATCGCGTCAGGCTTGGCCCGCTCGATTGCCTGCACCTCTGCTCCAGCGTCGATTTTGAAAAGCGCTGGCCACTGTTCCGCCACGAACTCCGCATCAGGCTTCAATTTCAAAAGGGCGGTCTTGAAGGCGGCGACAGCGTCTTTGCCGTAGGCATAGTTCGGCGCAATGGTGGCGAACGTTTTGGCATCTGTCTTGGCCGCTTCTTCTGCCAACATGCTCGCCTGCATGTGGGTCGAGGCGCGCAGGCGGAACGTATAGGGATTGCCTTTGGACCAGACGATCGCGTCGGCCAACGGTTCCGACGCAAGATAGACATACTTCTTTTCTGCGGCGAGCGACGAAATCGCCAAACCCACATTGGACAGGATCGTGCCTGTCAGCATGACCGCCCCGTCGCGGGTCATCAGTTCCTCAGCGATCTTGATCGCCTCGCCCGGATCGCCTTGGTCGTCGCGGAAGATGAACTCTAGTGGCTTGCCGAGCACGCCGCCTGCGGCATTGACCTCTTCCAATGCAAGTTCGATCCCCAGCTTGTAGGGTTCGGCAAAGGCGGCCAAACGCTTGTAATGATTGATTTCGCCGATCTTGATCGTGTCCTGAGCCCAGGCCGCGCTGACAGCGAGGCTAGCGGCGGCGGCACCGACCAGGCCCTTCAAGAATGTTTTTCGATTTATCATGTAATCCCCCTGTTTGTGCGCGGCTTCAGGCGCTTTAGTCGACTTGAACAAAGCTCGGGGCAACAGGTGCCCCCAGATCTTCGGTACGCTCCGCTTCCACAAGATCGCGGATACGTTTGCGATACACGTTCGGGCCCTTATCGATGGCAATCCGAATGGGTTTACGCTTTTGCGGGCGTTGTTCCTCCAGATGAATGGCCTCCAGCACCTCTTTATCCTCGTTGAAGGCAATGCGGAACAT
>JBCBGY010000332.1:0-3366 GCA_038526275.1 Pseudomonadota bacterium | reverse complement strand
GCCGTCGCCAGTGTGATCGGGGCGTTCTACTATCTGCGGATCGTCTTCTTCATGTATTTCGGCGATCCCGAGGCGCGCGGGCTGGATGTGACCGCCGCCCCGGTGCAGAATGTTTTCCTGATTGCCGCCGCCGCTGCCATGGTCCTGGGCATCATCAACCTGTTCGGGGTTGAGGGTTTGGCTGCCTCTGCCGCAACCGCACTTGTCAACTGATCCATTGCGGGCCGCTTGGCCTGCGGGATACGAACGGGTTGTGCTGGACAGTGTAGACAGCACAATGGCTGAGGCGGCGCGCCGGTCTGAAAACGCGACCGGGCCAATTTGGATCATTGCCCGAAAGCAATCGGCAGCGCATGGGCGGCGCGGGCGGCCCTGGGCGATGCCCGCCGGAAACTTCGCGGCGACCCTTGTACTACGACCAAACGCCGCCCCGGAACAGGCGGCCCTACGCTCCTTCACCGCAGCGGTGGCGCTCCACCATGCGCTCTCTGCCATCATTGACCCATCGAAACTGTCGCTCAAATGGCCAAACGACGTGTTGCTGAACGGCGGCAAAGTGGCCGGCATCTTGCTGGAAAGCAAAGGCACGCCTAGCTTGGTCGAAAGCCTGTCCATCGGGATCGGAGTTAACCTTGTCGCTGCACCCGATGCTGCATCGGTGGAACCCGGGGCCGTGACCCCCGTCAGCGTTTCAGGAGCCGGAGGCCGAACCATCGACCCGGTCGACTTCTTAGACCTTCTGGCCACCCATTTTGCGAGCCTTGAGACGCAGTTTCGGGCCTACGGATTCGAACCGATCCGACAGTTGTGGCTCAAACACGCCGCACGGCTGAATGAAGTGGTCACCGCAAGGTTGCCATCCGAAGAGATCACGGGCACGTTCCGCACAATCGATGGGTCAGGGCACCTTGTTCTGATAACCGCGAAAGGCGAACGCCGGATTGCGGCCGCTGAGGTCTATTTCTGAAAGGACCGCGCCCTTGTTGCTATGTATTGATTGCGGAAACACCAACACCGTCTTCTCTATCTGGGATGGGACCCAATTTCTGGCGACCTTCCGAACATCGACGGAACACCAACGGACGGCCGACCAATATTATGTCTGGTATTCGACATTGCGCGATCACCACAAGCTGGACGTCCTGATTGACGAGGTCATTATCTCGTCAACGGTGCCGCGGGTCGTGTTCAACTTACGGGTCTTTTCGGACCGATACTTTGACTGCCGCCCCCTCGTCGTGGGCAAGCCGGAATGCCTGCTGCCATGTGCGCCACGGGTCGATAAGGGTACACAAGTGGGCCCAGACCGGCTGGCCAATGCCGCAGGAGCTTTCGACCGCCATGGCGGCAACCTCATCGTGGTGGATTTCGGAACGGCCACCAATTTCGACGTAGTGGCCGAAGATGGCGCCTACGTTGGTGGCGTGATTGCCCCTGGTGTTAACCTGAGCCTCGAGGCCTTGCACCAGGCCGCCGCCGCGCTGCCCCATGTAGATGTGACCAAACCACAATCCGTGATCGGAACGAATACGGTGGCCTGCATGCAGTCTGGCGTCTTCTGGGGCTATATCGGCCTGGTTGGCGGCATCTGCGACCGGATCAAGGCTGAATCCGACCGACCGATGCACGTTATCGGCACGGGTGGTCTGGCGCCGCTATTTTCGACGGGTGATGTTCTGTTCGACAGGATCGAAGATGACTTGACGATGCACGGACTAACCGTCATCCACAAATTCAACCAGAACAACGGAAGCTAATGGCCGAAGATCGTTTGATTTACCTGCCTCTCGGAGGGGCAGGGGAAGTGGGCATGAACGCCTATGTCTACGGCTACGGGCCTGAAGGTTCGGAACGGCTCTTGCTGGTGGATCTGGGCGTGACCTTTCCGAACATGGATACGACGCCTGGGGTAGACCTGATCTTTCCCGACATGAGTTGGCTGATGGAACGGGCCGACCGGTTGGAGGCCATTGTCATCACCCATGGCCACGAAGACCATATCGGTGGCCTTGGCCATTTCTGGGAACGTCTGCGCGCGCCCATTCTGTGCCGGAAGTTCACAGGTGCCTTGGCCGCGCGCAAGCTGGACGAGCATGGCGGTGATCCGGCGGCGGTACAGGTGGTTTCCGCCTGGCCTGACATGTCTCAGGTGGGGCCATTCAAGATTTCGTTCTTGCCCGTCTCGCACTCAATTCCAGAAAGTTCTTCCATCGTGATCGATACGCCGGTTGGGCGGATCATCCATACCGGTGACTTCAAGCTCGATGGCAATCCGATTGTCGGCGAACCCTTTGATGCAGACCTTTGGCGTGAGGTCGCGGGGCAGGGCGTGAAAGCACTGGTTTGCGACAGCACCAATGCCATGGTGGGCCATCCGGGCCGTTCAGAAGAGGTGGTCGGCCCGGCAATCCAGGACCTGGTGCGCAAGGCCAAGGGGATGGTGGTGGCCACGACCTTTGCCAGCAATGTGGCGCGGATCAAGACGCTGGCTGATGCCGCCACAAAGGCCGGTCGGTCCGTGTGTCTGCTGGGGCGAGCTATGAAGCGGATGGTGACGGTCGCGGTCGAAACCGGTGTCCTGACCGACTTCCCGTCGACCGTCAGCCCCGAAGATGCCCTGCAGATCCCACGTGAAAACCTTATGCTTCTGGCAACAGGCAGCCAGGGAGAGCGTCGCGCGGCCACCGCACAACTGGCGCGGGGCAAGTTCCTGGGGCTGGAGATGAAGGAAGGAGATATGTTCCTGTTCTCCTCTAAAACCATCCCGGGCAACGAACGCGACGTGCTTTATGTGGTCAACTCTTTCTCGGAGATGGGCGTCGATGTCATCGACGACAGTGCCGGGATCTATCACGTTTCGGGCCATGCCAACGGGCCGGACCTCAGTGCACTCCATGATCTGGTACGCCCGCAAATGGTGGTGCCGATGCATGGCGAGCACCGGATGCTGCGCCGCCACGCCCTGTTGGCGGCTGAAAAGGGCCTTGCGACGGAGATTGCCACCAACGGAACGGTTCTCGACCTGACGGGTACTGCGCCGGATGTGGTCGAGTTCATCGATGCGAGCCGGACCTATCTGGATGGCAGCGTCACGATCGGAGCCATGGCGGGTGTCGTGCGCGACCGGATCCGCATGGCGTTGAACGGCCATGTCGTCGTCACCCTGATCATCGATGAAGATGACGAGCCGCTGGGCGACCCGTGGGCCGAATTGATGGGGCTGCCTGAACGCGGGATATCAAACGCGCCGGTGGTCGAGATCCTGGAGCATGAGGTCGGACAGATGCTGGCCCGCGCCGAGGACAAATTACTGACCAACGACAATGACTTGGACGAGAGTATCCGCCGGGTCGTGCGCCATACCTG
>JBCBGY010000331.1:0-3404 GCA_038526275.1 Pseudomonadota bacterium | reverse complement strand
TGGGATCAATGGGGCAATGACTATTCCGGCGAACTTCATTCGGGCGTCACTGTGCTTGTCGATACCTCTGCCAATCTCAACCTGAATGCACTGGTCCTTGACGATCCCGCTCCCGGTGAAACGCTGGGCGCGGCACCATTTCCAGTCGATAACGTTCCGCAAGATGATCCATCCGAAGATGCCCCAGGCGAACCCCAGGAAGACACAGGCGACGAAGTGTCCGAAGACCAACCGACGGACACGCCAGTGAATGAAACTGATCCAATCGACCCGATCGACGATCCAACGGATGAGGTTGATGACCCGACGACCGGTACGGAAGGCGAGGTAGAACCTGCTCCGATTGAAGTCGGACAAACAGTATTCGGAACCCAGGGCGAGGATGCGTTGTCTGGCGGTTCGGGCGATGACAAGCTTTTTGGGCGTGGCGGAAAAGATTTGCTCGATGGGCTCTTCGGGAGTGACACGCTTGAGGGTGCTGCAGGCGAAGACAGGCTATTTGGTCGCGCTGGAGATGACCACCTTCGCGGTGGACAGGGTCGCGATGAACTCGACGGCGGGCGAAACAATGACGTCCTCTATGGCGGGCTTGATGACGACAACCTTTTCGGCGGTGAAGGAGATGATGTTATCTACGGTAACAGTCATGCCGACTGGTTAAGTGGCGGAGAAGGCGCGGATCTTTTGGTTGGAGGAGCCGGAACTGATGTCCTAATAGGAGGGATTGGCGAAGACACGCTCACCGGCGCTTCAGGAGCAGACACCTTTGTCTATGAGAGAGGCGGGGAAAAGGACACGATTACAGATTTTCAGAAGCATTTGGACTCGCTCGAACTCGTCGGTTTGTCCTCTGCAACTGATCTGAAACAAGTCTCTGTCGAAAAGACAACTGGGCTGCTCATGGTTGACTTTGGCAACGGAGACGTTCTGGCGATCCATGGCCTTAACGAAGAAGAATGGGGTAGCCTTGAGTGGCTTTGACTGTTGCTGTGCATTGAGACGCGGCAACGACGTTCCGCAAACAGTTTGAATGCACGCGGTCGTACTGCGCAGGTGCCCGCTTTGACGGGCCGCGCCGAAAATTTCCGCATTTGCTTTGGATTCCGATATTGGGCCGCCCTTGCCGGCGGCCCAAGCTTTCAGATTTTAATCGCTTCCGCGATCGCGAACGTATCTTCCAGTTAGACGCCGAGGTATCTGACGGTGCTGTCCATCTTTGTGTGGTCCAGAAACTGTTGAACGGAAATTGTAGCCATCACGAACGTCGGCAATGCGGGCTGCGGCTGCAGAACGTTGATTGATCGTTGGTTGACCGGTTTGGGCCGCCAGTAACGACGTATCATAAGTGTCGAAGGCAGATGCTGCGGGCTGTAAAATAACGACAATGGAATGCAATTGAACCACGTATTGCAAATCGACCAAAATGCCGGTGCCTCGGCGAAGGGCCTTGGCGACATCAATCCGGCAGCGACACATTCGTGGCGATCGGCTCGCCGACATCATCAAAAAGCGGGTTCCGTCGCCAGCCACCAGAAAGCCGTGACTTGAGGGAGCGCACAGCAAATTCCCTTAAGAGGCGGCTCTGCCCATATTTCGTATCTGGCACGCGGCCCTCAGCGAACTTCCGGAACACGCGTATCTCAATCGGTGGCAGTGTATCTTTCTTGGAAAGGTATGCCGTCTGGAGCGTCATAAACGGAATGGCGCGTGTCGGCAGCGTGTTGGCCAGCGGAGTGCGACAGCATGTCGTGAACCATCGAGCTGGTCCGTTGTCCGTCATCTTTGTCCACGCGATCTTGTCCGCACCTTTCAGGAACTGCGCGGCCTCTGGCGCGACCTGATAAAGGTCACTGCCGCCGCATTCATCAAGGATATCACTGGCGCCAAGACGTGTGGTGAAGCCGCGGCAGCTATTGCAATAGCAAACGACGCGCGTGCCGCCTTTCGGTACGACCGTGAGCGCTACTTGGTCGCATTTGCAGGTCCATGTGGTGGTGCTCATGTCTGAGAGGATGACAGCCGGAGCGGTCAGAAGGAAGAGGATTTTTGCTATCGCTCTGGCCTTCGATGAATGGCGGCGATGCGGGCTGCAATCGCAGCATCTTGAAGCTCGGGCGAAAGTCCGGAAAGGGCCGCCTGTGACGGCGACCCAAAGTTTCTAGATTTCAATGGCTTCGGCTATGGGTAAGGCATCCTCAAGTTCGACACCGAGGTAACTGACCGTACTGTTCATCTTGGTGTGGCCTAGAAGGAGCTGAACGGCACGCAGATTGCCTGTTTTCTTGTATATCTGAGTAACTTTGGTTCGTCGCATCGAATGGGTCCCATAGGCGCTTGCCTCAAGTCCAATCGATGTGACCCAATCCCGAACGATCCGCGCATATTGACGTGTTGAGATGTGCAACCGTTCGTGAAAGCGGCCTGGCCAAAGATATTCGGAACCAACCATCAGTTCGTCTTCCATCCACTTCTCGATCGACGCACGGGTACCTTCCGAAATCTCAAAACGTACCGGTTTTTGGGTTTTGCTTTGCAGAACCGAAGCCCGCTCTTTGATTTGACCCGAAGCCATCACGTCTACGACCTTCATTTTGACCAAGTCGCAACCTCGAAGTTTGCTATCAATCGCCATGTTGAACAGTGCCAGGTCGCGGTGGTTCTCGGCCAGTTCAAGTCTCACGCGGATCGCCCAGACGTGTTTCGGCTTGAGGGGGCGCTTTTGGCCGACGATGCGACCCTTGTTCCAAGTAGGACGAAGAGCGCGAATGGCAGGTAAGTTTGGTGTTTCCATGACTGATCCTCCGATCCGCCATGCCCTCCCTAGACGACAACCAAACGTTGACCAAAACACCATATCACAGTACCTGGAGCGTCCATGATCAGTGCCCTCAGCCTAGGCTTTGAGAATTTCAGTTCAAGAATGACGCGATCTGATCCAATCCGGCTTGCGCGCACGCCTCGTCTTCATCAGGTGACGCGCCGCTGACGCCGATACCACCGATCAAATGCCCTTCCGTATCCACGACTGGCAAGCCACCTGCGAAGGCGACATTGCCGGGAACGAAGGGCGCTCCCGGCAGATAGGCGTCAACGCCGTCACGGCTTGGCCCAAAGGACAGATCAGCGATCATACGGGTCGTGAAACCGGTTGTGGCGCTGTTGACGGCTTTGGACTCCGCCACACCGTTGCAAGCTAGACAAGCGCCGTCCTGTTTTGCCGCCGCCAAAACAACACCACCAGTGTCGACCACAAAGACATTGATCGGTGCGTATCCTGTCTCAGATTGATGCGTCAGGCAGGCCGTAACCATTTCCTGCGCAAGGGTTTGCGGCAAGTAGCTCTGCTGCGGAAGGCTTTCGGCCATAAGAGCTGAACCGAAAGTGAAGGCGGCCCCGAAGACCGC
>JBCBGY010000330.1:0-3424 GCA_038526275.1 Pseudomonadota bacterium | reverse complement strand
TGGCCGCCAGGCTTAATGCCACGTCGAGTTGTTCCTCGGACCCGCTTGTTTGAGCTGGAGCTCCAATGGGCGGCACGGTCAAGCTTATCGCGACACATGCCGCTACAAGAAATCTGTTCATCATAAATTGCCCCGGCGTGAGAGAAGTTTCAGGAGTCTATTGGCTGGCCAAACCCGAAGAAAGTTTGATCATCCATATCTCAATGAATGTGTGAAATCGTGCTGGCCCTTGCCTCTTTTGTGGCCGGATAAACTGCGATGTGGTCTTGGCTCTCAATATGAGCTCACGTTGATACCACCGCTATGAATTGTCATTGCTTTTTCGCAAGCCGCGCCGCACGACCGCCGCGCCGTTTGGCCAATCGCGGGGCGCGAGATGGTAGTTCGTCCATAATCGCCCTGCGGTCTTCCGGGCTCATGACAGACCAATTCGCAATCTCGTCCATTGTGCGCAGGCAACCTGTGCAAATCCGTTCGGCTGGGTGGATCACACACACTTTTGTGCAGGGGCTTTCCACTTCGGCCCGCCGCCAAACCTCGTCGTCGTTCAACTCTCGTCCCTTTTCATATGGCTCAACCTGTCCAGTGCCCCTTGCAAGATATAGCTTGCCGCAACATGATCGATCACATCTGCCCGACGTTTACGTGACGTATCCGCCTCCAGAAGAGCGCGTTCCGCTGCCACTGTAGACAGGCGTTCATCCCAAAAGGTTATCGGCAGGTCCGTCAGGCCCGAGAGGTTGCGGGCAAAGGCGCGGGTCGACTGACAGCGTGGGCCCTCGCTGCCATCCATGTTGCGTGGCAGTCCAAGGATGATGGCCTCGATGCCGCGGGTTTTGCTGAGATCGAGCAAGCGGTTGGCATCCAGGGTGAATTTCTTGCGCTTGATCGTCTCAACTGGCGTTGCGACCGTGCGCAAGCCGTCGGATATGGCCACGCCAATTGTGACGGTGCCGAGGTCGAGCCCCATGAGCGGCCCCACGCCAAGGCTCGGGGCCAGATCTTCCAGACTGTCGTGGATCATTGGGCCACACCCGCGTCGCGCGCGGCCCGCAGGATGGGCAGGCGGGTGGCAGGGTCGGGGAAGACCTGTTGTGCCTCGTTCCAAATCGCCGCAGCCCGACCTGTTTCACCCAGAACGCCAAGCGCGCGGATCATTTGCGCCCATTCGTCCGGTGTGCCACCTTCATTGGCCAGTCGTTCGCCAAGGCCACTGACCATGCCGCGGATCATCTCCATGCGGGCTGTGGGGGACATATCCTCGGCAGCCTCCATGTCTTCCCGCGTGGGCCCCCGTAGGGCCGTCAGCGGAGGCAAGGAATAGTCCACGCCGGCTAGGGCAGCCATGCGCTCAATCTGACCGCGAATGGGCTCGACCCATGGATCATCGGACCGGCTCTGCCGGAGAAGCGGTTCCCAGAAGCGAAAGGCAAGGTCGGGGCGCCCGGTTTGGCTGTGCATGAGCCCGATATAGTAACGCGCCCCAGGATGGGCGCGGTTGATCAACAGCGCCTGGCCAAGGGCGCGTTCCGCCTCTGGCGAGACATATCCACCGGCGGCCAGGACCATCAATTCGCCCAGGCCGGCGAAATCTTCGGCAGTCGCACCGTCGCCCTTGAGGGCGATGACCCGGTCAAGCGCACGCCATGCCGCGTCGAAATTGCCGATCCCGGCCTCGTTTCGGGCAAGCAGTTCGTGGCCCTGCTGATCATCAGGACGTTCAGCAAGGACGTCGCGCAGGCGCTGCATAAGTTCCGCATGCTGGTCAGACATTTCGGGCGGCGGGCTGGGCGGAAGTTGGTTCTCGGCGGTGGCTTGATCAGGGCGGTTCGCGCGGGCGACCTCCGCCATTTCCAGCCGTTTCGCCAATGGCAGGTCGGGATAACCGGGCGCTCCGAGCATCGCATACAGGCCCATTGCCCCGCCAACGACGACCACGCCCGCGACCCCAGCGACAGCTAAAGTTGCACCGCCTGGCGCCGATTGCGTCGATTCACTCTGCCCAGCGCGGTCCGCATCCAGAATTCGGCGTTTGATCTCGGTGCGCAATCTGTCAGCGTCGGCCGGGTCGACGATGCCGCGGGCCACATCGCGCTCTACCGCGGCGAGTTGATCCTTATAGACGACTATATCCGTGACGCGGCCCAACATCTCGGTCTGGCCCCGGCGCAAAGCGAGGCCCAAGGCGGCAGCCACTACCACTGCCATGGCTCCTGCAATGACCCAGAACAAACCAATTCCCTTCTTGTCGCGTCCCAACGTACCTAGACTGGCCCGTTGCCGGGTGGAAGCCCCAGCAGCATCCTGTCGCTAGCATCGCCCAAGATGCCGCGCACAGTCGATCAAAGCTTTGGCATTTCAGGGATCAGAAGTAGTCTGTGGCCCATTCTGACAGGGGATCGCACCATGCGCCGCTATTCTGCCTTTGCCATCGCCCGTGAAGCTTTGCGCCACCATCAGGGGTGGGAACGGGCCTGGCGCTCGCCCGAACCGCAGAAACGCTATGATGCGGTGATCGTTGGCGCGGGGGGGCATGGCCTGGCCACAGCCTACTTCCTGGGCAAGAACCACGGCCTGAAGAATGTTGCGGTGATCGAGAAGGGCTGGCTCGGCGGGGGCAATACGGGCCGTAACACGACGATCATCCGGTCGAACTACCTGCAAGACCCATCGGCGGCGATCTACGAAAAGTCCCGCAGTCTTTATGAGACGCTCAGCCAGGATCTGAATTACAACGTGATGTTTAGCCCCCGTGGCGTGATCATGCTGGCCCAGACTCACCACGAAGTGCGTGGCTACCAGCGAACGGCCCATGCGAACGCGTTGCAAGGTGTCGAGACTGAATGGATTGGCCCGAATCGGGTCAAGGAGCTTTGCCCGATCATCAATCTGGATGGCCCCCGCTACCCGGTTCTGGGCGGGCTGTGGCAGGCGCGCGGGGGAACGGCGCGCCATGACGCGGTAGCTTGGGGCTATGCAAGAGCCTGTTCCGCCATGGGGATGGACATCATCCAACAGTGCGAAGTGACCGGGGTGCGGGCCTCTAACGGCCAGGTGATGGGCGTAGAGACCACGAAGGGCCCCATTGACTGCGACAAGCTCGGGATTGTCGTGGCGGGCCATTCTGGCGTTCTGGCTGAGATGGCCGGGTTCCGTTTGCCGATTGAGAGCGTTGCGTTACAGGCCCTGGTCAGTGAGCCGATCAAGCCGTGTATGGACGTGGTCGTCATGGCCAATACGGTGCACGGCTACATGAGCCAGTCCGATAAAGGCGAGATGGTCATTGGCGGCGGCGCCGACGGTTTCAACAATTACACCCAGCGCGGATCATTCCACCACATAGAAGAGACCGTGCGGTCGCTGATTGAAACCTTTCCAATCATCAGCAGGCTGAAGATGCTTCGGCAGTGGGGCGGTATCGTGG
>JBCBGY010000329.1:0-3500 GCA_038526275.1 Pseudomonadota bacterium | reverse complement strand
GGAGACATTCCCACGGCAGTGGAGGCCATGAGTGCGGGCGCCTACAGCTTTGTCGAAAAGCCCTATGACCCGAAGCGGCTGCTGTTGATCCTGTCCCATGCGGCGGAACAGCATCAGATGCGGCAAAGCAATAACCGGCTAAAGGAACGCTTGCAGCAGCTATCGGGGCTCGACCGGCTTTTGCTGGGCCAAACGCCAGATATCATCGCCATGCGCGAGACTGTTGCCATGCTCGCCATCGGCAAGGCCCCTGTTCTGATCCGTGGTGAAACCGGCACCGGCAAAGACCTGGTTGCGCGTGCCCTTCACGACACGTCCGAGCGGTGTGACGGGCCCTATGTGGCCATAAATGCCGCCCAGATCAGCGCGACCCAATTGCCCGTCGTGGCGCAAAGCGCTTCGGGGGGAACGTTGCTGCTGGATGAGATCTGCGCCTGTCCCATCGACATCCAGCCCATGCTGCTGCGGTTGATCGAAGCACAGGAGATCCTGCCGGCCGATGCGGGCATTCCGGAAAAGGTTGATTTGCGCATCCTGTCGGCCACCAACGAAGATACGGGCCAAGCCGTGGCCGATGGGCGGTTACGGCAGGACCTGCTCTTCCGCTTGGAGGGGTTCACGCTGACCCTGCCGCCTTTGCGGGCGCGACTGGATGATATCCCCCTGCTTGTGCATCGCTTTTTGCAGGAAAGTGCGGCCACCTATGGTGCCCCGGCGCCTGAACTCGAAAAGGGCGACATCGCCGCACTGATGGCGCACGATTGGCCGGGCAACGTGCGAGAGCTGCGCAACGTAGTGGAGCGGTTTGCCCTAATGTCCCGTCAGGGCATGGGAGGGATCGCAAATGCGATGCCAGCTGCAGCGGATTATGCAGCCGTCCGGCCAGGTCTTCGCGAAGGCGTGGCCGCGTTTGAACGGCAGATGATTGGTAAGGCAATTCAGGATCACGCGGGCCGGATGGACGAGATTGCGGCTGCCTTGGGGATCGGGCGCCGGACCTTGAACGAAAAAATCGTCAAACTTGGGCTCGATAAAGACGCACTCTTGTAGCCCTGCGGAAATCCGCAGGTTAACGTTCAGAGGTCCCGCAGTTTTCTTCATGAGTCTCACACTGCGGAATCGGCTTTGTTGCCGTCACCGATTTTGGGAGGACATACCAATGAACAAATATCTCAGCCGCGCCGCGGTTGCCGCCATCGTTGTGGCCTTTGGATCCGAAGCCATGGCGACCGAGTGGAACGTATCCCTCTGGGGCAAGCGCCGCGCCTTTACGGAACATGTGGAAAAACTGGCAGAACTGGTCAGCGAAAAGACCGGCGGCGAGTTTACCCTGAACATCAGCTATGGCGGCTTGTCGAACAATCGGGAAAACCTGGACGGTATCTCGATTGGCGCATTTGAAATGGCGCAATTCTGCGCAGGCTACCACCGCGACAAGAACCCTTCGATCACCGTGCTGGAGCTGCCTTTCCTGGGTGTGAATTCGCTGGAGCAGGAAGTTGAACTTTCCATGGCTGTCTACGAGCACCCGGCGACGGTTGCTGATCTGGCCCGGTGGAACGCGAAACTGCTGATGCCGTCGCCGCTACCGCAGTACAACATTGTTGGTGTTGGCGATGCGCCGTCGGCGCTGTCTGACTTCGAAGGTCTGAGCGTGCGTGCCACTGGCGGTATCGGTGCTGCCATGGAAGCCGTAGGTGCCGTTCCGACCTCCATGTCGGCGACCGAAGTGCGTCAGGCCATGGATAGCGGCGTTGTGAAAGCCGTGAGCTTTGCTCCCCATGCGCATATGTCCTTTGGCACCATCGAAAACGCGACCTGGTGGACGACGAACCTCAACCCAGGCACCGTGAACTGCCCGGTTGTTGTGAACACAGATGCTTTCGACGGCCTCAGCGATGCCCATCGTGAGGCGCTGATGAGCTCTATCGATGAATCGCTGGACCACTACATCGCCAACTATAACGGTGCCACAATGGATGCATGGGGGCCTGCATTGGATGAGCGTGGCATCACCCAAGTCACATTCTCGGACGAAGAGATTGCCGCCTTCAAGGAAGCCGCTGCAGCTCCGGCAGCGGCAGCATGGATTGAACAAAACAACGCTGCGGGTCTGCCTGCGCAAGAGTTGTACGACCTTGTCACCGGCATGATTGCCAACGGCAGCTAACGATCCTCCCTGGGCCTCGCGCTGAAACAGTGCGCGGGGCCGTCTTTGGATTCCTCGGAGCTTTTCCATGGCAACCGCAACCCTTGTGCTGACGGATGACAGCACGCTCAGCAGGCTTGACCGAATGCTTGTGCATTTGGAACGCGTCTTTGCGCTCATCAGCGGCCTGGCCGTGTTCGCCTTGATGCTGCTCGCCGTCGTTTCGGTCTCGGGACGCAACTTTATGAATGCGCCGTTGCCCGGTTATGTCGATTGGATTGAACAGGCGATGCCGCTCATTGCCTTCATGGGCATTTCCTTTGTGATGCGTGAAGGCGGGCATATCCGGATGGATATCCTTGTGGGGCAGTTGCGCGGTCGGGCGCTTTATGCTGCCGAGCTTGTAACCACAATTGCGGTGCTCTTGCTGATGATCCTCATGGTCTGGGGATCCTGGGCGCATTTCCAGCGAAGCTTCGATTTTGCCGCGCCCCTCTGGAGCCGTGACAGCTCCATGGACATCTCGCTGCCCATTTGGCCCGCCAAATTGCTGGCGCCAGTGGCCTTTTCCATCATCTGCCTACGCCTTTGCCTGCATGTCTGGGCCTTTGGGCGGGGAGTGCTGACCGGGCACACGGTAGCGGTTCCGATGATTGCCAGTGCGGCCAAGCAGGCCGAAATGGAAGCCGATCAACTGAAAGACCAAAACTGATGGAGCCGATTGATATTGGTCTGTGGGTGACCGGCGGGTTGCTGGTCATGGTGGTGCTTGGCATGCGGGTGGCCTTTGCCGCCGGTCTGGCAGGGATGGTCGGCCTGATCTGGATCTTCTGGGCCAAGAAAAACTACGGCTTTGACGATTTCGGTTGGGCTTTGGGTGTTGCCGTCAAAACGGCGGGCCAGGTGCCGCATTCCAAAATCTCCAGCCAGGCGCTTTCCCTGATCCCGACTTTCATCCTGATCGGCTACCTGGCCTATTATGCAGGGCTGACACGCGCGCTTTTCGAAGCGGCAAAGCGCTGGATCGCTTGGGTCCCCGGGGGTTTGGCTGTCTCAACGGTTTTTGCAACGGCGGGCTTTGCCGCCGTCTCCGGGGCATCTGTCGCCACATCTGCGGTGTTCGCCCGGATCGCCATCCCCGAAATGCTGAAGATCGGCTACAACAAACAGTTCGCGGCTGGCGTGGTGGCTGCAGGGGGCACGCTGGCCTCGCTGATCCCGCCTTCTGCGATCCTGGTGATCTACGCGATCATCGTCGAACAGGATGTCGGCAAGCTACTTTTGGCTGGCTTCATTCCGGGAGCCTTTTCGGCGCTGATCTATGGCGCGCTGATCGTGGGCATGGCGCTGA
>JBCBGY010000328.1:0-3513 GCA_038526275.1 Pseudomonadota bacterium | reverse complement strand
GTTGCTGTCGATGTCGGGCCTGGCGTTTATGGAAGGGATCCGCGATGGCACAGTGCCCGCGCCACCTATCTGCCGGGTGATGAACTTCCGGGTCGACAGCGTTGAACCCGGGCAGGTGGTGTTTCGCGGCAGCCCCGCCTTCGATCACACCAACCCGATGGGCACCGTCCATGGCGGCTGGTACGGCACGTTGCTCGACAGCGCGATGGCCTGCGCCGTGATGACGATTGTTCCGGAAGGCTCTTACTATACCACGTTGGAATATAAGGTAAATGTCACCCGGTCGCTTCCGATTGGAATGGAGGTGCTGTCGACGGGCGTGGTCCGCCATGCGGGCCGGACGACAAGCGTAGCAACAGGCGAATTACGGGGCGTGGAGGACGGCAAGCTTTATGCGACGGGGTCGACCACGTGCCTGATTATGTCTGGGTCGGGTTAAAGCCAGGATCAACCGGTCCGGTCACCTCGTTCGCCACGGCCTCTTCGACGGCGTTGGCGGCCACTTCCAGACGCGATGGAATTCGGGCGCGCAGTCGGTCGCGTAACAGGGCCAAAGGGTGGACCTGCTCGGACGGATACTTGCCCACGATCCGGCGGGCACGGCGGAAGAAAAGCTTGGCCCAACCTTGGTAAAGCCCGACCGATGGGGCCAAGGGATCGGTTGCATAGCGATCCTTCCAGCGTTCGGGCAGGGAAAGTCCGCACTGTTCGGCCTTTTCCAGCATCCAAACCAGGGGAATGTTCGACAGAGGGCGTGCGGCATGGAAGCCGTTGATCTGCCCGCCCACATCGCCGTGGGTTCCGGCAAACCAGCGCTGCTCAACCTTGCCCTCCCAACCCGGCGGGGCGTCCCACATTTCTGGGCGGAAGGCGAACCGCGTCTCATCCAGCGCCAGCGCGTGGTAACCGTGGGCCACGACGCTGCTGAGATGGTGGTTATGGAATTCATGCTGGCGTTGCGTGAGCCGCCAAATGAGCGGAGCCCGCAAGCCGAGCGCTTTGACAGTGTCCCAAACACCCACCATCTGCACCTTCACTTCCTGCCGACAGTAAAGGTTGCGAAAGGCAAGTGCGGCGGGGCTATTCCACGAACAGCGATAGTGGCGGTAAGCTTCGGCGACCTTGCGGTTGGTGGCGCATGGCGCAGAGACAAGGCCAACACGATCAAGAATGCCCGCCAGCGACCGCACGGCAAACGCGCCACGCGAGAAACCGAACAGGTAAATTCGGTCACCAGGCCGATAGCTGGCGGCGAGGAAGCCATAGGCCCGTTCAATCTGGCGATTGATTCCGCGCCCGTACATGATGTCTGGGGTACGCTGCCAGCCTTCCCACTGAATTCCGGCCTCGTAGTAGACGGCGCGGTCGGCGCGCGGGCCACCTTCGGCCAAAAGGCGGTAAGTCAGTCCGGCATTGGTTTCGCGCCCGGGGGTCAGCGAGGAATTGGTGCCATCAAGTATGACAACGAGGTCTCGTGTCGGACGCGCAGGGCGCGCTACCCGCTTGGCGGAAACGACTCTGTGGCGGTTGCGTTGCCGGAGCCGTTTCCACGCGGCTATGCGGCTACTCGGCGGCAAGCGGCCTCTGGTGAAGCATGTGCCACATGCGTCCTGGGGTGAACGGCATATCAACCTGCCGCACGCCACTGTCCCACACGGCATCCAAGACGCCATTCGCGACAGCCGCCAAGGCGCCGACAGTTCCTGCCTCGCCGCAGCCTTTCATTCCAAGCGGGTTCGCCGTTGAGGGAACACTTTCTGTGTAAAACGCGATCATGGGAACAGTGTCCGCGCGCGGCATGCCATAGTCCATGAACGATGCAGTGAGCAATTGTCCGCTTTCGTCAAACACAACGTGTTCAGTGAGCGCTTGACCAATGCCCTGAGCCACACCGCCATGCACCTGACCCTCGGCCAGCATGGGGTGAAGCAGGTTCCCGAAATCGTCAACGACCGTGTACTTGACCACTTCGACAGTGCCCGTGTCGGGGTCAATCTCCATTTCCGCAACGTGGCACCCATTCGGAAAGGACCGACCTGGAAGGGTGGCCTTGCCATCATGGCGCAACAAATCGTCCCGACCGTCCTGTCGGGCCATAGCCGCGACTTCCAAAAGGTCAGGCGTTTGGTTGCTATGTTCCGATCTGAAATGCCCGTCCTCAAATGCCAAACTGTCCTCCATGACGTCCAGTTTTGAGGCGACAAATGGCAGAAATGCGGCGACCATCGTATCTACCGTTGCTAACGTAGCGGCAGTTTGCACCGTCGTGGATCGCGATCCTCCGGTGCCACCGCCGCCTTTGATCAGGTCGCTGTCACCCTGGACCAACTTGATCGCGTCAAGCGGCAGGCCCGTTTGATCGGCAAGGAACTGCGCGAAGACGGTTTCATGGCCTTGTCCGTTCGACTGCGTGCCGACAAACAAGCTTACCGTGCCATCTTCGTGAAACTCGATTGCGGCACCCTCCGTGGGGTCGCCCAAGATGGCCTCGATATAGTAGCATGTGCCGATCCCGCGCAGCTTGCCCTTGGCAGAGCTTTCCGCCTTGCGTGCGGCGAAACCTGCCACATCGGCGGCCTCTTCGGCCCGGGTCAGAACGCGGTGAAAGTCGCCCACATCATAGAGTTCGCCCACTACGGATTTGTAGGGGAAAGCGTCAGGCTTGATGAAGTTGCGACGGCGCAGATCCCACGGATCAACGCCAAGTTCGCGCGCTGCGTAATCCATCACACGTTCCAGAACGTAAATTGCCTCGGGCCGACCGGCGCCGCGGTAAGCATCAACTTGCGTTGTGTTCGTGAAAATGCCTTTAACACCCAGGAATGCAGTCTGAATATCGTAGGTCCCCACATAGACCTTCGAGAAAAGGTCGGTTTGGATGAACTGAGCGAATTCAGAGTTATATGCTCCCAAATTGCACACGCTGTTGACGCGGTAGGCGGTGATTTTCAGATTTTCGTCAAATCCGATTTCGGCCAGCGAGGTCAGGTCACGGCCAGCATTGTCGCTAAGCATCGCTTCGGTCCGTTCGGAATACCACCGGACGGGTCGCTCCAACTGACGGGCGGCAAAGGCGACCAGGAAATATTCGGGATAGCTGAAAGCCTTCATCCCGAACCCGCCGCCCACATCGGGCGTTGTGACCTTCACTTGGTCAGGTTTCAGACCAAGCGCCTTGGCCAGCTGGCCTTTGATGCCCCAAACCCCTTGACCGCCAAAGCAAAGGTGCAGGCGACCATCTTCCGTCCATTCCGCGTAAGTTCCGCGCGGCTCCATCGAATTGACGATCACCCGATTGTCGGCCACGTCCAGCGAAAGCCGATGGGCCGAAGCGGCCAAAGCAGCATCTACCGCCGCGTTGTCCCCCATGCCCCAATCGAACGCTACATTATCGGACGACGCTTCATGGATGGCCGGGCCACCCGCATCAAGCGTGAGCTTGGCGTCCAACTCGTCATATTCAAACTCAATGAGTTCGACGGCTTCGCGCGCGGCGTTCGGCGTTTCAGCCAC
>JBCBGY010000327.1:0-3536 GCA_038526275.1 Pseudomonadota bacterium | reverse complement strand
GCCTGGCCAGTGCTGCCGATGTCAACTTTCACTTCGACATGCAGGTCATCCGGACGGCCGAACATCCGCGCATCACCAAACCCTTTTCGGACGATGCCTGGGAGGCCCTGAACCGCTTGGGTCATGCGGTTGATGCGCGGCTGGACGCGGGCGATGTGCGCCTGACCATGGGCGGCGAACCGACCTTTGTGTCCATCGATGACTTTGAAAGCGACGAATGGAATACCGAGGCGGTTGGCCCGGCGAAACGCGGTCTGGCGGACAAGCTGCTTCGACGGTTGCAGGGCAAATTCTCCAAAGGTGGTTTGCTGCATTACGGCCAGGGCAAATGGTATCCGGGCGAGACGCTGCCCCGCTGGACCTTTTCCTTATACTGGCGCAAGGACGGGCAACCGATCTGGCAAGACCCGTCTTTGCTGGCACAAGAGGATACGGCGGAGGATGTCGGGCCGGACGATGCAGAGGCCCTGTTGCAAGGCATCGCCGCAAACCTTTCTGTCCCCGCAGAAAATGTGCTGCCTGCCTATGAAGACCCGGCGGAATGGATCATCAAGGAAGGCAACCTGCCTGCCAATGTCACCCCCGACAATTCCAAGCTGACGGACCCGGAAGAGCGCGCCCGCATCGCGCGCGTTTTTGAACGTGGTTTGACGACCCCGGCGGGCTATGTCCTGCCGGTGCAGAAATGGCAGTCCAAGGCGCACAGCCAGTGGCTGTCAGAGGTTTGGAACCTGCGGCGTGGCAAGGTCTATTTGGTGGCAGGCGACAGTCCGGTCGGCTACCGCCTGCCGCTGGGCACCTTGCCCTTCGTTCCGGAAAGCCGCTATCCCTTTATTTTGCCGCAAGACCCGACGGAGGAACGGGAGCCTTTGCCTGCAGCAGAGGATCTGACCCCGCCCCCTGTCGCCCAGCCCATTGCCCGCCGGACCGAGGCCCCTGCGGGCCAGCAGCGGGTCGAGCAGAGCTTGGACACAGACCTGGACGGGCGCGTGCGCACCGCAATTTCGGTCGAGCCGAGAGATGGACGGCTATGCGTGTTCCTTCCGCCGGTGGAGACCCTGGAAGACTATCTGGAACTTATCGCGGCCGTTGAGGCTTCGGCCAAGGCCATCGGGCGAAAAGTACTGATCGAAGGGTATGCGCCCCCGCACGATCCGCGGATAGAAGTTATGCGCATCGCGCCCGATCCGGGAGTGCTGGAAGTGAACATCCATCCAGCGGCCAATTGGGGCGATTGTGTTTCCGTCACCGAGACCGTCTACGAAGAAGCACGGCAATGCCGGTTAGGGACGGACAAGTTCATGCTGGACGGGCGCCATACCGGTACGGGCGGAGGCAACCACATCGTCGTCGGCAGCGCCACGCCGGGCGACAGCCCATTCCTGCGTCGCCCGGATCTGCTAAAGAGCCTTATCCTGTTCTGGCAACGGCATCCGAGCCTGTCGTACCTTTTTTCCGGCACCTTCGTCGGCCCCACATCCCAGGCCCCGCGCATTGATGAAGCCCGCCATGACGGTCTTTATGAGTTGGAAATCGCGCTCGACCAGATTTGGCCACCCACAGACACAACCGCGTCGCCGCCACCCTGGCTCACGGACCGGCTGCTTCGAAATGCGCTGATCGATGTGACAGGCAATACCCACCGGACGGAAATTTGCATCGACAAGCTTTTCTCACCCGATGGCCCCACAGGCCGCTTGGGCCTCGTGGAGTTTCGGGGCTTTGAGATGCCGCCCAACCCGCGCATGAGTCTGGCCCAGCAGCTTCTGATCCGGGCGATCATTCTGCGATGCTGGGAAGCTCCGATCAGCGGGCCGCTGACCCGGTGGGGCACCACGCTGCATGATCGCTTCATGCTGCCCGCCTTTCTGTGGGAAGATCTGCGCGATGTGCTGACAGATCTGGCCAGCCACGACCTGCCGCTCGACCCAGTCTGGTTCGAGGCTCAGGCAGAGTTCCGTTTCCCCTATTACGGTGATGTCACCTACGAAGGGGTCACGCTGGAACTGCGCCAAGCCTTGGAACCCTGGCACGTCATGGGCGAAACGGGCGCGATCGGCGGAACCGTCCGTTATACCGACAGCTCAACCGAACGTTTGCAAGTCGCGGTGACCGGGGCGAACCCTGGGCGCTACGTCATCACAGCCAATGGGCGCACAGTCCCCTTGCATGACACGGCAACTAATGGCACCCGGGTTGGCGGCGTCCGGTACAAGGCCTGGAAGCCGCCCATGTCGTTGCATCCGGTTCTAGAGGTAGATGCCCCATTGACCTTTGATATCTACGATACCTGGACTGGGCGCTCTCTTGGCGGATGCCGGTATCACGTGTCGCATCCGGGCGGGCTCAGCCATGAGACCTACCCGGTCAACGCAAACGAGGCACAAGCCCGCCGCCTCAGCCGGTTTGAAAAGATGGGCCACAGTCCGGGCAGCTACGTTCCTGCACCCGAACAACCCCACCCGGAATTTCCGATGACGCTCGATCTGCGCCGGCGTCCTGGTCTTTGACCATGCAGCCGCCGCGCCCCCAATCCGCGAGCAGCGGTCCGCCGCAGCAGATCTTGGAGCGCTACGCAGCGCAGGTGGGCAATGGAGCGGCCCATAGCGACGAATTGCTGGCAGCGGACGGATCGATCAAACCGGTCTGGGCTGGCTTCTTCGAACATCTGGCCAAGCTGACGCCGGAGCAACTCGGCAGCCGATTTGCGCGGGGCGATCAATATCTGCGCGATGCCGGCGTTTTGTTCCGCCAGTATGACGAAAGCTTGTCGAGCGAACGCGAATGGCCGCTCAGCCACATCCCCGTCCTATTGGGCGAAGAAGAATGGCAAACGATTTCCACGGGCCTGATCGAACGGGCAAACCTTCTGGAATACGTTCTGCGCGATTTCTACGGAGAGAACACCCTGGTCAGTTCCGGCCAGTTGCCCGCCACGCTGCTCAGCCAAAACCCGGCCTGGCTGCGCCCGATGGTAGGCGTTGGGCGCAAGGACAAGCACCTTCTCAACACTCTTTCATTCGAAATCGGGCGCGGGCCGGACGGGAAATGGTGGGTCATCAGCGACCTGATCGAGGCGCCGTCGACAGTAGGTTTTGCGATTGAAAACCGCATCGCCATGTCACGGGTCTTTCCCAACTTCTTTAATCGCGCCAACATTCACCGGTTGGCGGGTTACTTCAAGGAGTTCCAGCAAACCCTGTTGGAATTGAAAGGCCGCCGCGAGGGCGAAATTGCGCTTCTGTCGCCGGGGCCGATGAACCAGAATTACGCCGAACATGCCTACTTGGCCCGGTATCTGGGTCTGCTGCTGGTGGAAGGCGAAGACCTGATCGTGCAAGACGGCCAGGCTTTGGTGCGAACAGTCGCGGGCCCCAAACCCATCAGCCTTCTGTGGAGCCGTTTGCCCAGTCACATGTTCGATCCGCTGGAACTGAGCCCGGACTCGATGCTGGGCACGCCCGGCCTGGTCCAGGCCGTCCGCGGCGGCAAACTGCGAACGGTAAACTTTGTGGGGGCAGGCGTTCTGGAAACCC
>JBCBGY010000326.1:0-3566 GCA_038526275.1 Pseudomonadota bacterium | reverse complement strand
TCGCAAGATCGAAAAGTGCGCGCCAGGCCGCGCGATTGCCTTCCGCAAAGGCGAGGTAGGTTTGCGACATGATGATCAGTTGCTGGGTCGGGTCGTCGGGCGCGTCGCGCAGCGATTGTTCGACCGTGGCGCCCAGCCGTTCGAAGGTTCTGACATTGGCGGCCATCACCAACCCGGTCATGTCCTGGAAGACATTGTAGATGGCACCCACGGAACAGCCGGCTGCTTTGGCAAGATCGCGCGCTCGCAAGCTTTCCACACCGCTGGTTTGGATCTGGGCTTCGGCCAGATCGATCAGCGTCTGTCGCAGCTCTGCATGGCGTTCTTCGGTGTTCCTAGCCATTTTGTCCCCCAAAGGCGTGCTTCCTCTACGTCGTCAGAACGGGACCGCCAAGGGGAAGAACCGCTTTTCCGGTTGGAACGGCGTGGCGCGCAGACTATAGGCAGCAGCAGATACACGTGCAGGGCGCGTCCAAAAGTCTTTTTTCATTGTCCGCAGCCTTGGGTAGTTTCCCTCGGTATGGCGGGTCCATGGCGAGGAAGGTGACCGGCTTGAACCAAGAACGTGCGATTCCCGAACAGATCTATGGCGTCGACCGCTGGGGGAAGGGGCTGATTTCTGTCGCGCCCAATGGGGACATTGTCCTGCGCGATCCGATGAACGCGGCGACGCCGCCGATCAGCCTGCCAGAGATCGTGCGCGACCTGGAACAGCGCGGCGTGGCGACCCCGGTTTTGCTGCGGGTCGCGTCGTTCCTGGAACATGAGATCCAGCGGATCAATGAAGGCTTCATCGAGGCGATCAAGAAGGCGGGCTACAAGGCCCCCTATCGCGGCGTCTTTCCGATCAAGGTGAACCAGCAGGCGCAAGTCGTGGACCGGATCGTCGAGTTCGGTCGGCCTTATGAATTTGGGCTGGAGGCAGGATCCAAGCCGGAACTGGTGATTGCGCTGGCCCACCGCCTGTCGGAAGAGGCGTTGATCGTCTGCAATGGCGTGAAAGATGCCGAGTTCATCCGGTTGGCCATTCTGTCGCGGCGGCTCGGATTCAACACAGTGATCGTACTGGAAAGCCCCAAAGAGGCTGAGACGGTCATTGAGGTTGCGCAAGAGCTTGGCGCAGAGCCGTTGCTGGGCGTTCGGGTTAAGTTGACCCACCGGATCACCGGCAAGTGGCAGGAAAGTTCCGGCGACCGGTCGACCTTTGGCATGAACACCGAACAACTGCTTCGGGTCGTGGACCGCCTTAAGGCCGCCAATCTGCTGCAATGTCTGAAGCTGCAACATTCGCACCTGGGCAGTCAGGTGCCCGACGTGAACGACGTGCGCCGGGCGGTCGACGAGGCCTGCCGTTACTTCGTGGAACTCACGCGGGAAGGCGCGCCGCTGACCCATCTGGATCTGGGCGGCGGTTTGGGCGTGGACTATACCGGCGAAAAGCGGGCCAGTGAGAACTCCATCAACTACGGCGTGACGGAATATTGCACCAATGTCGTGGAAACGGTGGCCTATTCGATAGATGCGGCTGGGCTGGATCATCCGATCCTTGTCACGGAAAGCGGGCGGGCGGTGGCGGCGACATCATCGATGCTGATCTTCGACGTTCTGGAATCCACGCTCTACGACGCGCCAGAGGCGCCTGACGTCGTGGCCGATGATCACCATCTGGTGGCCGATCTGGCCGCGGTTCAGGGGTATCTGGTGCCCGAGCGGGTGCAGGAATGTTGGAACGACGCCACATTCTATCGCGACGAGTTACGCGCCATGTTCCGGCGTGGCGTGGTTGACCTGCGACAGATGGCACGAGCGGAACAGATCTACCTGTCGCTCACAGCGCGGATCAAGGCACTGGTGTCAGCGCTGGATGATGCCGGCGATCTGGCGGAGGAATTGCAACGGGTCGCAGACGTCTATCACTGCAACTTCTCGCTCTTCCAATCGCTGCCCGATGTCTGGGCCATAGGTCAGATCCACCCGATTGTGCCCTTGCAGATGTTAAACCAGGTGCCGGACCGCCGCGCGACCCTGTCTGACATTACCTGCGACAGCGACGGCAAGGTGGACAAGTTCATCCTGGCCGACGGCATATCGCCATCTCTGCCGGTTCATTCGCTGCCCGATGACAAGCCCTATTATCTGGGCGTGTTCTTCGTGGGCGCTTATCAGGAAACCCTCGGCGATCTGCATAACCTCTTTGGCGACACCAATGTCGTCACAATTGAACTGCGCACCGATGGCGGATTTGATCTGGTCCACGAACTGGAAGGCGACACGATTTCTCAGGTGCTCTCTTACGTGGAATATGATCCCGCTGACTGCCTTGCTGTGTTCCGCAAAATGGTCGATGAGGCGATCTCCAAGGGCAGGGTCGGTGCGGCGGACCGCAAGCAACTGATCGGGGCCTATCGGGACTCGATCAACGGCTATACCTATTACGAATAACCCCGGGGTCAGGAGAAAGTGACAATGGGCAAGACACTGGTTGTCGGTGCAGGTGGCGTGAGCCATGCCGCCGTCCACAAAATGGCGATGAACGCCGACATTTTCACCGAGATCACGTTGGCCAGCCGAACGAAGGCCAAATGCGATGCCATCGCGGCCAGCGTCAAGGATCGCACCGGGGTCGAGATCAAGACGGCCGCCTTGGACGCGATGGATGTCGCCGCCACCGTGGCGATGATCCGGGAAACCGGCGCAGAGATCCTGGTGAACCTCGCGTTGCCTTATCAGGATCTGAAGTTGATGGATGCCTGTCTAGAGGCCGGATGCCATTATCTGGACACGGCGAACTACGAGCCCGAGGACGAGGCGAAGTTCGAATATCACTGGCAGTGGGCCTACCAGGACAGGTTCCGGGAGGCTGGTTTGACAGCGATCCTGGGGTCGGGCTTTGACCCGGGCGTGACCAGCGTCTTTGCAACCTGGTTGAAGAAACACAAGCTGGCCAGCATCCGTCAGATCGACGTGCTCGATGCCAATGGTGGCTCGAACGATCAGGCCTTTGCGACGAACTTCAACCCAGAGATCAATTTGCGCGAGGTGCTGCAAGAAGCCCGCCATTGGGAGAATGGCGCTTGGCAGACCACGCCCGCCATGACCCATAAGGTCGAATTCGACTTTCCGGGCATCGGCCCGCGCAACATGTACCTGATGTACCACGAAGAGCTGGAATCGCTTTCGACCCACTTCCCCGAGATCGAACGTGCCCGGTTCTGGATGACATTTGGCGACGCCTATATCACCCACGCCAAAGTGCTGGAAAATGTTGGTATGACCCGGATCGACCCGGTCATGCATGATGGTGTCGAGATCATCCCGATCCAGTTTCTGAAGACGCTGCTGCCCGATCCCGGTGATCTGGGGCAGGAAACCAAGGGTAAGGCCTGTATTGGCGACATTGCTACGGGGCAAGCGCAGGACGGTTCCGGCGAGAAGACGTATTACATCTACAATATCTGTGACCATGAGGCCTGCTTTGCCGAGGTTGGCTCGCAGGCGGTCAGCTACACGACCGGCGTGCCCGCCATGATCGGCGCGGCGCAACTGCTCAAGGGCATCTGGAAAGA
>JBCBGY010000325.1:0-3612 GCA_038526275.1 Pseudomonadota bacterium | reverse complement strand
GAACCCGTGAGGGTCAGGGTCATTGCACCGATTACGGCCCCAATCGGAGAGACTCGCCCGCCCACAAATTCGCCACCGCCCAGGATCACGCCCGCAATGGCGTAAAGCGTGTAGCGATCCGCGATATGGGCATCTGCTGCTGATGTCAGCCCAATGAGCGACAAGCCAGACAGCACACCAAAGAAACCAGCAGCCCCGAACATGACCATCTTGGTCTTGAGCAGTGACCAGCCGGCCCGTTCAATCGCCCTGGGATTTCCGCCAGCACCCCGCAGAACTGCACCATAGCTCGACATCATCAGAAAGACATGGACGGCGAGCCCTATGACAACGGCTGCGATGATCGGGAACGGCACGACCGGAGTTTTCAGGCTCATCAGCCATTTGATCCAAGCGGGTGCCGTACCACCCGGCGTGGGCAGGATCAAAAGGGCGATGCCGAGCCAAACGAATGACATGCCGAGTGTCACCACGATTGAGGGAAGGTTGCGCCAATGGATCAGCGCTCCGAGCCCGGCATAGGCCCCGATACACCCGAGCAGAGCCAAAACACCCAACAGCGGCGTATCGGCCAGCCAGGTCGCCCCGATGCACGCGGTCAGGCCCACGAATGGCCCGATGGACAGGTCCAGGTCATTGACGGTGATGATGAACATCTGGGCGATCGTCGCGAGCGCAATCGGAACCGTATATTGCAGCATCAGATTCAAGCCGAAATAGCTCATCGTGCGCGGGTTGAGGTTGAAAATCGCGATCAGCAGGATTGCGAAGGATACTGCTGGCAAGGCTGCCCGCAGGAAACGCGGGGACGTTAGTTTGGAGAGCATATTCAGGCGCTCTCCTGGAAAGACGAATGCAGAACGCGTTCTTCGGTCAGTTCGTTGCGCGCAAGGTCGGCCACGATCGCCCCTTCTCGAAACACATAAGTGTGGTCGCAGTTGTAGAGTTCGTCCATTTCGGTCGTGTACCAAAGGAAGGTTCGGCCCCGCCGCGATTCCGAGCGGATCAGTTCATAGACCTCTACCTTGGTGCCAAAATCGACGCCGCGCATGGGATCATCCATCAGGATGATCTCGGCGTCCGAGGCCAAGGCTCTGGCAAAGAGGGCCTTTTGTTGGTTCCCGCCTGACAGAGACAGGATATTGTTTTGCATGTCGGGCGTCCGGATCTTGATCCGCTCCTTCCATTCCCGACCGATAGCCGCCTCCGCAAGTGGGTCGATCAGCCCGCGCCGAACCGTGGAGGCAAGGCTTCGTATCCCGACATTGGCCGAGATCGACCAAAGGTGAAAAATGCCGTCGGATTGGCGGTCGCCTGCAACCAGTGCGACAGGCCGCGATGCGCTTTCCCCGCCGCGCATCGAGGACCCGTAGATCTTGAGAAGCGTCTCAGTCTGTCCATGGCCTGCCAGACCGGCGAGACCCACAATCTCGCCCCGGTGAGCGATAAGACCGGTCGTGTCTTTCTGGGGATCGGCGTTGGCCCGAACCACAACCGGGGCACCGCCGCGATCCTGCATGTTGATTTCTGGCTCGGTGATCTCATCCAATTCCAAGGTAGTGCCCATCGCGGCAACCAGCGAGTTTCGGTCGAATTCGTTACTCTGACGCGCAGAAACGATCTGGCCGTCTTTCATCACAATGATACGGTCAGAACAGTCCAGAATTTCGCCCAGCACATGCGAAATGAGAATACAGCTGAGCCCCTGCGCCACCACGGACCGCACAAACGCGAGCAACTGACCGGAGGTGACCGCATCCAGCGAAGAGGTCGGTTCATCCAGTATCACGGTTTGGAGCTTGGTGTCCGTCGTTGTGAAGGCCCGGGCAATCTCGACCATCTGACGTTTCCCAATGGGCAGATCACTGACCACATCATCGGGCAAGATACCATGGTCTGGAAAGATCTCGTCCAGTTTGTTCTGGATCAGCCTTGCGGCGCGGCGCTTCCATCTGAGACCGGTCAGGGACGGATGGAAGATCCGGGCATTTTCCGCGACCGTCAGGTTGGGACAAAGCGACAGTTCCTGAAAGACACAGCGCACGCCGTGTTGGCCCGCAACGGTCGCACTGTAGCGCTCGGACAAATCCGCCTGCCCGACCCGGATCATCCCGCGGTCCGGGCGGAGCGTACCGGCAAGCACATTCATCAATGTGGATTTGCCGGCACCGTTATGACCGACGAGGCCCAGACATTCGCCCGCCATGACAGACAGAGTGACGCCGTCGAGCGCTTTCACGGCGCCGAAATACTTGGCCACGTCTTCCAGCGCGACGACCGTTTCCATGCGCCCGGCGCCTCGTGATTGCTCCACTATTTAGCCGCCAGAGACGACATCCAGAGCATCTTCCAACGAATATTCAACGTTGGCGACACCGCCCGGTTCCGTATTGGCGAGGCTCTCCTCCAATGTATCTTGGGTGATGGTCAGGAAAGGCACGGTCAGATCCTGCGGCACCTCCTTGCCGTCTAAGATCATCTGCGCGACCCAGAAGGCCAGTGTGCTGACACCGGGCGCAATGGACACGGACATGGTTTCATAGCCGTTTGCGTCCTTTTGCTCTTTCCACCACAACATTTCATCATGGCGGTTACCCATGACGATCAGCGGTGTAGGTCGCCCGGCAGCCGCGAAGGCCTGTGCCGCACCGAAACCATCGCCACCCTGGGTGACAACTGCATCGATTTCGGGCAGCGACGGCAAAATGCCAGCGACAGCCTTTTGCGCCACGTCCTGGGCCCAGTCGCCATGAACCGATCCGACGATAGAGAACTGGGAGTTTTCGGCCACGCCCGCATGAATGCCTGCGCTGATTTCATCATCGACGAAAACACCGGCCAGGCCACGGATCTCAAGCAAGTTTCCTCCATCCAGTCGGGTCGCCAGATACTCGACCTCAACCTTGCCCATGGCGTGGAAATCCACCGCGATCCGATAGGCGCAAGGCTCGGTCACGATGCCGTCGAAGGATACAACCACAATCCCAGCGTCACAGGCCTGCTTGACCGCACCATTCAACGCATCCGGCGACGCAGCATTAATGACGATGGCATCGTAACCTTCAAGGATCATGTTCTGGATCTGGGCGGCCTGTTCCGTCACCTGGTTTTCGGCCGTTGTGAAGACCGGGGCTTCTGCCACAACACCTGCCCCGACAGCCTCACCCGTCACCTTTTCCCAACTGGCCAGCATGGCTTGGCGCCAACTGTTTCCGGCGTAATTGTTAGACAGTGCGATCCGCTTATCCGAGGTATCTGCAAAAGACGCGCCCGCTGATAGACACAATGCAACAGCACTGGCACCCACCAAAAGTTTCATCAACATATTACTCCTCCCTGAGATTGTTGATCTTCGAATGAACTTGTTCACTATTTGATATCGTAACTCCTTTTACCTTATTCCGCCGACATGGACGAAGGGCGCACGTGGGCCCTGACGCGCTGCCCCGATCTGGTTGAGAAAAAACAGGCCTTGGACGGGTCAAAGGCGATTGCAGCCTCACTGCCTTCGGTGATCTCAAAATCCTTTGGCATCTTCACCACAATCGGTCTGTCGCCGGACCTGAACGTGACGAGCGCCTGATCGCCTGTCAATTCCAGCGTGTAGACTGT
>JBCBGY010000324.1:0-3620 GCA_038526275.1 Pseudomonadota bacterium | reverse complement strand
CGTTTCCGCTCGCACCCCATACCTTTGAGATTGGCGACGCGTTCTTCGCGGCTTGTCACTTCGTCCTTCATTCTGCGGCCTCCTTGGCTGCATTCATCTCAGCCGCGGCGGCGAGGATGGATTTGACGATGTTCTGGTAGCCCGTGCAGCGGCACAGATTGCCTGCCATGCCAAAGCGGATCTCTTCTTCCGTTGGATTCGGGTTTTCCTCCAGCAATTTGGCGGCGCGGGTGATCATGCCGGGGGTGCAGTAGCCGCACTGAAGCCCGTGATGTTCACGGAACGCCTCTTGCAATGGGTGCAGCGCGTCTGGTCCACCGATCCCTTCGATCGTGGTGATGTCCGCCCCGTCGGCTTGCGCCACGAACATGGTGCAGGCCTTCACTGACTTTCCGTCGATCGTCACGGTACAGGCCCCGCAATGGGAGGTTTCGCAGCCGATATGCGGCCCGGTCAGGTTCAACCGCTCCCGCAAGGTGTAGATCAGCAGTTCGCGCGGTTCGGCCAGAAACTCTTCTGCTTTGCCGTTCACCGTCATCTTGATGTGCATCTTGGTTGCCATGTCCGCTCCTCAGGCCCGGGACCAGGCGCGCTCGATGGCGCGGGTCAGGATGATGCCAGCCACGTGGCGCTTGAAGGCCACAGGCCCGCGATTGTCTTCGGTCGGGTTGATGTCGCCCAACATGGCGGCCACGGCTGACTTGACCGCCGCAGCATCGACCGAAGTGCCGACAAGGGCTGCACCGGCTGCCTCTGACCAAACGGGCGTGTCGCTCAGGTTGGTCATGGCGATGGAGGCTGAAGCGCAAGCGCCACCGTCCGTGGTCATCTGCACGGCCGCGGCAGCGGTTGCATAGTCGCCGATTTTCCGCTTTTGCTTTTCGTAGGCATAGCCGCCGCTATGGCGCGGGAAGGTCACCGCCGTCAGCACCTCTTCATCCGCACGGTCGGTCATGTAAGCCGCTTCGTAGAACTGACGGGCCGCCACGGTACGTTCGCCCGATGGACCGAACAGCGTGAAGGACGCGTCCAGACATTGCATCAAGCCCGGCATGTCATTGCCCGGATCGCCATTGGCCACATTACCGCCGACAGTACCCATATAGCGCACCTGGGGATCGGCGATTTGCAACGCGGCCTCGCGCAGGATCGGGGCGGCCTCCGCCAGCGCAGGATTGTCGACGATGTCGGCCTGGGTCGTCATGGCCCCGATGCGAATGGTGTCAGCACTCACATCGATCCCATCCATGCCCGCCACATCCTGAAGATCAATCAGGTGAGGCACATCGGCCATCCGCAATTTCATCATGGGGATCAGGCTGTGACCACCCGCCATCACGCGGGCATCGTCACCATGCTCTGTCAACAGGGCGATCACGCCCGGTAGATCCTTCGGCCGATAATAATCGAACGCCGCTGGAATCATTGCTCACCTCCCTAGTGCAACTCTTCTCGCTGCATACGACGGTGCTCAAATCTCGCGGCCAGGCTCCCAAAAATGATTGATTAGCAGTCGTTTTGCACGAAATGCGCTCATATACGCACCAGTTGCGCCAAGACTTATGCCCCCAAAACCGTCTGAACGGATTTCAGGTTGGATCGGCTGACCGGCACATCTGGCAGACTGTCCACCCGGAAGGTGCATTTGCCATTGTCCTTGCTGCGCTCGAACGAGGCGACCTGGTCCGGATTGATCAGATAGCTGCGATGGACCTTGACGAACCCTTTGGGCTCCAACCGTTTGGTCGCCTCCGTAATGGGCCACACGCAAAACAGCCGACCATCGGTCGTGTAAACCTGCGTATAGTGCCCATCCGCCCGGATGAAAGCGACATCGACCGGAGCGATAAACACCTTTCGCCCATCCTTTTCGCAGGGAATGCGGGTGGGCACAGGATCGGCTTGAACCGGAACCGCAGACTCTTCGGGTTCAACCTCAATGTTGGCTGGTTCGCTGGATACAGCGGGTGCAGGCACAAGATAGGTGACACCGGCCCAAAGAAACGCCCCGAAAATGAGAAAGCTCGACAATATGACAGCGATAGCCAAGGATTGGTTACTGATCACCGGGCCAAACTGATTGAGCCCTGGTACTGCAACGAACCGGGTGCCGAACATAGCCACGAAATGGACCGCGAACACAGCCGCGCCGAAACAGCAGGTGCCCAAAACGACGCGTCGGCTTTTGCCCAAACCATAGGCCACCCAGAATGCCGCAATAGACAGGCCGATGGCAGAGACCACGGCAATCGCCAAGCCCGGCAAAGTGTAGACCGCCCGGCATAGCTGCAATCCAGCCATGCCGAGATAGTGCATCGCCAATATTCCGATACCCACGATGGATCCGGCCAAGGCAATCGTCTCTTTTCGACGAGGAAAGAAGTGAAGGACGATCAGGGCGCAACCGACCAGCAGGATCGCCACAAGGGCCGAAGCCAGGGTCAAGGCCGCGTCATAGTAAAAGAGGATCGGAAGCTCCAAGCCCAGCATCGCGACGAAATGCATAGACCAGATCCCGCCGCCCAATGCGATGGCGCCCAGGCTCACGGCCAGCTTGCGCTGTGCCACCGTCTGTCGGGCCAGGTCTTTTGTCAGGGTCAGCCCCGTAAAGCCCGCGGCAAGTGCGACCACGAAAGATGCGAGCACAAGGACGGTATTGTGACTGGTCGCCAGAAACTCCATGCCGCCAAGTTGCAAAAGCTAGGCGGGCCTGGCAACCGCTGGCACGTGGCCATTACCAATTCGTGTGATCTTTACGGGCCGCCGACCTCCCGGCCAAAACCGTGCCTCTATAGCCAAACAGCCCTGACGGCACACGAGAGTTCCAGCCTGCTCTCGCCAAGCTGGTCTTTCTTATTGGCCAAAATACTTCCGCCGGAGGCTCCGCCCCATCCACCCACGCGAACGCTCGCTCAACGCCGAACCCCAGAACAAATTAGTGGCGGAGAGACAGGGATTCGAACCCTGGAGACGGTTTCCCGCCTACACACTTTCCAGGCGTGCGCCTTCGACCACTCGGCCACCTCTCCGTACCGCTCCGGTTATCAAAAAACACACGCGATATGCAAGCAGAAGGGCAAGGGTCTCGCGCCTTCGCCGAAATAAGATCCCATGGGGGCATTAAGACTTTGCCAATTCCCTTGGGACAAATGCCGCTACCACCAGGAACTACTGGTCCTATCGTTCAAATGGGTGCGCACATTTTCGGGAAGCGGCCAGGCGTCATAGTCCATGCCCGTCAGTTGACCCGGCGGCTGACCCCGATAGGCGTGCGAGTAAAGTTCGCCGTGCAATTGAACGCGGATCTCTTCCAGCGCCTGGTCCACCTTGGCGCGGGTTTCGGAAATCTCGTCTTCCAGCTTCGCCGCCGCGCTCTTGCCTTTCATCCATTTGGGCACGGAAATGTTTGGCAACAAGGACCGCCCTATGCCCAAGGCGAACGCCAAGACAATGGTTGAAAGGAACGCTCCAATCGATTGGGACGCCGTGTAAATTCCAGCCTCCCAGCCGAGCCACCCCCAGCCGGAGCTTTCGCTTTCGCGCCGACCCAACTGGGCGCGCATGGCATCGAATTCTTGCGAAAAGACCTCACGGAAATGCCGGGCAAAGACACGACGATC
>JBCBGY010000323.1:0-3621 GCA_038526275.1 Pseudomonadota bacterium | reverse complement strand
ATTCGCGAGTTTGAGCGCCTTTCGACCGCGACGCTCAACGCCTATCTGCAACCGCTTGTATCGTCTTATGTCGATAAGCTGCAGGGCGGCCTGACCGCGCGCGGCTTTGGCGGCGACCTGCTGATCGTGCAGTCAAACGGCGGTGTGATGAGCGTGTCTGACACGCGCAGCAAACCCGTGCGCACGGCCTTATCAGGCCCTGCGGCGGGGGTGACAGCGGCCCGGGCCATCGCAGCGGCAGCGGGGTTTGAGAACATCATCACATGCGACATGGGCGGCACATCCTTTGATGTCTCACTTGTGGCCAAGGGCGAAGCCGCACTGGCCGCGCAAACCTCCATCGACTTCGGCATGGTGATCCGCACGCCGATGATCGAGATCACCACAATTGGTGCGGGCGGTGGGTCCATCGCTTGGATCGACCAAAGCGGTCTGCTGCAAGTCGGCCCGCAATCTGCCGGATCGGACCCCGGCCCGGTGTGCTATGGGCTCGGTTCCACTGAACCGACAGTGACGGACGCCAACCTGGTGCTCGGCCGGATCAACCCCGACCGACCGATAGGGGGCAAGCTCGACCGTCTCGACGTTGAAGCGGCGCGAAACGCTATCATCACCATGATCGGCGCGCCGCTCGACCTGACCACGGAAGAGGCTGCGGAGGCCATTCTGAAGCTGGCGAACGCAAAGATGGCCGGGGCCATTCGCCTGGTTTCTATCGAGCAGGGCCATGATCCGGCGAAATTCGCGGCTATGCCGTTTGGCGGCGGCGGCAGTCTGCATACCGGCGCCCTGATCAAAGAAGTGGGTTTGCAGGGGGCGCTTGTACCACGGTTTCCCGGTATCACGTCGGCGCTCGGGTGCGTCGTGGCCGACATGCGCCATGACCGGGTGCAGACGGTCAATGCAATGCTGGAAAGCATGGATCTGGACGATCTGGCGGGCGACATGCGTCAAGTGGCCGATGACCTGACCCGCATGTTGCAAGCCACTGACGTTTCGTTTGACAGCATAGAAACCCGGTTTGAACTGGATATGCTCTATCTTGGCCAAACCCATTCCGTGGCCGTCCCGATTGAACTGCCCACGGACCTGACTGCAATCGCAGACGCTTTCGACACGGCATACCAGGCGGCCTATGGGCGGCTCTTGGCGGACATTCCAAAACGCGTGATGAACTACCGTGTGACGGTCATCGGACAGCGGCCCGACATTGATATGCGGTCCTTCGCACCCAACGAGAGGCAAAGCTTGGAGGCTTGCTTGCTGGGCTATCGCCAAGTCTACGCCCACGGCACCCAGCATGACACACCCCGATATGACCGGTTGGCTCTGGCCGTGGGTGAAACTGTCATCGGTCCCGCGCTTCTGGAACAACCCGACACCACCATCTTCGTTGATCCGGGTCTGAAGGCCCGCGTCGACAACTTTGGCAACCTGGTGATCACGCGCGACGAGGACAAATGACCGACTGGACCAAGACCGCCCTACTGATCGTAGATCTGCAGAACGACTTTCTACACCCGGACGGTGCATATGCGCGCGGCGGGCAAACGAGCAGCGCCATCGCCGCCCTGCCCGAACGTGTTTTGCCGGTCGCCAATGCGCTGCGTGAGAAGGGCGGCTGGGTCGTGTCGACCCAGTTCACTTTAGTGCCTGGCAAGGGGGGAGAGCCTTTCATTTCGCCACATCTGAAAAAGCTGCGACCTTTCCTCGGCAAAGGGGACTTTAGCCCCGGAAGTTGGGGCAACACGCTGGTTGACCCACTGCAACCCGCCGATCTGAGCGTTGAAAAGGTCGCTTATTCAGCGTTTTACATGACACGCATGGAGTGGGTGCTGCGCAAGGCCGGGATCGAAGCACTGTTCGTTTGTGGCATCGTCACCAATGGCGGTGTGGCCTCAACCGTGCGCGACGCCCATGTTCGGGATTTCGCGGTGTCCGTACTGTCGGACGGCTGCGCGGCGTTTTCTGAGGCGGCCCATGATGCAGCGATTGCCGATCTTGGCACCATTACCCGCCTGCTGACTTGTGCCGAAGCCGCGGACTTGATCCGAGGCTAGCGATGCCACCCAGGATCACCCGTGGCGCGTGCCCTGATTTTGAGATCACGACCGATGTGGCGATTGTGGGTGCAGGTGCCTGCGGGCTGGTGGCGGCCCTCAAAGCACGATCCGAAGGGGCGGATGTCGTTGTGTTGGAAAGGGACCCCACCCCCAGCGGATCCACCGCCATGTCGTCCGGGTTCATCCCGGCACCAGGCACCCGGTTTCAACGGTCCATCGGTGTTGATGACGATGATCCTGTGCGCTTTGCCGACGACATTCAGCGCAAATCCGGGAACCAGTCGCAGGCTGCACTGACCAAATTGGTCGCCAAAACGATCGGCCCTGCACTGGAATGGCTTGCGGACGCCCATGGGCTCGAATGGATCGTGCTTGACGATTTCCTATATCCCGGCCACACCCGACACCGGATGCACGCCGTGCCCGAAAAGACCGGCGAGGCGTTGATGACGCGCCTGCTGCAATCGGCTTCGGCCGCTGGTGTCACGATTGTCTGCGACGCTCAGGCCACCACGCTTCACCTTGACCAAAACGACTGTGTCTCTGGCCTCACCTTCTCCCGTCCGGGGGGGCAGTTGGAACAGCTTGGGTGTAAGGCGCTCATCCTCGCATGCAACGGCTATGGTGGGAACGCGAGCATGGTCGGTCAGCACATCCCAGAAATCGCCAACGGTCTCTATTACGGCCATGCCGGAAACCAAGGGGATGCGGTGCTGTGGGGTAAGGAAATGGGGGCCGCAACAGCCCATCTGAGTGGATATCAAGGCCACGGTTCCGTCGCCCATCCGCACAATATCCTGATCACCTGGGCGATCATGATGGAAGGCGGCATTCAGGTAAACCTGAACGGGCAGCGCTTTTCCAACGAAGATGGCGGCTATTCCGAACAGGCGGCAAGCGTTTTGGCACAGCCCCAAGGGCTGGCCTGGAACATCTACGATGCCCGCATCCACGACTTTGCGCTGGGTTTTCCCGATTATGTTGGCGCAAGTCAGTCCGGCGCAATCATCTGCGCCGACAGTCTGAAGGACCTGGCCGTCAAGTCGGGACTGCCAGCCGATGCGCTTCAAAACGAACTGGCCGAGCTAAGGGAACTGTCGCGGACGGATCGCGCCGACCCGTTTGGCCGCCGATTTTCGGACAAACCGCCGTTGGAACCGCCGTACTATGCCGTCAAAGTCACCGGCGCGTTGTTTCACACCCAAGGCGGGCTTCTCGTCGACGATCAGGCCCGTGTCTTGCGACTGGACGGGTCTACCTGCACCAACCTTTTCGCCGGAGGAGGTGCGGCCTGCGGAGTCTCTGGCCCGGACAAAAGCGGTTATCTTTCCGGCAACGGTCTGCTCACCGCCGTTGCGCTGGGATTTCGGGCCGGAGCATGTGCCGCCATGGCCCCCCAGAGCATGTCGAAGTAAGCGTTCATATCAGGAGAGAAGAGGCAGATGCGGGTCTCTTCGGATCGGGACTTTCGGGACCGGTCCGCCAGGCATCAACGCCTGAAAAATGCCAACGCACTAGGGTCATTGCGCGGTTGCGACATTCCTTGGAATCGGTTTCC
>JBCBGY010000322.1:0-3638 GCA_038526275.1 Pseudomonadota bacterium | reverse complement strand
ATTCGAAAGCAAGGACGGTGCAGGACAGCAAACCGTGGCGGCTGTAACCTCCGATCGGGTGATATTTGACCTTGATCTCGGGCCACTGGGCCAGCCGACCCAGGCGATTTCTGCCGTGGCCGTCGATGGCGCGACCGAGGTTACCTGGAGCATGAACATGGATTTGGGAATGAACCCGGTCTTCCGTGTCATGGGACTCTTCATGGATGATATGATCGGTCCAAACTTTGAGCTTGGCCTTGCCAACATCGCTGACGTGGCCGCTTAATCCCATCAACCAAACGACCAACGAACAAGGAAACAAAACAATGCGTTACACGTTTCTTCTTTATTCCGATCCCGCAATGGCTGCCGGCATGACCGAAGAGGACTGGGCTGAATCCAAGAAAGTCTTCGGGGAGTACATTGGGGCTTTGCAGGAAGCTGGAGTTTTTATCGACACCGACTGGTTGCATCCGGCTGAGACCGCGACGACCATCACCTTGGCTGGCGGCGAAAAGCGGGTTCAGGACGGGCCATTCGCCGAAACCAAGGAAACGCTTGGCGGCTTCTTTGCCATCAATGTCGAGAACCTCGATGAAGCGCTCTCATGGGCCGAGAAATGTCCGGCGGTCCACTACGGCAAGGTTGAAGTCCGCGCATCCGCAATGGGCAGCGCGTGAGCAAAACAGACGCACAGGCGCGGGCGGAAGATGTCGCCCGCGCCGCCTACGGCAAACTCGTTGCCATGCTGGCCAGCCGGTCAGGCGACATCATCGCAGCCGAAGACGCGCTTTCCGATGCTTTTGTGGCCGCTCTAAAGACATGGCCCGTACGGGGCATCCCCGAGAAACCGGAGGCCTGGCTTCTAACCGTGGCTAAAAACAGACGCATCGACCAAGCCCGCAAAGATGCCCGTTTGGTCATCACAGATGAGGCAAATGACATGGCCGACACACAAGCAATCGAAGCTGAAGACGCGCCGCTGGATGAACGGTTGAAGCTTCTCTTCGTGTGCGCTCACCCGGCGCTTGATGAAGGTATCCGAACACCGTTAATGCTTCAGACAGTTCTGGGGCTGGATGCGGAGCAAATCGCCAAGGCCTTTTTGATCAATCCGTCGACAATGGCGCAGCGGCTTGTCCGGGCGAAAAAAAAGATAAAATCGGCGGGCATCCCCTTCACCGTACCAGAGCCGGAAGCCTATCCAGAACGCATGAGCGCTGTCCTGGAAGCGGTATACGGCGCCTACGCGGTAGATTGGTTCGAAGGGGACGGCGATCTGAGCCACGAGGCCTTCTTTCTGTCAGCCATCTTGGCCGAACTGGCCCCCGATAACCCTGAGACCCTTGGCCTCGCGGCCCTCATTGGCTTCATCGAAGCACGGCGGGACGCGCGCCTGAAAGATGGTGTTCTAGTTCCTGTGCCGGAACAGGATGTCGATCTTTGGGATAGTAAGCTGATCGAACGCGCGGTAAGCCTTCTTACCCAAGCCGCGTTGAAACGCGCACCCAAAGCCATGCCCGGACGGTTTCAGATGGAGGCAGCCATTCAGGCCGTACATGCCGCACGATCTGTCACCGGCAAAACCGACTGGCGGGCGCTGTCACAACTCTATCAAGGACTAATGCACTCCTATCCGTCCATTGGCGGTGCGGTCAGTCGTGCAGCCGTGGTGGCTGAGGATGTCGGCCCCGCAGAAGGGCTTAAGATGTTGGATCTCATCGAGTTTGACGGGCTAGACGACTACCAACCGTTTCATGCTGTGCGCGCCCATTGTCTATCAGAACTCGACCGGACTGCAGACGCCGCAGAAGCCTATGCAGAGGCCCTTTCGCGTTGCACCGATCACCCGTCCGAACTGTGGCTAGAGAAAAAACTCGCCGAATTGCAAAAAAGGATGTCGTGATGTGTCGATTGGCGGCGTCTCACTTCGTCGTGTGGTCATAGGGGAGGGAAAATTCCTCCTATTGGCTGATAGAAGGAACAGACCAATGACCATGATTTACACAATCACCGCCGTTATCGCGGCTATGGCTGTTGTCGCACTGCTCTTGCCCCGCAAGGTTGTCGTCACCCGTCAGGCACATGTGGATTTGTGCCCTGAGGACGTAATTGCCCGTGTCGCCAGCACTGAAGGATTCCAGACCTTTAACCCCTACTGCACAACAGACCCAGACCTGCACATCACGCCCTTCGGCCCGGCAGCGGGCGTTGGCTCCGGTTTCCGCTTTGAAGGCAAGGAAGGCAAAGGCACGCAGACCGTGACCGAGGTGACGGCCACACGTGTCACACACCTCATTGACCTCGGTGCAATGGGCAAGCCGGTTCAAACAATCGAAGCCAAAGTTGATGGCACTAAATCGCAGGTGACATGGACTGTCACGTCCGACATGGGCTTCAATCCCGTCTTCCGCATCTTCGGACTGTTCATGGATCGTATGCTCGGCAAGACCTATGAACTCGGCCTCAAGAACCTTAAGGCGCTCAACTGAATAACTCTAAACTCTGTGGACGGGCGGGCCTCAGGCCTGCCTTCCGATGTGCCGTGGGACACCCAGTAGCGGATCACCTCACGCTTTCCCGAAGAGTAGCGCGTTTTCGAAAGCGGGCTTTGGCGCAGACGTAACGAAATGATGCTCCGTTCAGCGTCTTTCCAATTCAGATGCGCCGCAGTGCATGACACACCCCCTAATCCCGCCGTTCGCGAAACACGCGGCGGATGGGCCCGGAGAGCCTTTTTTGCCGAATGCTGCACAGTCCATGTTCGTCGGCTTTTTCATAGCCATTCCGCATGAATCGGATCGTCAGATACGGGTGAGCAACGCCATGTAGAGGCCAAAGAAAGCTTCCACGGAGTAGTGAATTGCAGACAATTGCCCGACTGACTGGAGCTGCCTACGGTGTGCATTTGTCTGACCAAGTCGCGCTCGTTTCGGTCCCGTTGATCGCCGCGCTTGTTTTCGGCGCATCCCCGGAAGTCATTGGTATCCTCGTGGCGTGCCAGTCGATGGCCCATCTCGTAGGGTCCATCCCCTTCGGCATACTGGTTGACAGCGTCCAGCAGCGAAACCTGACCATAGCAGCGAGTCTCGTCTCCCTGATCGGATTCACTGGAGCACTCGTCGCCATCATGCTCGACAGAATCCTCGTCTTCGGTGCGGGCGTGACCATCGCGGGTTTTGGTGTTGTCCTCTTTGTCCTTTCGGCTCTCTCTATTTTGCCCAAGATTTCTGCACGCGAAGGTCTCGCAAAAGCAAACGCGACGATAGAAGTCCCGCGAGCAATCGCGTCCTTCATTGGGCCGCTTCTGATTGGCCTCTACTTCACCGTCGTTTCGCCAATCTTGATCATAGCGATTTCGGTGATCTCATCATTGCTGGCGTTGGGTTTTACTTGCACGCTCCCGGCGGTTGAAATGCGGCCGCCTGCCAGTTCCCATGTCTTCAAGCGGATCGTTGAAGGAGGTGCCTACGTTCTTCGCCACCGGCTTCTGCTGCCGATTTCGCTTTGTGCAGTCTTCTGGAATCTCGCGTTCGCAGCCTTGCTCGTCGTTCTCGTTCCCGTCATCCGACAAGTCTACATGATAGACGCCGGAGCGTTTGGCATCGGCCTCTCCGCATTCGGTCTAGCGGCAATCCTTGGCACATGGGTCATGG
>JBCBGY010000321.1:0-3695 GCA_038526275.1 Pseudomonadota bacterium | reverse complement strand
GAACCGGTGTACACGGATTTGCAATCCGCTGCGTCACCACTCCGCCAACTCGCCTGAGCCTTCGTGGCCAAGAGTGGCTAGCCCAACTCCAGGACTAGCGCAAGCTGATTTGGCGCCGCCGCCGCCAAGCGAACCGTCTGAGAGTGGGGCCGCACGGGTTGGCGGCGCGGCCCGTTAGGATCAAGAACGCAAGAGCACTTTGCTTGAATTCATGGCCTGCGCCACTTTTTGGAAATGCGTTTTGCGCTTGTCCGAGTTGGCGGCAGCCCGGATCAGTTGAGTCCGCGCTTCGTCGATGATGGCTGCAGCCTGGGCTTGAGCGCGACCCAACATTTGGGGGCTGGTTGGCCGCAAACGCGCGTTTCGATTTCTTGGATCGGTCGGCCTTGCCGGCAAACGGACCCGAGCGCGTCGCTGATCGCGGTCGCGGGTCGCTCGAACCAGCCGTTCGAGATCGCGCGCCGCATCGGCCATCGCCTCCTGAACATCTGAATAAGCGCCACTCGACGGTAGCAACTTTGAGATCCGGCTATATTCAGACCGGACGCAGTCGATCTGGTAGATATTGATAACCCGATCGCATCTGTCTGACGCATCTTCGATCATCCGGATGATCAGGTTTGTCCGTTCCAAATCCAAGGGAAGGGATGAAGCAAAAATCGTGCGGGCATCACTGCCTTCACTATCGTCGCTGAGATCTTCGCCTCCGTAGTGCCCTTCGACCGGGATCGGCGCCAGTTCCTGGCTTGGCGGCAGCGTCCAGGGCGAAACGGCCCGGGCATTGGCTGGGGTGAGCGCCCCGTCAAGGCCAAGAACAAGGGGGAGGGTTGAGAGCAAGGGAATCAAGAACTTGGTCTTCATATCTATCTCCAAGTGGGTAGATGTGAGCCGAGTTGAAAAGGAAAATAAAAAATGAATTTGGCCCACTACATGGAGTGTAGCAGGCCCACACTATTTCACCAGATTTTTCATACCCCCAATCGGGGCCAATCTTCAGCCGTCAGAGCTATCGCCGTAGGCTGCACTTAGGCCGCGCTGCGTGCCAGGGCCGAAGTCCCCATCGATGGCGCCGGCATAGAACCCTTTCTCCTGCAGCAGGCCCTGGAGCGCCCGTCGCGTGGCGTCTTTGAACATGGTCGGGCGTTCTGTCAGAATGTCTAGGACGTCGGCGCTGCCGGATCTCAGCGCGGCGTAGAGATAACCTGCTGAGTCTTTTGCGCCCTTGCCTTCGATCAGTCCGTCATCGATCAGGGCCGCATAATTGAACTGGGCCTGCGGATGTCGCAGATCCGCGGCGCGGGCAAATAGCCGAAGCGCTTCATCTGGGTCTTCGCGCAGCCCCAAAAGCCCCTGATAATACATGAAGCCCAGATCGTTGATGGCATCTGCAAAATCCTGTGCTGCGGCGGCTTTGAATAATTCCAACGCGCGCTCCGGCGCGGTTTCGACACCGATCCCTTTTTCGTAAAGTTTGGCCAGTTCGTACTGTGCTTCCGGGCTGCCAGCATCAGCGGCCCGCTGCAGCAAGGACACGGCCTCATTCGGCGCAAAGGATTGAGCTTCCGGGTTAAGTCGCATGTAAGCCAGGCCAAGCATGGATCTTGTGTCGCCGCGGTCAGCCAGCACGGCGAGTTGCCGTTCCTGTTCGGGCCGAAGCTTCGCCCAGGCGATGGTGCGGTCTTCTACCGTAAAGAACGGCTCTTCACCTTCGGCCGGCCCAGCCAGGTAAAAGGGCGCACCCGAAAGCGAGCCATAGGTATGGGGTTCTTGCAGGTTTCTGGTCTTGCGTAAGACTTCATCACGGACCTGCCGGAACATCAGACCGATTTCCAAGCCAGGCGTCTGCATGTGCCGCATCAGTGCCTCGGCAAAGGGGCTGTGATCGCCAGCGCCGTCGAAGGCAACTTGCCCGTCCCGCGCCGCGAAGGCCACCAATGTGCCTCGGTCAGGGGAGGCTGGCGCAAGACCCCCGCCGGTGGTTTCCGAGCCCAGTGACGGAGCCGCCGACTGCGACAAAGCAGCGTCGAATGGATTGTCGCGGCAGGAATCAAGGATCACAACGCGCATGCGTCGGGCGGAGTCTACAGTTTCCAGAAACTGCTTCAGCGACACGGATTGCTTTTGGATGTCACCATCTTGCCGGGGTGCCGCATCAACCGGCACCATGTAGTTCACGCCGTCCACTTCCACGCCGTGGCCGGCAAAGTAAATCAGTGCAAGATCAGCGGTTTCGGCCTGAAACTGGAAATCTTCCATTGTGGCCAGCAAGTCCGCCTGACTGGCATCGATTGAGGTAATCACCTCAAAACCGATCTTTTCGAGTGTCTCGGATACGCCTTCAGCATCGCGGCGCGTGTTATCCAGAGGTTGGATCGCCTGATATTGGCTCATCCCGACAACCAAAGCGATCCGGTCCGATGCCTGGGCCAGCTGAACCAAGCCGAACAGGAAGAGAATGGTAATCCCCAAAAGTCGCAACATGCTGTCACCTCGATTGTCAAAACGTGCCCTAGGCCGCGCCGTAGCGCCCGATACATGCGAAAATTATGAACGGCTTGCATCAAGGTAAAGAAGAATTGAGCCAATAGCGCCTTGGCATGCGACCGCACACGCAGTTGTCATACGGCAGACCCTGTGCGACACCCGCACAATCAGGAAACTCCGCAGGCTGAACCACTATGGATGTCTTCGAAAGCCGTCGCCGCAACATGGTCGACACACAAGTCCGTCCCTCTGACGTCACTAAGTTCCCCATTATTGAGGCCATGCTTCATGTGCCTCGGGAACGGTTTGTGCCGGATGCGCGTCAGGAGGCCGCCTATGTCGGGGAGAATCTGCATCTGACGGCCGATCGGGTCATTTTGGAGCCGCGCACCCTGGCCAAAATGCTGAATGACCTCAACCCGCAACCAGACCATGTGGTTTTGCATGTGGGGGCAGGGCTGGGCTACGGCACCGCCATCCTCGCCCGCCTCGCAGACGCGGTCGTAGCGGTAGAGGAAGAAGCTGATCTGGCCAAAACTGCCGAGGAAACCCTGCTCTCCATCAACGCAGACAATGTTGCGGTCATTGAGGCACCCTTGACGGAAGGCGCGCCAAAGCACGGACCGTATGACGTGATGATCATCGAGGGCGCCGTGGAAATCGTGCCAGAGCAGTTGCTTGATCAGGTCAAAGATGGTGGCCGCATTGCCGCACTTTTCGCTGAAGATTCGCTGGGGGTTGTCAAGATCGGCCATAAGATCGACGGTGGCGTGGATTGGCGGTTTGCGTTCAACGCAGGTGCGCCGGCGCTGCCCGGATTCTCAGCGCCGCGCGCCTTTGCTCTGTAAACACGCCTTACAACAATAATCGCGCTGGCCCTTACGCGTTGGCAAGCGGGAACAGTTGAGGAGGCCTGGAATGGGCTTGTCGAAGTTTATGCAGGGCATCGCTGTCGCGGCAGTGTGCGCTGTAACGCCGATTAACGCTGCGGCGGAAAGCCTGACCGATGCCCTCATCACGGCTTACCGCCATTCGCACCTGCTCGATCAGAACCGGGCCTTGCTGCGGGCTGCCGATGAAGGTGTGGCGCAAGCGGTCGCCGCCCTTCGGCCGATCATCAGTTTTGCCGCGGCGGCGTCCAAAAATACCGACTTGGACGAATTAGACGCCTCGGCTCAGATTAACGCCAACCTTTTGCTGTTCGATAACGG
>JBCBGY010000320.1:0-3735 GCA_038526275.1 Pseudomonadota bacterium | reverse complement strand
GAAAAATCAACAGGAGAAAGCGCAATTCCAAGCTTGTAGCTGCGAAGTTCATTCGCTTGGGTGAGTTGATCTCTACGCGCCAGATTTGCCAGCTCTGTTTGGACATCGCGAAGACGCGCCAGGATGTGCTGTGCTGTTTTCCGTGTCATACGACGTGTTTGCGTCAAATATGCGGAATGATCCGTATCCTGTGCGAGGAAGGTGTTCCGGAGAAAATCCATGTTCAGCTTTACAAGGGTCTGGTGCAGCGGGCCGTCGCGACGGAACTCCACAGGACCTTGCAGGGTCAGGCGAACACGATTGCCGGGCATCACCTCGGCAAGACCCAGTCTTTCGAGTGTTGTCCCGAGTTCGAAGATCCTGAGGTCCGCCAGACGATACAGTTCCTGGATCGCTTCAAGTGGCATCCCGTCCAGCAGCAAAATAAAAAGGCTAAAGGCCGGTCGATCCTCGGCAAGTCTTGCCTCCTGCACACCCGTAAGCTGGGTCGGTCGCACTTCGACACGGTTTGCCTCCGCCACCAGATCATCAAGGGTAAGGTCAAGCGCCGTGCAAATCTCGTTCATGCGGCTGAGCTTGCAGTCCTGCTCTGCAAAGAGGCGCTTGATGGTCGGTTCTGACAGCGCCAACTGTCTGGCCAAATCCGCATAGGTCATTCCGCGCGCCTTCAGAATGGACTTCAGAAGCTCGAAAAGTTCTGCCTGCATGGCGTCCTCATAATGCTAAAACGGCAAAAAAGTATCATTTTTCGATACCAAAAAAGGCAACATAGCGACACCCGTATCTGAATATTACTGGTTGCTTCGACACACAGGAGCAACCTATGAAACACATCCTCACATCAGTCACGACGGCTGTGCTTGGTCTGGCGTCCCCTTTGTTGGCCGATCCGGTAAACTGGACCGCCGGGTCGTTCGATATGCCGGAAAGCGCCATTTTTGACGCAACGCATGACCGCATCATTGTGAGCGTCATGGTCGGACATCCCGGAGACGCAGATGGAAACGGTCATCTGGCCCTTCTGTCGCCGGACGGTGAGATCTTGCAGAGGGAGTGGATCACGGGGCTGGATGCACCGAAGGGCATGGCCATCGTCGGCACCACGCTCCTTGTCGCCGATCTGACTCGTTTACATGAGATCGATCTCGAGGCCGGGACCCTTATCCGCAGCCTCGATGTCCCGGGCGCCGTGTTTCTCAACGACATCACATCGGACGGCGAACAAGTTTATGTAAGCGATCTCATGGGCAACCAGATCTGGCAGTATCAGGAGGGCGACATGTCGATCTGGCTTGAAGATGCGAATCTGGCGCATCCCAATGGGCTTTTGCTGGAGGAAACACGGCTTGTCGTCGGGTCGTGGGGGCAAGGGATGCGCGACGATTTTTCGACGGAAGAGCCAGGCGCCTTGCTCTCGGTCGATCTTGAAACGAAGGCGATCAGCACCATCGTCCCGCACCTTGGAAACCTCGATGGCGTCGTGCGGATTGGAGACATGCTTCTCGTCAACGACTGGATCACGGGACAGCTCTTTGAGGTCGATACGGACGGAAGCACCACGCTATCGGCGGAGTACTCTGCCGGACTTGCCGATATTGCGGCATATGACAACACGCTCCTGCTTCCCGCTATGCTGGAAGGTAGCATATCGGCCCGCACCTACCCCTGGGCCGAATGAAAGGATGCGCGACATGGGTACTGCACATGGGCGTGGCAAGGCGCCTGCCGACAAACACAATCTTGGTCAGGAAGATGCTTTGGGAGCGCGCCACGGCGCCCTCCTGCCCGGAATGGCGCCACTGCAGAAAGCCGAGGAGCCGCTCAGGTCCGATGTCCAATCCGTCCGCCGCATAACGGCCATCCTTGCCCTCGGCCTTCTGGTGTCGCCATCGCTCGGTGCCGCCCAGGATGCTCCATTTGCAAGCGCCGACCTGATAGCGCTCTCTGACGGCGCCATGGTCGCCACGGGATACATCAACGGCCTGCTTGGCCCTCGCGAGCCGGATCTTCTAAGCGTTTTGAGCCGCGCCGAAGACGGCACATGGGCACGGAGCGATGTTACCGTGTCCAACTCGGTCGCGACTTGGCCGAATGTGCTCGCCGTGACAGGTGATGGCCAAACCGCCATCTCGACTGAGCCCTTCGCACAGCCGGACGAAGACGCGCGCATATTCAGCGAAATCGAGCAAGGCAATACGCTGACGGTCGTGGACTTGTCCGACCGCGCCAATCCGACCGTGCGACAAACGGTCGAAGCCGCGGGTCCGCCGACCGCCATCGACATCCATCCGTCTGGAGACGTGGTCGCAGTGACCTATGCGGCCTTGGGACAGATTGCGCTTTATCCACTTGAGGACGGGCGGCTCGGCGACCCAACCGTGCAAGATCTCGGGATCGAAGACCTGGAAACCACCTTCGTTCCGGAGATCAAGTGGCACCCGTCCGGAGATTTCGCGGCCGTTACACTCGGCGGGGCGGCCAAGATCGGCTTCTTCCGATACACAAATGATGCGCTGGAACCATGGGGCGCGCCGATCTCCACCGCGCCGCTTCCGGGCAAGGGGCAGTGGACCGCGGACGGGAGGTATTTCCTCGCCACTACGATTAACATCACCGGCGATCTCGCACAGCTTGGCTATGGCCGCACCAGCAGCCTCCTCACCGTGGTCAGTTTTGACGACAATAACGAGCCCGATTCCGTGCCCCGCCGCGCCAATGACCGATCTCCGACCTACGAGAGTGATCCGATTCAGCATGCAGTGGCTGCCGTCGCGCCGTTCGGGATGGGCTATGTAGAGAATTTTGCGATCTCTCCGGACGGCAGGCATGTCGTCGGTCTGAACATGGTCGCATCGTGGTTGCCGAAGGATCATCCGGGCCACACCGATTACAGCGAGTTGACGGTCCTCGCCTTCGAAGGTGAGACGGGCGCGGTCGAGATGAAGGGCATCACGCGTCTGAACAACGTGACGCTGCCGCAGGGCATCGTCTTCGACAATGACGGGCGTCACGTTGCGGTCACCAGCTTCCAGGGACCGGATGCCGGACCCGGGCAAATTGCATTCTGGTCCTTTGCACCTGATGCCGCTGAGCCATTTGCCAGGGTTGGCGAAGCTATACCGGCGCCGCGAGGCGTGCACTTCTTGACGAAGGTCCCGAAATGACGAAGAAACGCGCCTTGTTCGCTCTAAATTGGGCGAGGCCCAATGGTAGGGCTCGATGACACGAACAGGCATCGCGCTTGCCGCAATCGGGTTCGGAATGGCCGGTGTTGCTGCCACCGGACTTCCCGAGACGGACCGATACGGCGAGACCTATGTTACCTACGCCCAGGTCGACCGCCCGAACGGCACCTACCGCCGAATGCTCGTCACACCGGGGACACTCGCTGAATTGCGTCCGGGCGAGCCTCTCCCGGATGGCACCCGCATTCTCATGGAATCCTACTACACGCCGGGCGAAGTCGGGACCGTGTTCCACAAGCAAAAGGTGGCTGGCAAGTGGCAGTACGGTTCCTTTTCCGGCGCAGGCGAAGAGCGTTTCGAAACGCGGCCGCAGGCCTCCTGCCTGTCCTGCCACGCGACGGCGGCTGCAACCGACTTCACCTTCACGCGCCCGTCACTGGACGCGGCGTCCCGGCATGGCCTCTCGCAGTTCACATGCGATCGCGGCGGACGTTCGCCTTGTGACCCGCATGTCTACACCGACGGTGCTGCGCGTTGAATGGTTCGGTTC
>JBCBGY010000319.1:0-3752 GCA_038526275.1 Pseudomonadota bacterium | reverse complement strand
GCAACCGCTTCGCGGAACCCGAACGCGTTGGCGACGATGTCCCAGATCACAGCGGGCAGACTGAAGAGGTTGAGCAGGATCACCAGCAGCGCCATGGCGATGTAACCCAAGGCCATAACGGGAATGATCAGATCTGCCGCTTTGGCGATCCGATGGATGCCCCCGAAAATGATCAGCGCTGTCACGATGGCCAGGAAGACCCCGGTATAGACGCGCGGAATACTCATACTGTCGAGCGCCGCGCCCGCAACTGTGTTGCCTTGGAACGCGTTAAAGCCGATGGCAAAAGATGCAATCAGGCAGATCGCGTAGGTGACGGCCAGCCAACGGTATTTCTCACCCAGGCCACGCATGATGGTTTGGGCCGGGCCGCCGCGATAACTACCTTCGGGCGTTTTACTTTTGTAGGTCTGGGCGAGGGTAGCTTCGATCAGCGCGGTGCACATCCCCACCAAAGCGATCATCCACATCCAGAAGACAGCGCCCGGCCCACCAGCCGTGATGGCCACAGCCACACCGGCGATGTTGCCGCCCCCGACGCGCCCGCCGACCGAGACGAATAGGGCCTGCCGCGCGCTGATCTTCGTGGGGTCGGAGTGCTCGTCCCCAGTTAGGACGCCGAACATGCGCTTGAAGAAGCGGAACTGGATGAAGTTGCTGGCGATCGTAAAAAACAGACCAAAGATCACGAGGATCGGCACCAGCGCCCATCCCCAGGTCAGATCGTTAATAAGGTTGAAGAGTGGATCCAAGAAGCCCATGGCACGCCCCTAATGGTTGAAGAATGCACCATTGAGGCCGGTCGACTCGCTGAGATACTAGTCGGCAAGTGGGTTGGAGGGGTGAAGAAAGGGGCAATCGTGATGGAGATTGCGCACTATCAGAGCACCCCACGATCAATCGCATATTTTTTGGTCAGCTTACGGTAATTGACGCTTGGTCGAGCGAACGTTTGCTCTTTCGAAACTAATGGTGCCGGACGCGACGGAGAAAGTCTTTGGTGCGTTTTTGTTGGGGGTCCTGGAAGATCTGATTGGGTGGCCCCTCTTCCAGAATTTGACCCTGATCCAGAAAACAGATCCGGTCGGCCACATCCCGGGCGAAGGCCATTTCGTGGGTGGCCAACACCATTGTCATCCCTTCCTGTTTTAGCGTGCGCAGGACTTGCAGCACCTCGCCCACCAGTTCGGGGTCCAGCGCGGAGGTGACTTCGTCAAACAGCATGATCTCGGGATGCATCGCCAAAGCGCGAATAATGGCGACCCGTTGCTGCTGACCGCCGGAAAGCTGATCGGGGTAGCGGTCCATCCGGTCCTCCAATCCGAACCGTTGGAACAGGCCGGTGATCTGCGGGCGCAACTGTTCGCGTGGGGTGCCATAGACCCGGTGTGGAGCGAGCAGGACATTTTGCTCTGCCGTCATGTGCGGGAAAAGGTTGTAGGACTGAAAGACCATGCCGATCCGTTGGCGAATGGGCTGCGGATCCAAGGCAGGCTCTGCGATGTCCACGCCATCCAGATAAATCGCCCCGTCATCGATTGGTTCGAGCAGGTTGATGCAGCGCAGGAGCGTCGACTTGCCTGAGCCTGACGCGCCGATCAGGCAAACCATCTCGCCCTCTGCCACGTTGAGCGATATCCCATCCAGAACGGTCGTCGGCCCAAACGCCTTGCGCACATGATCCAAGCGCAGTTTCACGTACGGGCCCGGTTCTGTTTTGCGATCAAATGGTCTGCCAAACGCGTAGCGGGAATGGTGATGGCGAGAAAGATCACTGCGGCGACTACATAGGGCGTAAAGTTCGCCAGCAGCGATTTGAACACACCTGCTTGGCGGAAGATTTCAACTGGGCCGATGAAGGACAAAAGTGCCACATCCTTTTGGAGTGCGATCAGCATGTTCATCTGGGCAGGGATAACCCGCCGTATCGCCTGGGGCAGCACAACGTAACGCATCGCATCCGACATGCTGAGCCCCAGTGAAAGGGCCGCGTTGCGTTGGGACTGATGTACGCTTTCAATCCCGGATCGGAAGATTTCGGCGACATAGGCGGAGTAGGTCAGGACCAAAGCCACGGTGCCCCAGATATAGGGCGAATTCCAGGGCCGCGGCAGGCCGAGCCCGGGAATGCCAAAACCGACGAGATACACCACCAAAACCACGGGCACGCCACGGAACACATCCGTGTAGACCGCGCTGAACAGGCGAAGCGGGTAGAGCACCGGGTTCCGAACGTCCCGCGCCAAGGCGACGGCCAGACCCAGCGCTGCAATCAGAGGTGCAGACCAAGCGAAGATGGCCACATCCAGCAGAAAGGCTTGCAGCAGATCAGGGAATGTCCTGACGAAGACCTCGCCATTGAAAAAGCTGGTCTTCACCCTGTCCCAACCCGGTGCCAAAGGGACCAAAAGGACGATGGCAGACACCACGCCCAAGGTAGAAAGCCCAGCCGTCGTCAGTGACCGCCGCTTTAGTCGACGCTCATAGGCCTGGCGGCGGGTCAGCCCCGCCGGTCCCTCTGCCACTACTCGATAACCGGTACGCCGGTTGTTTCAGACAGCCAACTGGCCTCGATTTCGGATAGCTTTCCATTCGCGGTCAGTGCTTCGATAGCCGCGTCCACACACGCTTTCAGTTCAGACCCTTCTTCCATCAACATGCCGAACTGGTCCGGGTTTTCCGTTCGATCCGCAGGAAATTGGCCCAGGATCACTCCGTTTTCGACCACCACAGCCGACAGGTACAGGGCTGTGGGCAGGTCGAACAGGGCCGCATCAATCTGGCCAGCCTGCATAGCGGCGGTAACGTCGGTATTGTCATTGTAGAGCAAGGGATCGCTGTCTGGGGCAACAAGGTCCGTCAGCATCGGAACAGCGGTGGTGTTGGCATCGGCGCCCCATTTCAAGGTCTTGAGGGATTCCAGTGTTGGCGCAGCGCCTGCATCTACAACCGACTGGGTCGTCAGAACCGCCATAGCCGATGCGTAATAGGGTGCCGAGAAATCGACGATCTTGTCTCGATCTTCGGTGATCGAAAATTGCTGCAAGTTCAGGTCAAAGTTTTTTGCACCTGGTTGAATGGATTCGTCAAAACCAGACCTCACCCAAACCACGGATTCAGCGTCAAACCCCATTTCTGCGGCAACGGCATAGGCGACAGCAGCCTCAAACCCTTCTCCCGCTTCTGGTGTGTCGTCCAAGACCCACGGAAAGTAAGCCGGATTGCCCGTTGCGAAGGTCAGCTTTCCCTCCTCAAGGGTTTTGCCTGCTGCGCAATGGCCATCTGCCAATGAAGTCTGAGCGCTGAGCCCGGCGATCAGGATTGCGGAAAACGTGCGAAGAAATGTCATATGCGCCCCCGTAGTGTTCGTCTCAACGAGAAACCAAGCGATGCAAAGAGTCTAGTAGGTTGCAGCGACTTGCCGCGAAAGGCCCGGGGTTTGCCCATGGTCCGAGCAGTTGTTTGCAACCGGCGCGCCAGTACTAGATACCACCCCGGCAGGGGTTCGTCGCAGGGGTGAGGCAGCAAAAATATGTCCAGTATATTTGATCTGGCTTTGGCCAATCTGCTGTCACCGCTCATTTTGTTCTTCGTCTTGGGCGTCGCCGCCGCTTTTGCGCGATCCGATCTGTCTTTTCCGGAAGCCATCGCCAAGGGCATGTCGCTCTATCTGCTCTTTGCGATTGGTTTCAAGGGCGGAGCGAGCGTCGCGAGCCACGGCATCGATCTAGGGTTGGCCCTTTCTCTGGTGG
>JBCBGY010000318.1:0-3757 GCA_038526275.1 Pseudomonadota bacterium | reverse complement strand
GCCAACGGTACTGGTGCGTTCAAAGTAACGGCGCGCGAGCCGGGTTTGCGCACTGTACTGCAACCCCACGCCGATTGGTGGGGTGAGGTCGAGCATAACATCACCGAGGCTGAGTTCACGCCCATTGGAAACCCGGCCACGGCTGTTGCGGCGCTGCTGTCGGGCGATGTTGATATGATCGACCCGGTGCCGATCCAGGATGCCGCGCGACTGGGCGAGAATGGCGATGTGAAGGTGATTCAGGGTATTGAGGCCCGGGTGATCATGTTGGGTTTTCCACACCAGGCCGAGGCGCTGAAATATGCGGATGATGCTGGCGAGCCGAACCCGTTCAAAGACGTGCGCGTCCGTCAGGCGGTGGCGCATGCGGTCAATGTGAACGCGATCCTGCAGGCCATCATGCGGGGCAGCGCGGAGCCTGCGACGCAACTGGTCAGCGCCGCGATGCGTGGCTTTTCCGAAACGGCCAACGAACGGCCCGCGTTCGACCCCGAAAAAGCCAAGGCGCTGCTGGCGGAGGCCGGGTACGCGGATGGATTTTCGTTCGGCCTGAAATGCCCCAACGACCGCTACCTGAACGACGAAGCCGTCTGCCAGGCGATCACCGGGATGTTGGCGCAAGTCGGGATCACTGCGGAACTGGATGCGATGCCGGTTCGCAATTACTGGACAGAGTTGCGGGAAGACAATTTCGACATGTACCTGCTCGGCTGGTCACCCGGCACGTTCGACGCCGAACATCCTATCCGCTTCCTGGCCAGCACGCCCAACGAGGAGAAGAAGCTGGGCAGCTGGAACTTTGGCGACTATTCCAACGCGCGGGTCGACGAACTGCTGCCGTTGATCCAGTCCGAGATCGACGAGCCGACCCGGCAAGGTATGCTCGACGAGGTGACGCAGATCCTGGCGGACGAACAGGCCTATGTGCCGCTCTATATTCAACCTCTGGTTTGGGGTGCGCGCGCGAATATTGAGCTAACCCAGCGTCCGGATAACTTCTTTATCCTTCGGTGGGTCACAGTGAACTGACCCTGTTGACGCGGCGTGGCACTCGGTCCACCGTTTCGTAATGTTGGCTTATACCATCCGCCGCGTTCTGCAATCGCTGCTGGTCCTGCTTGTCGTGGGGCTGGTGGCCTTTTCGATGTTCCGCTTTGTGGGCGATCCGATTGATAACCTGCTTGGCCAGGAGCGGACCGACGCAGATATAGAGCGCCTGCGGGAGGTTCTGGGGCTGAATGATCCCTTCATTGTCCAATATTGGAACTATCTGACGGGGGCGTTTCAGGGTGATCTTGGCGTCAGCTATCGCCAGGGCAGACCGGTGGTAGAAATCCTGCTGGAACGCGCGCCGGCCACCTTGGAACTGGCATTTGTTTCAGGCCTTATCGCGATCATTCTGGGCATAGGGTTCGGCGTATATACGGCCATCCGACGGGACGGCTTTTTGGCCAATCTGGTCATGTCTGCGTCGCTGATCGGGGTCTCACTGCCGACATTTCTTATCGGTATCCTGCTGATCTACCTCTTCTCGGTTTACCTGGATGTCCTGCCGTCTTTCGGGCGTGGGGAGGTCGTCCAGATCGGTGGGTGGAGCACGGGTTTCCTGACGCCATCGGGCCGACGCGCGCTTATCCTGCCGTCCATCACGCTGGCCCTGTTCCAGATGACGCTGATCATGCGGCTCGTCCGGGCCGAGATGCTGGAGGTGCTGCGGCAGGATTATATCCGGTTTGCCCGCGCCCGTGGCATCAGCGAACGGCTGGTCAATTTCCGCCACGCCCTGAAAAACACACTCGTTCCGGTGGTCACGATCATCGGCATGCAGTTTGGCAGCATCATCGCCTTCGCCATCATCACCGAAACGGTGTTCCAATGGCCGGGTCTGGGTTTGCTTTTCATCAACGCGATTCAGTTCGTCGACATCCCCGTGATGGCCGCGTATCTGATGATGATCTCGGTAATGTTTGTGGCGATCAACTTCGCGGTTGATCTGCTCTATTTCGCCATTGATCCCAGGCTTCGGGTTGACCGGGGCGGAGCACATTGATGTCTGACGAAAGCCTGCAACAGATCACCTCGCCACCGCGGCCCAAACTGGCGCGCCTTCATGCGATCTGGGACAGCGATTTGGCCTACAGCTTTCGCAGCAATCCGCTTGCCATGGTCTCTGCTGGCGTCGTGTTGCTGCTGATCTTATGTGCTGTCTTTGCTCCGCTGATTGCCCCGCACAATCCGTTCGATCCGGCGACGCTGAACCTGATGAACGCCTATTCCAAACCGTCGGTCCCGAATGAATTTACGGGCGAGAGCTTCTTTCTGGGGACAGATGACCAAGGGCGGGATGTCTTTTCCACCATCCTGTACGGGATGCGTGTGTCTTTGTTCGTGGGGATCACTGCCGTTCTGCTCGGCATGCTTCTTGGGGTCACGGCGGGGCTTTTATCGGGCTATTTCGGCGGCTGGACAGATGCGGTGATCATGCGGATCGCGGATGTGCAACTGACCTTCCCGTCGATCCTGGTTGCGATGCTGATCACCGGCATCGCGAAGGGCTTCACGCCGGTCGAATATCGGGAGCAAATGGCAATCATCGTGCTGATCCTGGCCATTGGGCTCAGCGATTGGGTCCAGTTCGCGCGCGTTGTGCGCGGTGCCACGATGGTGGAGAAAGGCAAGGACTATGTGCAGGCGGCGCGGCTCATTGGCCGTAGCAGTCCAGCGATCATGCTCCGCCACATCCTGCCCAATGTGATGGGACCGGTGCTGGTGATCGCGACGATCAGCCTGGCGCTGGCGATCATTGCAGAGGCGACACTCAGCTTTCTGGGCGTCGGAGCACCGCCCACACAGCCTTCGCTCGGCACGCTCATCCGGATAGGGCAGAGCTTCCTTTATTCCGGCGAATGGTGGATCCTGTTCTTTCCCGCCTGCACGCTGCTGGCACTGGCGCTGAGTGTGAACCTGCTGGGCGACTGGCTGCGCGACGCGTTGAACCCAAGGCTAAGATGACAGAGCCCACCCTTTCGATCCGCAATCTGGTCGTTGAAATTCCCACGCGCCACGGGATCCTGAAGCCTGTGGATGATGTGAGCTACGACATTCATCCGGGCGAAATTCTGGGTGTCGTCGGCGAAAGCGGCGCAGGAAAGTCCATGGCGGGCAGTGCGGTGATCGGGTTGCTCAATCGCCCGGCCCGGATTGCCAGCGGTGAGATTCTGCTGAACGGCAGTCGCATCGATGGTTTGAAAGGCGAGCCTATGCGGCGGCTCCGGGGCAAGCAGATCGGGATGGTGTTTCAAGATCCGCTGACCTCGCTCAACCCGCTTTTGCGGATCGGGGATCAGTTGGTCGAGACCATGCAAAGCCATCTGGATGTGACGGCTTCAGAGGCCCGCAAGCGTGCCGTTGCCTCATTGGAGGAGGTTGGCATCCCGGCGGCAGCAGAACGGATCGACAGCTATCCGCACGAATTTTCCGGCGGTATGCGGCAGCGCGTGGTGATCGCACTGGCTCTATGTGCCGAGCCCAGCCTGGTAATCGCAGACGAGCCCACCACGGCGCTCGACGTTTCGGTTCAGGCGCAGATCATCGCGCTTTTGAAGCGTCTCTGCCGGGAAAGGGGTACAGCGGTTATGTTGATTACGCACGATATGGGTGTGATCGCCGAAACTGCCGACCGGGTGGCGGTGATGTATGCGGGCCGGCTCGCCGAGATTGGCCCTGTCCGCGAGGTGCTCACCGCGCCACGCCACCC
>JBCBGY010000317.1:0-3761 GCA_038526275.1 Pseudomonadota bacterium | reverse complement strand
GTAAGCGGTGCTCCGGCGCCACGTTGATCAGTTGAGGCGCTTACCTTTCGGTTTCCAGCGCTTGGCGAGTTTGAGGACTTCGAGGCGGAGTTCGTCGCTGTCGGGGGTGTTTGGGTCGAAGTGGCCGCCGTACCAAGTTTTCAAATCGGCATGCTCGGGGTGCTTTGGATCGCCCATGGCGATGAGGAACTCTTCATAGCCCGGGGCGCCGCCGACGTCTTCAGGCGGGCAGCGGCCCGAGATGTCTGTTAGGCGGGGGTAGAGTTCGCCAGGAACCGGCTCGCTGATTTTGCCGATCTTGATTTTGTGGTCCCAACTGTCACCGAAGTCGTAGAGATAGTTGATCGTGCGGGCCCCGGTGTCTTCGATCAGTTCGGTCAGGGTGGTCTTGTTGGCGGGCAGATCATCGCCGCCGAAGTCCGGGTCGGGAAGTCCCCATGTCGCGCCGCCCGCTTCGAACATGTAGAGGTGCGAGTTGGTCCAGCCCATGGCGGCCTGGAGGGTCAGGTGCAGGCGGTCGAGGCGGATATTGGCGGGTACCTGCAGGGTGCGCGTGACGGCAGGCTCGATGTATTCAAGCGTGATCTTCAACTCGATGATGCTCATGGTCCTGTCTCTCTGTTAGGCCTTTGTAATTCCAGGGCAGGAGGGCGTCGATATCGGATTGTTTGTGGCCTTGGGCGATGGCGCTGAGCGTCGCGGCCAGCCAGGTATGGGGATCGACGGCATTCAATCTGCAGGTCTCGATCAGCGAGGCGATCATGGCCCAGTTCTGGGCCCCGGCGTCATGACCCGCAAAGAGCGCGTTTTTGCGGTTGAGCGCGATGGGGCGGATTGTGCGTTCCACAGCGTTGGAATCCAGCTCGATGTGGCCGTCTTCGAGGAACAGGATCAGCCCGTCCCAATATTTGGCGATGTATTTCAAGGCTTCGCCGATTGGGGATTTGGCCGACACGCGGGCGCGGTTGGCCGTGAGCCAGACCTCGAATGCTTCGATGATCAGCTTTGAGCAGTCCTGCCGCGCCGCCCGGCGCGCATCCGGGCTCAGGCCGCGAATGTCCCTTTCAACGCGGTACAGCTTGCCGATCTGCTTCAGTCCCTCATCAGCTATTGGCGTGGTGCCGGTCTGGGAGACTTCGTGCAATTTCCGCCGCGCATGTGCCCAGCAATAGGCGAGCTGTACGTCCTGCACGGGTCGTTTCAGCAACCGATTGTAACCTGCATAGCCGTCAACCTGCAGGATGCCCGCGAAGCCGGTCAGAATGGTCTCGGCATATTGGCCAGATCGCCCGGGCGCATAGGTGAAGGCAACGCCGGGCGGATCGTCACCGCCCCAAGGGCGATCATCGCGAGCCAAGGCCCAAAAATACCCCGTCTTCGTTTTGCGCCTACCGGGATCGAGAACGGGCGCAGCGGTCTCATCCATGAAGAGTTTCGATGATTGCTTCAGATTGGCCAACAGCGCCTCATAGACGGGCATAAGCTCGAATGCCGCCCGTCCGACCCACGCAGCCAAGGTGGAGCGATCAAGGTCGATGCCCTGGCGTCCGTAAATCTGCGCTTGCCGATATAGGGGAAGATGATCCGCGTATTTTGACACGACCACATGCGCCAATGTTGCCTCGGTCGGCATGCCGCCGGGGATCAGATGCGCAGGCGCCGGGGCCTGCACTATGCCGCTCTCACAGGAGCGGCAGGCGTACTTTGGACGGCGGGTGACAATCACGCGGAACTGGGCGGGGACAATATCCAGCCGTTCGCTCACGTCCTCGCCGATGACATGGCGTTCATGGCCACATGCGCAGATCGTGTTCTCAGGCTCAATCAGTTCTTCGATGCGCGGCAGATGTTTAGGCAGTGATCCTCGGTTCGTCTTGCGCGGGCGGGGCTTGCCGCTGATCTGCCGGTCATCCGCCTCGTCCTCGGCATGTACCGCTTCCTGAGCGGCCTCGATATCTTCCAGTGCCAGTTCATACTGTTCCGGGCAGGCTTTCTCGGACCGCGTGCCAAACATGGCGCGCTTGTAGTCTGCGACGAGCTTTTCCAGTTGGATGATGCGGGTTTCCTTGCGGGTAATCACACCTTCTTGGACGGCATGCTGCTCTTGCTGCGCACGAATGATGGCCTTCAAGGCATCAATGTCATCAGGAAGATCAGTCGCCGCAATCATGGGGCTGATCTACCACATTTGGGCATCGGAGACCCCCGCAAATAGGCCGCTGATTCACTCTGCCGCAGTCGGTGGACGCGCCGCCAAAGCCTTCACCTTGCGCCAATCGAGACCGGCAAAAAGCGCCTCGAACTGGGCATGATTAAGCGACATCAGCCCATCCCGGATTGCGGGCCAGGTGAACGTTGTTTCCTCCAGCCGCTTATAGGTCATTACCAGCCCGGTGCCGTCCCAGTACAAGAGCTTCAGCCGATCCGCCCGCTTGGCCCGGAACACAAAAACCGTGCCTGTGAACGGCTCCTTGCGCAGCTCGTTCTTGACCAGTGCTGCCAAACCGTCATGGCCCTTGCGGAAGTCCACGGGCTTGGTCGCAATCACGATCCGAACCCGGTTCGATGGAAAGATCATAGTGCGCCAAGCGCTCGCACGATCTCCGCGACCCGCACCGCCGGTGCCGTCGCGTCCAGACGGATGACAATGTCACCGAATATGATCTCAATTGGTGGCCTGGCCGCGTCCTGCGGTTCGGGTTCAAGACGTTCGATCACGACCGGCGCAAACTCTGCTCCCGCCAGATCAGGCACCGGCAACTTGCCGTCCTTCGCCAACCGCCGCCATGACGACAAATGGTTCGGGCGCAAATCATGCCGCCGTGCAACCTCATTCACGGTCACACCCGGAACCAGCGTCTCCGCAACAACCTGTCCCTTGAACTCATCGGACCAACGACGCTTGCCAGACGGGCCAACCATGACCTCCATCCGGCAAAGCTCCTCCATATGGTGCTCTATATCGCCTCCCAAATCTGCCTCCATTGCCAAACTACTCTCAGCAACGGACTCGCAGATCAGGCAATCATCAGGAAGGTGGGGTCAAAGCAGCGCTTACGGACAACCTGACGTCAGATTGATCACCGATCAGGGGAGCGTTCCTACTACCCCCAATACCCCCACGACCACTTCATGGAGACGACTTCTTCGAGACCAAGAGGGGAGCATATAGCGGCCACCCTAATTTGAAACATCCACATTGATCAAAGAGCGTTATGTACCGCAAGAAACCCGAAACCGTCCCGGCGGATTCAATTCCTGCAACTTTGCTAAAGATGCACCTTCAGCAAAAGCAAGCTCGTCACACCTGAAACGACGATGCAACGATGTCACGCCTAGAAAAGAGCATCAGATGTTACGCCGCAATTATTTGATTTTTCAATTTCCGGACTCTCAAATGCCCTTATAATTTGCATTCCGGCAAACGCTCGCCGCGCTCTACTAGTTAGACAATAACTGAGTTCCATTAATGCGGCAGCAGTCGAGGTTGGTTTAAAGTTCGACATGTTCAAAACTCAACCTTCTTCCGCACTAAATGTTAGCCGCGTCACAAGTCGCCCTAGAAACACAAAGAACATTATCCAAGAAATCTGAATAGCAGCATAACCGTACAATGCGTTTGGCTCGATGAGGCCAAGATATATTCTAATGGGAACATCGACTACGTAGCTAAAAGGCAAAAAGAGAATGACTTGCTGGAAACCGCTATCAAACAGGGGGAGGGGTACCACCCCCCCAGATAAGAAAAGAATAATTGGCAT
>JBCBGY010000316.1:0-3798 GCA_038526275.1 Pseudomonadota bacterium | reverse complement strand
CCCACTTCACCACCCGTACGGTGGAAATGAACCGCGTAGCGGCCGGCGACATTGTCATCATCGTCAAGCAGTTGAGATTTGTCGGTGCGACCAAGCTCGATAAATTCGGCGTTTTGTACACTTACATTGGGATTGTGCATAAACATGACGTGGCCGCGTTCATCGATTGGAACGGTTTTACCATCGTCGGTGTAGTCGGAATCGTTAATTTCGGTTCCGATTTGCACATTGCGTGTATAGTTCGCGACGGGAACGTTGAATTCAACGCCGACCGAATTATCCGGTGGGATATGGTCGTATTGCAGCGTCTCATTCAAATTGACGCGGAAATTTCCATTCCCAAGATTAACGATCGACTTAATTGTCACAACTTCGTCTTGGAATTCGTTTTCGCCGACGAACTTCGTGCCAGCTACGACAAGCTTGTCTCCAACTTTCCAGCCATCCGGGCGTTCGCTGAATGTAAGGAACGTATCGCCCTTTTCCGGATAATCCGAGACATTGACGTAGTCGTCCTTGTCCTGGCCAGCGATGCTGACGGCTCCGTGAGTGACGACGCCCTTGGACAGCTGGCTTGGATCTTCGGCCACATTGATCGGGCCGTTGTCGCGATGGATCAGGATTTCCGCCGTCACATTATTCTGGACGGGGTTGTTCTCGGTACCGATTGTCAGAACAGAACTGGGACCTGTCAGCAGTGTGTCGACCACCATCTTGGTGTCCGTGGCAACGGCGAAATGCAATTCACCATCGACAGCGACCTTATCTAGTCGCTGATTGCTAACATCATCATAAACAACAGAAACACCGGCAGGAATATATACACTTTGGCCATCAACCGGGACTTTCCCGGTGGACCAAGTGCTCGCATCGAACCACGAACCACCGTTCAGGGCGACAGCGACATCGGGATCGCTCGCATCCGGGAACAGGTTCAAAAGGTTCGCATGGTCAGACACCATGCCGTCATCGCCGTTCATGTGGGCCATGTGTGCTGCGGCATGTGCGTCTGATACTTGCGAGTTGATCGCTTGTTGCAGGGTAACGGATCCCCCGCCTTTGAGGTCTTGAGTGATCATGTGTGTGTGCTTCGCCTGATTTGAATTCGATCAAATTTGTCTTCAACCATCCAAGCCCAGATCCCCTCTAGGCAGCGACCAGACCCAAAGGCCCGTTCCAAGGATGGTTATGATTATCGACCGGCTCCTTCTCTCCGTATCTAGTCCCGGTAAATCGCTCGTTAACAGTGCTAACGAAACAAGACTATTCTGTGGAGTTTCAATGTCCGAAACCGGCAGAGATCCGCGTGATTTAGGAAGATTTTTTCCGGTTGCCCGTTTCTATTGAACAGTAGTTGGAGACAGTTCCACTTAAATTACCTCACAGTCTAAAAATGCGAGGACAATTTGTGCGGATCTATACACCTATCGATTGATCAATCGGTTCCGTGAGTGGTGGTCCAAAAGTCAAACTTCACTGGCCAACTAAAACGTCTTGGGCCAAGCAATACCTCCACTTATTCATCATTACTGTCTCCATCTGTTTCCATCGGCCCAAAATTTGTTGAAAAATGGCAAATACCCCATTTTGACTCCCGATTCGAGAGCGATCCAATCGGCAAAAAAATGCCGAAAATTGATCCGCGTGGGGCAGAAACCAAAAACCGTTAACAACCGAGTTCCCATGCCGATTGCGGTGCAATCAACTTTTGCGCGAGCAATTGAGCCAACTGGCCCGGGTTTCCAGACGAAAGGAGAATTCCTGCCATAATTGGGCGGGGAAAGACATATTGTCGGCGGAAGGGCGCCGAACAGAGGCTATGAATCGACTTATTATCCGAGAAGTCCACCCGACCTGACCCAAGGACAGATCGAGGTGCCCTTGGGGCAGAGGACACAATTGAACGATTCTCTCAAACCGGTCATATCGCCGCCTTCACAGAGCCGCGGCGACAAACTAGGTTCCAGTTCAACAAAAGGTTTTTGTAATGCGTATTCTGGTGCTTGCTCCTCAGCCCTTTATGACCGATCGCGGCACACCGATTGCGGTTAAGATGCTGCTGGAAACGTTGTCCAAACGGGGCGATCAGATTGACGCCATGGTGTTCGCGGAGGGCCGCGAAGTAGATATCCCCAATTGCACGATCATTCGGGTTCCGGCACTGCCCGGGTTGCGCAACATCAAACCAGGTTTCTCGGTCAAGAAACTCCTGACCGACGCGGTGATGTTCCCGATGGTGTTTTGGCGGCTTTTGCGCAAACGCTATGACCTTATCCTTGCGGTTGAGGAATCCGCCTATATGGCGATGCTGCTAAAGCCGATCTTCCGGGTTCCGTACATATTTGACGTGGACAGCTCGATCCCCGAACAGATCCGCGACAAGTACAATCTGCCAAACTGGATCGACAAGGTTCTGACCCGAACCGAGGCCGCAGCAGCGCGCAGCGCTTATGCCTCGATCGTCTGTTGCCAGGCCCTGAAAGACACGGTTTCCACCCATGCCCCGGAATTGCCGATCCAGGTACTGGAAGATGTTACCATGCTGCCCGAAGGCGCTGAATATACCGTTCCCGACGGTTGGAATTTTGCGGACCCAGTGGTGATGTATGTCGGCAACCTGGAAAGTTATCAGGGCATGGACCTGCTCCTTGATGGCTTTTCCCGCCTGAATTTCGACGAAACACCAGCGCAGCTTGTCGTTATCGGAGGCAGCCCGGACCACATTGCCGAATATGAGGCCAAGGCCCAACAGGCGGGCTGCGCCGAACGGGTATCGTTCCTGGGGCCACGCCCGGTCGGAGAATTGGGCCGCTACCTGAGTCTTGCCGCGATCACGGCATCTCCAAGAACCCAGGGCCGCAATACGCCCATGAAGATCTATTCCTACCTGGATAGCGGACGGCCCCTCATCGCCACCCGGCTTTCGACTCATACCCAGGTGCTGACAGACGATATTTCCATGCTGGTGGAACCAACGGGCGAGGACATGGCGCGGGGACTTAGCGCCTTGCTGAAAGATCCAGGCCTGCGGGAAAAACTGGCAACCGAGGCCCGCCGCCGGGTCGTACAAGAATTCAGCCCCGCAGCTTATCAGCGAAAACTTGTCGGGTTCTTCGATACGGTTATTGAACCGGGTCTGGCAAAAAAGAAGGAGCAAAGAGCCTGAATGCAGCCCATATCGCTCAGTGAGGCGCAACAGACGCCTTGGGATGTTGTGATTGCCGGCTCCAGCTTTGCAGCCTGCTTTTTCGCCTACGCCCTGAAAGGCCGCAACCTCAAAGTTCTGCTGGTTGAACGCGGCCCGTTCGCAGACCGCGAATCGCAACTGGACGGTCGCTTTGACCGCCGCAACCCGCCCGTGGCCCAGGACAACCAGTCAGGCCAGCGGAAGGACTGGATGGTACGACACCAGTTCGGGGGATGCTCGAACTGTTGGTGGGGCAACACACCGCGACTGCATCCCAACGATTTCAAACTGCAAAGCCTGTACGGCGTGGCCCAAGACTGGCCGGTCGATTACGGAACGCTCGAATCCTACATGACCCAGGCGGAATATCTGATGGACGTCGCGGGCAATGACGGTGGCCCAGTCGGACCGCGCTCGCAGCCCTACCCGTTCCCAGCCCATACTGCCACACGCGCCGAACGCAAGCTGACAGAAGCCGACCCAAGCTGGCAACCGATGCCAAGCGCCCGGTCCAATGGCGGTCGGCGCGCCAATTGCTGTGCGTCGGGGACCTGCTCGCTTTGTCCCATCGATGCGAAATTCACCATCCTGAACAGCTTGGATCTGTTCGA
>JBCBGY010000315.1:0-3800 GCA_038526275.1 Pseudomonadota bacterium | reverse complement strand
TTAAATCGGTCGGATGTCAAAGAGCGTAGGTCCAGAAGATTTTCGTTAGGATCAAAGACTCCGATCGCTTCCGCAAACGTTCCGCGTCTCAGCCTGCCTGTGGATGCACCGCGCAAGGTAACGCCACCCACAGCGGTCGTCCCCCGGTTTCGGCTCACGTCGCCTGCGACCAGATCCAGCGGGGTGTTGGTTCGATCCACGCGGCTTGCCACAACTGACGGACCACGCCATAAACCTGAGACCGCGACACGGTCGCCGGGCCTCACACGGGGCAGGGTGCCTTCCAAGGTCACGTCGATACCATTCACCCGGATTTGGCGGCCATTTGCGGAAATATCGGACAGCGCGCCGACCAGGGGATAGGTCACATGCACGCGACGGGCGATCAACTGGTCCCGAAGGCGTCGGGCCTCCACCGTCAAGCTATTGCCCCGGCGTAGGCTTTGCTGACTGACCGATCCGTATGCGTTGGTAACAGCCGTTTCTGGATCGATCGAAAGCGCAGTACCACTGACCCGAAGTGGCGCGGTATCGACCAGGATACCAACGATGCCCGTTCCGCCAATGCCCCCCTCAGCCTGTCGATCATCGCCAAACGGCCAGCCATCGTCCGGGAAGAGCAGAGCAGAAAGGCCCCCCAACACCGCGACACGGCGCGAAACTTTGTCAATCTTCATTGCCCCCCAGCCCCTCTTCCTCTTTCTCTGTGAAGAAAAACACGCCGAACCGAATCCTGTAATCCGCCTCTGGTTCGGCCTGATCTCGCTTTTGCAGTGCAGAAGCCTCGGTATTGATTTGAAGCAAAGCGTGTTGCGCAAGGTCCCGCCCTCGTTCTTCCAAGTCGTGGGCGGAGGCGGCGGTCAGATTATTGTAAAAAACGGCACGTTCCAGGTGCGGCGACGGGTCCGACAGAAGATTTTCCACCGCAGCTTGCATGTGATCCCCAACATTGTGAGAGAAGAAATGCAGCTTTCGGTCTAGATCTTGCCCTGCCACAAGCCCATCCAGCACCAGTCGTACTTTGTCGCCATCCAACTCTATCACGCCCTGCCTCTGCAATTCGTCCAGCAAGGTGCGCGGTCGGATGTCTCTGCTGACAGACTGTACCAATCCGTCAAAACTCGGTTTTGCTGACTCGGAACGGGGCAGGATCAGGGGCACACCATTTTCGTTGGTAAAGTCTGGGTCCGACAGCCAGCGTCCCACGACGGTTGACAAAGTCGACAGCCGTTTGCCGACGGCACTACTCCCATCGTCAGGCCTCATCCGGAATTCCTTCACATCTCTGCGGTGCACACCGGTGACAACGCTTATCCGGCTGTCGGTCGCATCTTTGCCCAGAGTCTCTTCCGCGACCTCAACATAGGTCTGTTTGACGATCCGGTAGAACATCGTCGCGGCAACGTTCTGAGAGATCAAGGCACGCACGAGCGGCCGCAACACCCGCCGAACGGCGCGCTCAAAAAGGGTCGCGTTGGAAAAGGGCTGCTGAAGGGCCATGGTTCCTATTTGATCGCTCGTGTGAAAAATTTCCACAAAAAGTTCGATCACTGTCTAGACGAAAGGCCGCAGCCTTCTACGTGTGCAAATATCACACGAAAGGAAGTCCTATGTTACGCCGATCCCTTCTAACGCTCGCTGCTGCCCTGCTGGTTTCAGCTTGCGCCGCGCCTTCGCGTTCACCCAACATTGTAGAAGTCGCGCAATCTGCTGGTCAATTTGACACGCTCGTTGCGGCTGTCAGCGCGGCAGATTTGGTGGAAACGCTCAGTGGTCCTGGGCCTTTCACCGTCTTTGCCCCCACAGACGCGGCCTTTGCCGCGCTTCCGGACGGCACATTGGATTCGTTGCTGCAACCCGAAAACAAGGGCCTACTGACAAGCATCCTAACTTACCACGTTGTTCCTGGCCGGATCACGGCGGCGGATCTGACGGGACAACGGCTGCGGGTCACGACCGTAAACGGAGCGACCCTACATATCGACGGACGCAACGGCGTTCGGGTGAACCAGTCAAATGTGGTGTCACCCGATGTGGCCGCGTCGAACGGCATCATTCACGTGATCGATCGCGTCTTGCTCCCGTAACCCGCAGCGGTTGGGCCTTTGCGCCGCGTGAACACCGCGGCCAGACCCAAAACGAAATCTCACGCCTTGGCCTGGATCGTCTGGGCCAAGACCTCAACTTTTGTCCAAAGGCAAGACTCATGGAAACGATCACTACGACAGCAATCAATACGCCTGCGCTCTCGATCCTGGTCAGCGCACTGCAATTTGTCGATGCCGAGACCGGATCGGATTTAGTGAATTCACTCAACAGCAATGACGATGATTTCACGGTGTTCGCGCCATCAAACGCCGCATTTGGACTGCTTGCTCAAGATCTCGGATTTGCCGGTGATCCAGCAGATCTGAGTGCTGTCACCAGCTTTCTCGTCACCAACGTGCCAGCAGAAACCCTGCGCGACGTCATCCTCTACCATGTGCTGGACGATGTGAAATTCTCCACCGACCTTGCCGCCGACGAAGCAGCTGATGCCAGCCTTATCACGCTAAACGGTGCAACCTTGCGCCCAGATCTGCCCACCCTGGTAGATAATGAGCCCGATCTGATCGATCCGTCCTTGATCGATGGGCTGATTGATGTCGAAGCAACGAACGGCGTTGTCCACGTGATTGACCGGGTCTTGCTGCCAATCGATCTGCCGGGCAATGACGCCCCAAGTCTGGCCGGTATCGTTGCCGCCAGCGGCGACGGCTTTGACGATAATGGAGCGGACTTCGATATTCTTTTGGCCGCAGCGGGGGCTGCCGGACTGGTCGAAACCCTGGCGAGCGAAGACGTCGATCTCACGGTCTTTGCGCCGACCGACGACGCATTTGTCGGCTTGGCAACAACCTTGGGATTTGAGGCGACCGACGAGGCGGGCGCCTTTGGGTACATCGTCGACGCCTTAACCCTTCTCAGCGGCGGTGGAGATCCAATCCCATTGCTAACGGATGTTCTGCTCTATCACGTAGTCGGTGAAAGCCTGCAATCGAGCCAGATCATTGCCGAAGGTGCTGTAACGACCGTTCAGGGTGGCACCATCACCCTTGATGGGCTCAGCCTGCAGGATGCCGACCCAGATCTGCCTGACCCATCACTCATTGCAACTGACATTCAGGCGTCGAACGGGATTGCCCATGTCATCGATGCCGTGTTGATCCCAGCCAATCTGTTGCAATCCGATGGTTCCAGTGATGTGGACTTCATCGTCGGTGACGAGACAGCCGAGATCATCCGCACCGGCAAAGACAATGACTTTGTCGACGGCAATGGCGGCACCGATTTCATCCGCGCGGGTCGGGGAGATGACGTCGCTTTGGGAGGCGACGGTAATGACTCCGTCGGCGGCGGTCGCGGCAATGACACGCTCAGCGGCGGGGAAGGTTCGGACATGTTGCAAGGCGGCAAAGGCAACGACCTTCTTGATGGCGGTGTCGGCAATGACATTGTGAAAGGCGGAGCAGGCAATGATATCCTCCATGGCGGCGCGGGCCGCGACCTGCTGTTTGGAGGCAATGGCGCCGATACCTTTGTATTCAAGCAAGGCGACGGTGCGGACCGGATCTTCACCTTTGGATTCGGAGATGATGTGATTGATCTTTCGGATTTTGGCCTGGCCGGATTTGAGGATATTGCCGACCAGATCTCGCAAGGGGATCGATCCCTGCGCATCGATTTCGAAACCGGCGATCATCTGAGCATTGTCACGTTTGGCGGACATGTCATCTCTGAAGAAGACTTCCTCTTCTAGG
>JBCBGY010000314.1:0-3805 GCA_038526275.1 Pseudomonadota bacterium | reverse complement strand
TGACCCGCCCGAGGCCGAAGGTCATGCCACGCTTGCGGCCATAAATGCGATGATTGGCGACCTTGGTACGTGGCAACTTGGCTTGCCCCTGGAGGAGGAGCTCGCCCGCACTTGGCACGATAACATGATTTGGTGGGGTCCTGCAGGCATTGGCGCGACTTATACGATTGAGCGGTATGCGAAACAGCATTCTGCCCCCTTCCGTGCGGCGTTCGCAGATCGATCAAAGACAACTCATATCTGCCGTCTGGCTGAGGGGCGCTTTGGCGGATTCTTCGGTTGGCCCAACTTCACCGTTCGCCATACGGGTGGGTTTATGGGAATGCCGGCGAGCCCCGGGCGCGGGGAGATGCGGGTGATCGACATCTATCGGCGGGACGGCGACAAACTAGCGGAAAACTGGGTCTTTATCGACCTTCTCCATTTCTGGAACGGCCTTGGCGTGGACATTCTAGACCGCATGCGGACCACCGCGCGTCCGTGACGCGATCTGCGCGATTGTTGGCTTTGGCTGAGTAAAAGAGTTCGCCTATTAGATCTGACGGCCTGAAGCAAAGACATATGTCTTGTTTGAAACTGAAACCGTAGGCGGCAAGAATTCTGCTTCGAACAACTCATAGCCCAATTGGAGATTTTGCCAGTAACCATACCAAACGCTGTCCTTCTCCAGTGCCATACGTTCGGGTTCCATTCGGAACGGAAAGGCATGGACTGGCACCATCTTTTGGCCTGCCAACTGGGCTGCCTCGACAATCAAGTAGATCTCTTCGATGCTGGCATCAGTCATGGCGTAGCACCCAATGGAGACGCAGTCGCCATGCACCATCAAGAAACTGCCGGTTCTATGGTGCGCCTGATCAAACGAATTTGGAAAGCCCAGATTAAATGACAGGTGATAGCTGCTGTTCGGGTTCATCGACGCTTGATTCACAGCGTAGAATCCTTCCGGCGATTGACGATCACCTTCTTTGAGCTTTGGCCCAAGATCACCTGAATAGTTGCAAATGGCATAGGTCTTGAAGAGCTTGAATTGTTCGCTTTCTCGAACCCAGACTTCGAGTTCGCTCTCTTCCTTGAAAATGCGAATGAAAGCAGGGTGCCCCAATACCAGCCCCCGGGTTTGCAGTTCTTTCCTCAATTGGGGTTCAACTCGGTGTCGAACCTCTTCGAGATTTGCAGATGATCGCGTCAAGACCGAGTAGATCCTCTGAGAGAACGGAACAGCGGCGAGTACGGCGGCGAAACACAGCAGAATAAATGAATATCGAATGTACTTTGGCACAGAACACACACCCCACGCTGCAGATATCCAGAAGACATGGGTCAACACGAACCGTGCGGCAAGATATCGGCGATCTGATGGCGAAGTGAAACCGGGTTCTGTGTATCGGCCGCATTCGCGCAAACCTCATCGACCGCCGTGAGAGAGGTCTAGCCGTGACTTGCACTCGGTCTGCAGGAATCGTTGTCAACATGGCGGGCAACATGCCAGTCTTGCGGTATATTTTTTGGATTGGAGAAAGATCATGCGCCAGCTTTTGATTGGTTTATTGGTGCTTTGCGCGGCCCCGCTATGGGCGCAAACCACGCCGGTGCCCGAAAAGCGGGTCATCGTCACGCGCAATGTCGACTTCTATGGCGCGGATCTCAGGTCTATTTTCGACACTACGCTGGAAGCCTGCGAAAAGGCCTGCCTGAACGATGCTGGGTGCAAGGCATTTACCTTCAATAGCAACGCCAATGCCTGTTTCCCGAAATCGGAAATCACGAGCCGAGAGCCTTTCGCAGGTGCGATTTCTGCCGAGATCGTGGCGACGGATCCTGCGGTTCTTCAGCGCGCAGCTTCGCGCGCGACGGAGTTGGGCTTCTTGGCCGCGCGGGACCTGGAGCAGGCGCGTGACTTTGCACAGGGGATGGGGCGTCGGCATCGACCATCAGACGCCACCGTCGAATTCATGCTGAGCAATGCGGGTCAAGCGCGTGTGGATGACCGCCACCTGGATGCGTTGCGGTGGACCGGGGCTGCCCTTAGTCGCACGGATCGGCCCGAACATTGGGTGGACTATGCACGGGACGCGCTGAACCATGCTGGCAGCAACAGCCAGCAGCGCCGCGACTACCAGAACCGGGCCGTTCTTGCGTCGATCAACGCCTATCTGCGAGCCGAAACTTCGGCACAGCAGGGGGCTGCCCTGTCGGTGCTTGCGCGTGCGTTAGAGGCCAATGGCCGTGGGCGCGACATGGTGCCAACGCTGTCACTCGCACGTGCCGTGGCGCCCGGGCCCCAGATTGACGCGATGTTGGACGATGCGATTGGAAAATACGGATTCCGGATCGTCGAACATCGGGTAGAGAGCGATGCTGCCAGCCCGCGCATCTGCGCGGTTTTCTCCGAGTCCCTCGAAAAATCCCTCGACTATGCGCCATATGTTCGGCTGCCGGGCGTGCAGGTCGCTGTCACCTCCACGGATCGCGAGATCTGTGTCGAAGGGGTGGATCATGGTGCGCGCTACGGCGTAACGTTCCGGGCCGGGTTGCCTGCGGCCGATGGCCAAGGTCTGGCCAAGGATACGGCACTGAACCTGTATGTTCGGGATCGTTCGCCAAGCGTGCGGTTCCCGGGGCGGGCCTATGTGCTGCCTCGGTCCGCAGACGCGGCTTTGCCGATCGTCACGGTCAACACGCCTGAGGTTGATTTGACCATCCGCAGGGTGAGCGAAAGAAACGTGCTGCGCATCATGCAGGATGGCTTTTTCGGGCGTCCTCTTGCGGCCTATCAGGAACAACAATTCTCGAACAATCTGGCCGAAGAGGTTTGGTCCGGCACAGGTGTGACCGGAAGCGACCTCAATGCCGATGTGACCACGCGCCTGCCGCTGGGCGACGCCGTGTCTGACCTGCCAGCCGGGCTCTACGCGTTGCAGGCCAAGGTGCCCGGGTCTGATCCCTACGAAACACCTGCCGCAACTCAATGGTTCGTGATTTCGGATCTGGGTGTCGCAACCATGAACGGCACGGACGGGTTGCATGTGTTTGTCCGCAGCCTTGCCTCAGCCGAACCGAAAGCTGGGCTGACGGTTACCTTGCTGTCTCGGTCAAACCGGGAAATTGCAACGGCCACAACCGATGACAAAGGCTATGCGATGTTTGGATCGGCCCTGACTTTGGGCGGCGGCAGCGCGGCGCCCGGCCTGTTGACGGTGCAGGACGGGACCGAGGACATGGTCTTCCTGTCGATGACCGATCCGGAATTTGACCTGTCAGACCGCGGCGTCGAAGGACGCGCGCCATCTGGTCCGATTGATGTGTTTCTGGCGACAGATCGCGGGGCTTACCGCGCCGGAGAGACGATTTTCGCCACCGCCCTTGTGCGTGACACAAAGGCCGATGCCCTGGAAGGTGTGCCCCTGACCGCTGTGCTGACCCGACCAGACGGTGTGGAATATAGCCGACTTGTCTCAACCGAAGACAAAGCTGGTGGACACGTCTTTGCCCTGCCCATCGCGGGTGCCGTTCCGCGTGGCACCTGGACGTTGCGCACATACTCCGACCCAGACGCCCCGCCTTTGGCCACGAAACAGGTGCTGGTCGAGGATTTTTTGCCGGAACGGATCGATGTCGATCTCAGCTTGCCGGACACCCAATTGCGTTTGGGTGATGCGCCGCCCCTGACGGTCGATGTGCAGTACCTGTTCGGTGCGCCCGGAGCCGGATTGAAGGTAGAAGGTGATGTTCTGCTGCGATCCGCCGTGGGGTTGGAAGGGTTTCCGGGCTATCGATTTGGCCGCCATGACGAGATCTTTTC
>JBCBGY010000313.1:0-3813 GCA_038526275.1 Pseudomonadota bacterium | reverse complement strand
ACCACGGGTTTGGTCCAGCATAACAGAACGACGCAGCCATAGTCACTCCACACACGATGCTGACTGCCCTTGGGGTTAATGACTAGATCCCCGGCCTGATACGTCCCCCGGTCGTCGGACTGCGACCCCTCCAACACCAATATCGTCTCGGTGTCGGGATGGGCATGGAGCGGAACTTCGGCACCGGCCTGGTAACGCAAAACCGCTATTCCGGGTTCACCCTTTTGCAGCCAGGAAATGTCTATGCCCGGGCGGAATGGAGCGAAGGGCAGATCAGTCCACCCGCCCTTGGTCAAAGCATCGATATGGACCGGGTCAAGCATCCAGCGCCTCCATAATCCGCGCCGTTGGCGCAGTCCAACCAACGATGCCGCCTTGTGCGACGATCATCTCTATGGTCGCCTTCTTGAATTCGGGAAAATAGCTTTCGGTGGCATCTGTCGCCAGCAAGCAATCGAAACCGCGATCGTTCGCCTCGCGCATCGATGTCTGCACACAAACCTCCGTCGTGACCCCGGCAAAGATGAGCTGTTCAAGGCCGCGCGACCTGAGCTGACGTTCCAGATCGGTTGCGTAAAACGCCCCTTTGCCGGGTTTATCCAAGACAAGTTCCCCCTCTTGCGGCGCCAGGGATGGGATTATCTCCGCGCCCGGTTCACCTGAGACAAGGATGCGGCCCATGGGACCCGGATCCCCGATCCGCAGGCTGGGATTGCCTCTGTCGCGCTTGGTGTCGGGCAAGTCGGACAGGTCGGGCTTGTGGCATTCCCGGGTGTGGATGACCGGCAGACCAGCGGACCGAAAGGCCTGCAGAAGTGCTGCGACAGTGGGCACGATGGCGCCAAGACGCGAGACATCGTTGCCAAGCGTTTCACCAAAACCGCCCGGTTCGATGAAATCCCGCTGCATATCAATGACGACCAGGGCGATCGATCCCGTCGCAAACGGAAAGTCAAACGGATCGGCCTCGATCACTCCCATCAGGCGTGCCCCGCCATGTGCGTACCGATTTCGGCTGCTGTCGTCTCGGACGTTACGCATTGGAACGAAATTCGGCCTTCGCTCATCGTCGCCAAGCGGTCCGACAGTTCCATGATCTCGTCAAGATCTTCACTGATCAGAAGGATCGCAACCCCTCGGTTCCGTGCGGCGATCAGCCGTTCGCGGATCGCGGCCACCGCATTGAAATCGAGCCCGAAGCAGGGGTTCGCCACAATCAGCAGATCCACATCACCGCTCAGTTCCCGCGCCAAAACCGTCCGCTGGACATTGCCGCCCGACAGAGCGGAAATCGGACTGTGGGGCGACGTTGTCTTGATGTTGAAGGCTGCTATTTGCGTCTCAGCATTCGCGTCCATGCTTCGACGGTCATTCCAAAGGCGCGGCCCGTCCGCGCCCACATCAAAATCCCGAAAGGCCAGGTTCTCGGCAACGCTCATACGCGGGGCGGCGGCATTTTTTAGCGGTTCTTCCGGCAGGTAGCGCACCTTTAGCCGCCGCGCTTCTTGCCGGGTCGCGCCGTATGCCGCGCCCTGTACCTCGATCCTGCCGCCGGTCAGGGGCCTTTGCCCGGTCAGCATCTCCATCAGTTCCGTCTGGCCATTGCCCGAAATGCCCGCAAGCCCGACGATTTCACCGCTGTTGACCGTAAGGTCGTCGATTTGGATTTGGCCATGACCGGATTGCGCAAGTGCAGTCGCATCGCGCAGCGCCAGAACAGGGCGGTGCTCGGTCTCGGCCCGGGCAAGCGGCTGGCGGGCCGTGGCTTCTCCCATCATCATCTGGGCCAGATCATCGTTTGTCAGATCAGCAACAGCCCCGCCCCCAACCATGCGACCGCGTCGAAGGACGCTGACATCATCGGCAAAGCTGCGAACTTCCCGAAACTTATGCGTAATCAGCAGGACGGAGATTTCTCCTTCCGCGCAGAGCGTGCGAATGTGCGAAAGCGTCTCGTCCGCCTCTGCCGGGGTCAGAACAGATGTCGGCTCATCAAGGATCAGGAACCGGTTGCCCAGATAAAGCTGTTTGACGATCTCGAGCTTCTGTTTGTCGCCCGCAGACAGGCGGCTGACCGGCACGTCAAGGCGTGGCTTGAACGGCAGCTTGGCCAGGAATGCATCCAATGCCCGCCGTTCGCTTGACCAATCGATGATCGAAGGCGCATCTGCCCGGCTGATCACCAGGTTCTCCGCCCCGGTCAGCGACGGGACCAACGTGAAGTGCTGATAGACCATGCCGAGCCCCAGCCGCTGCGCATCAACCGGATCAGCCACCCGCGCCTCGCGCCCGTCCACCAGCAGGCCGCCTTCGGTCGCGTGGTAGAACCCCATGACGCACTTGACCAAGGTCGATTTGCCTGCGCCGTTCTCGCCCAGAAGCGCATGCACCGTTCCCGGCCTGACCCGGATCGAGACTTTGTCCAGCGCCGTAAAGGCCCCGAAGCGCATGGTCATTCCGACCGTTTCGACGCCGAGCGCCTGCATCAGGGCAGCCCGGCGATCAGCGATGTGCTGTCGGACACCGCCCCGAAGACGCCGCCTTGCATGGTTACCATCTTGATGGCGGCATCGTGGTTGCCCTTGTCTGTCGCGCCGCAGCAATCTTCCAGCACCACACATTCGAACCCACGGTCATTCGCTTCACGCATTGTGGTCGACACGCAGACATCCGTCGTGATCCCGCAGATCACCAGGTTCTCGATACCCCGTGTGTGCAGGATCATCTCCAGGTCCGTCGCGCAGAAGCTGCCCTTGCCCGGTTTGTCGATGATGATCTCGCCAGGTTCTGGATAAAGCTCGGGGATGATATCCCAACCCGCTTCGCCCCGGACGAGGATCTTGCCGCAAGGCCCCGGATCACCAATGCCCGCGCCGATCTGCTGGCTCCGCCAACGCTTGTTCGCGGGCAGATCGCTCAGGTCCGGACGGTGGCCTTCGCGTGTATGGATGATGTGGTAGCCCTTTTCGCGCATGGCCGTCAGCACGGCCTTGATCGGGGCAATCGGAGCCTGCGTCATGGTCAAATCGTACCCCATCGCATCCACATAGCCGCCCTTGCCGCAGAAATCGGTCTGCATGTCGATCACGATCAGCGCCGTATTTTCCGGGGCAAGCGCACCATTATAGGGCCACTTGTAGGGGTGGCTTTCGATTGTCGTCATTCGGCGGCCTCCGCCGGCGTTTCGCCGTACAGGCGTGTGGGGGCCGGGAAGCCAAAATCGGAACCATCGGTGACCTTGACCTCAGCCTCCCACGGCAGGCGGTACTGCCCTGCGGCCAGATCGGTCATGTAGGTGTAAGGGCAGTCTTGTGCGCCGCCTTTCACCGCAACATAGCCGCGATGCCCGAACTGGTAGATGTTGTTTTCCACCCCCCAGCCGAGCCGCGCCTCACGGATCAGATCGGGCCGCACTTCCGCGGTGATGATCTCATCCACCCGGCCTGAGGTGCCATGGGCGATGATCGTGCCGTCGAAATTGACGATCATCCCTTCGCCCATACTGTCGAAGCTTCCGTCCGAGCCGCACATACAGACATTCGCCGTCGCCATCAGGTTGCAGAATGCGTTCGACTGGTTCGTGAATTTCCAACTGTCGCGAATGGGCGCTGTGTAGCCCGCCGTGCGGATCATGATCTCTGCACCTTTGTAGGCGCATTCCCGGGCCATTTCGGGGAACATTCCATCATGGCAGATGATCAGGGCGATCTTAGAGCCATTCGGTCCGTCGCAGACCGGGATACCCTGATCGCCAGGTTCCCACGGCTCGACCGGCACCCAAGGATGCATCTTGCGGTAGTAGAGCTGGATCTC
>JBCBGY010000312.1:0-3827 GCA_038526275.1 Pseudomonadota bacterium | reverse complement strand
AATTCGCGCACTTCGGGCCGGAACACATGGACAATCACATCGCCCGTGTCGATCAGAACCCAATCGCCGGTTTCCTTGCCTTCGATCTTGCAGCTTCGCCCATGATCTTGCTTGAGCATATCAACAAGCTTCTCAGAGATCGCGGCCACCTGGCGCGATGAACGTCCCGAACAAATGACCATGTAGTCCGCCATTTCGGATTTACCGATCAGGCTGATCTTGACCACATCTTCGGCCTTGTCGTCGTTCAATTGGGAGATAATGCGGTCAAGCAGCGCTTCGCTGGTCAACGCATGGGGTTGCACCGTCATGGGTGCACTGGCCGTCGCACAGTCAGATGCGACCTGGACAGATTGAGACAGGACATAGTCCTCCTAGCAGCACGCCGCTCAGCCCCGGCGCTGGGTCTATTCCACGCTAGCACCGAAGCTTCAAAATCTCAACATTTTCGAGCGTTCTACCCGTCACACGGCATCAGATCCTCTGCTTGGAGCAGTTTGTCCACCGGACCGTTGCGCACCAAAGGCAGGAACGGGCTCTCGCGCACCGTTCGAATCCACACGGCTCCCGTGGCCTCTGAACTTGGCCCTTCGCCCAAACGGCAGCCTTGCAATGAGATAGACAAGCTACCTTTGGTCGCGTCCGGGGCCGCCTGCTTCATTTCAGCGATATCGGCTTGCAGCAATCTAAAACGCGGCAGGTCAGCGGGGGCCACGCGGTAGAACGCCAATCTTCCGTCCGCTTCGGGAGCACCATTCGAGGCCGCGCGACGTTCAAGGACGAAGGTCTGCCCGAGTTCGGCTCTCGTGTCGGACCGTGTGGCCGATAACCGCAATTGTTCGCTACCGGGCTGCAGATCCAGACCGTTTGGAAGATCCAGCGCGATTTCATAGTCTGCCGGGTCTGCATCCAACGGAGAGACAGACCGCATCTGGACAGCCGTCGGCAAAACAACCGAACTGCACCCCGTTAAGAAGCTCGCCAAAACTGCTGGCACTATCAAGACTGATCGAAACATGTGAATTCCTGTTTGACATGATTTATTTATCATGAAACAGTAATTTAAGATCGTCAAAGGGTAAATTTCTGATGCCAAATGTTCAAAATATGATCCGCCTCGCTCTCATCCTGCGGGCAGGCGTGCTTGTCGTCTTATGTTGCCTGCCTTTGGTCTTGGCCGCCAAATTTCTTTTGGCCGAAAGCCTAGGCGCAGAGATCCGTCAAGAATTCCACTGGCTCTCTCATTTGCCTCAGAGCCTCGCGGGTTGGCAGGTTGCGGCCTACTGCGGCACGGTCGTGCTGGCCTTCGCCATCTTTGCCATACCTTTATGGCACCTCTACCGGCTTCTGAGCCGTTACAGTGAGGGCGCGTTCATCAATGCAGAGACAGCCGGCATCCTTCGCCAGATCGGCCTCGGTTTGCTGCTGGTGGCCGCCTATAGCTTTCTGTCGCATACCATGCAGGTCCTTATCCTCACGGCTGAAAACGCTCCGGGACAACGCAGCCTCAGTATCAGCATAGATCAGTCCATGGTTGGCCTGCTGCTGGCCGGTGGCGCAGTGGTGCTTGTCGGCTGGATCATGGGACAAGCCGCCGAAATCGCGGACGAAAACCGGAGTTTTGTATGAACGACCCGGTCCGCATCGAAGTTCGGCTCGACGTCATGATGGCCCGCCGCAAAATCAAGGGCAGAGACCTGGCGGCGGCTATCGGGATCACCGAACAGAATGTCAGCCTGTTAAAATCGGGGCGGGTCAAAGGGATCCGGTTCGAAACCCTGGCCGCCATTTGCCGCTTTCTGGAGTGCCAACCGGGCGACATCCTGGAAGCGGTACCCGATGCCCAGTCAGTTTAACGTCAGCGCAATCTCGTTGCGGCGTTTCCAGGGCAGCGTAAACGGGTCGTCGTAGAAATAGTATTTCGCGGGCCCCGCCACCGTCAGGCCCTGGGCGTCGATCCAGGCCCGCAAGGCCTGTTCATGTTGGGCCAAACGGCTTTTGTTCCAGCGACCGGTGAATTGAACAATGGCTTGCCGGTCAGCGGGCAGTTCCACGATCCGGACGTTGGCGTCTTTGGGTGTTGGCAGACTGCTCTCATCATAATGAGACGGCATACCAAACCGGATCAGCCACCCTTGATCCGCGGGCACTTGCGCAACCGGCGCCGTCATTGCGATGCTGGCATCTTGCTGGTTCCCGCCAAAGATGAACCCGGCCAACTGGCGAAACCCTCGGCTTGCGGCCTGACTGCGCGATCCGCGCGTGTTGACCTCCGCCACCAAATGCGGCGCATAGGTACGGATCTCGAACGGGCCATCTGCCCGTTCGACACTATAATCCGGGACCTCGTAGCCCTTGTACATATTTGCCCCTGCAATCGTTGACATGAAGGCCAGAGCAATGATCCCCATGAGCGCGACATGGAGCGTAACATAGATATTCCGCATCAGACGGTCCGATCAAACACACACCCGTTGTCATATAGGGTACGGACGTGAGCAAAGACTGGATCATCTCAGGACGAATTGGCGCAGGCCGAGGATCATATACAGGAGAACGAACATGCAGTGGCTCTACCTGGCGGTAGCAATCACCGGCGAGATCATCGGAACGATGTCGCTCAAGGCTTCCAACGGCTTTACCAATCTCGCCTATGGCGGCCTGGCGGCGGTAGGCTACGGTGTGGCGTTTTACTTCCTGGCACTGGTCTTAAGGACCATACCCGTGGGGATTGCCTATGCCATCTGGTCAGGCGCAGGCGTCGCTGCCGTATCGATCCTGGGAATAATTCTATTTGGTCAAAAGTTGGATTTCGCTGCTGTCTGCGGGCTGAGCCTGATCGTGGCGGGGGTTATTGTGCTGAACACGCTGTCCTCAACCGTCAGCCACTGACTTGCCAGACACGGCGCGACGCGGTAACCCATTTGGCCATGAATTTCTGGTTAGTTATGGATGATCACGCCAGGCTTCCCTGGCGATTTCACGGGCTTTCCCGCACGGTGACGGCTCGCCCCTGAGCCGTGCCCACAGATGATCCATGTCCTGACCTAACTTTCTGAGAAAGCCGCTCCGATGACCGCAGCCAAAACGTTATACGACAAGATCTGGGATGCCCATGTAGCCGACGAGGCCGAAGACGGCACTTGCCTGCTCTATATCGACCGCCACCTGGTTCATGAAGTCACCAGCCCGCAAGCCTTCGAAGGCCTGCGCATGACGGGCCGCACGGTTCGCGCCCCTGAAAAAACAATCGCAGTGCCCGACCATAATGTGCCCACCACGCCGGACCGGCAGAAGGGCATCGAAAACGAAGACAGCCGGATCCAGGTCGAGGCGTTGGATAAGAATGCCAAGGATTTTGGCATCCACTACTACCCTGTAACCGATATCCGCCAGGGTATCGTCCACATCATCGGGCCCGAACAGGGCTGGACCCTGCCCGGCATGACCATCGTCTGCGGCGACAGCCACACTGCCACCCACGGTGCGTTTGGCGCGCTGGCACATGGGATCGGTACATCTGAGGTGGAACATGTTCTGGCCACGCAGACGTTGATCCAGAAGAAATCCAAGAACATGAAGGTCGAGATCACCGGCAAGCTTGCGCCCGGTGTCACGGCCAAGGACATTACGCTCAGCGTCATCGGCAAAACCGGCACCGCTGGCGGCACGGGCTACGTGATCGAATATTGCGGAGAAGCCATTCGTGGCTTGTCGATGGAAGGCCGCATGACCGTCTGCAATATGGCCATCGAAGGCGGCGCGCGTGCAGGTCTGATCGCGCCAGATGAGAAGACCTTCGAATATGTGCAAGGCCGCCCGCATGC
>JBCBGY010000311.1:0-3840 GCA_038526275.1 Pseudomonadota bacterium | reverse complement strand
TGTCCGCCTGTTGCTAGAACCGCCGACTGTCCGTCATCCTCGCGGATCATTTCCTGCTCTTGCCTTTCGCGCAACCAGGTTTGGGCGCGAGCTTGTGCGATCTGCTCGCGGAGGACGTTTTCGATCTCGGCAAGCTTCGGCACTTCGGCGCCGCGCTGGTCTTGAACCTGCAGGACATACCATGTGCCTTCCACAAGAACTGGCGAAGCGCCAAGCGTAGGATCGCTTGCCTGCAACCTGATATTCTCGCGTACCGGAAGCGGCATGCGAGATGCAGCGATCCAACGCCATTTGCCAGGGGCGCCATCGGCAGGATGGATGCCACCGAAAGACCCCATCACTTCGAGAAAATCCGTATCTGCATTAAGCGCATCAGCTGCGGCCTGCGCCTCTTCCCTGCTGAGAAAGGTGAGCCGGCGCATCTGATATTCCACATCGGCAAGCTGTTCGATTGCGCGCTGATACTCTGCCTCGATCTCGGCGTCCGTCACTGAGGACGGGTCGGAAAGCTGACGCAAAAAGGCCGCGGCCAGAACCGATTGCCGCGCGGCCTCAAGTTCCTGTTGGACGCGGGCATCGTAGTTGAGCCCGGCCTCCAACGCGCCTCGCTCAAGGAGTGCGCGTTCCAAAAGCACGTCGCGGACTTGCGCCCGTAGACGGGACAGGCTTGCCGGGTCCAAAACCAGTGCATCCGGCTGCGCCTGTACCAATAGATCTATTTGCTCGTTCGTGACACGAACGGTTTCGCCCCTCAGCGGCGGAACCTCAAAGACCTGATCGGATATTTGATCGGCCTCAACTGGCAAGGCGGCGAGGCAAGCGAGCGCAAATACCGGGGCAATGATGCCCCGGCTCAGAAGCGGTACCATATCAGTTCGCAATCCGCCAAATCTGGCCGAGGTTTTCGTCACTGGGCAGGGGCGCCGATACGACGGTGCTTCCCCAAGGGCTGGCTGCTGTCGTTTCCGTTCCCGCAGTCAAAGCGCGGCCCGTGGCCACATGGATCAGCCGAACCTGACCGTACGACAGATACTCAATCTCCCAATCGGTCCAGGCGTCAGCCTGGAAACGGTTGCTCAGACTTAGATTACCTTGATTGGTCAAAACGAGGCCGTCATTTCCATCCTTAGAGGTGAGGATTTTCACAAACCCATCATCTGACGGGATGAAATGCCATTCGGTATCTTCCTCCCCCAAGGTGCCAAATGCATGTGTCAGCGCGCCGCCGGTCTCGACCAGACGGATTGTCGCCGGCGCATCCGTGGGGATCAGATGATACCGATGTTGGGGTTTTCCCGTGAAGGGATTCAAAAACAGCTCATCCATTCCGATATTTCGATTTGGGCGAAAATTGGTGGCAAAGAAGCTGTTGACTGCGCGCTCATCAATATCGAGGCGATAGACTCCATCTTCTACTTCACCAACGGAAATCGTCTGGTTCTGCAATGACACCGCGTCCACACGGGGCCGCTGTGTGTTCAACACCGAATGGTCCCTCCAGCCGGTAACAAACCGTATATCCATTGCCATGCCATCGTAGCGCGACAGGAAGCGATAGCCATCACCGCTCCATGCGCCGTGGTGCATCTGCCAGGATTGCAAAGGATTGCCATGATCAAAAACCGCTGTGCCAACGGGTTCGTTCGCCACGAATGTTTCGCTCACACGGCTCAAAGCGTCGCCGGTCGGTTCAGAAACAACATGAATGCTCAGATGGCCATCAACCTTCACCATCTCCGCAACCGACGGCACACCATTATCGTCAACGGCAATCAGCTGGTAGAAGCCGGCAGGCGCAATCGTGCTGTCCTCAAGCCCCTCAACCACATAATTGCCGCCGCCAGTGTGGGTAAATTCCAGCTCAACCAGCCGCGCGCTCATCTCAATCCCGTGGGTTTGCGACGAGAGCCGGATCAGGTGCATCCTTTCAATATCTCCGTTGGGTGAGGAGATATTGAGGTTAAACTCGTGCTGGTAACCGACGCTGGCAGGCGCCCAACTGATCTCTGGCCGATCCGCGTAATTCCCATTTTCATCAAAGAGATAGGCCGGCTCAAAGATCTCATAGCTGTAGTCATCCCAAGGCTGATAGCCGCTGTTGTTTGGGAAATCTGTCGCATGTTGCCATTGGCGCGGATAGCCAGAGCCTGCCGCCATGACACGACCATCTGGCAAGAGCGTCGCGGTGGAATGATACTGACGCCGCCGCTGCGCGGGTGCCATCTCGCTCCAAACACCTGTGTCGGGGTCCCAAACCTCTGGACGCATTTTCACGGTTGCCCAATCGTAGGGCCTGATTGCTGAATCCTCGTAGCTTTGGGACACTTTCTGGTCATGACCGCCCACGACCATCACCGAGCCATCCGCCAAGAGAGTGGATGTTCCGCGAATGCGTCCTTCCTGCATGTCACCGGTGCGTTCTGAAGTCGGCCCATCCCCGTTCATATCGATGATCTCTGCCGAGTTCGGGAGGGACATCGCCCCATACCACGCGTTGCCGGTACTGCCATAGCGGTGCTGGTAAGAACCCCCGCCGGCGAGAAGGACCTTACCATTGCCGTAGATCTGGTGGATGCCGTAGTAGCGCACGATATCTTCGCGGGCGTTGAAATATTCTGCACCACCGTCACCCACTGGATCGGCGGCGACCAAATGCGACGGCCCGCCAAGATGCAGGATCCTGCCGTCGCCGGGCATCATCGCGATGTTGAAATATGGGTTCCAAGCGGCAACCAGACCCCCATTGGCCCCATGTCTGTTCCCAAAAAAGCCTCCGCCGATCTGCCCGTCAATGTCACTCCAGGCCGCATCATTGGTGATGTTCCGCCAAGTACCGGTTTGGTAGTTGAACACTTCGGTGTGGTCGCCGACCCGCCGCTGCTTTCCGTGGACCGAGTTGCCCGCCGCAAAGGCCATGGCATCACCCGTCATCGTGCCGACCACGGTCGGATAGTAACCCGCCCTGTTGCTGTCTTGGGCCCGTGTCCAGGTATTTGTTTCCCAATCATAAAGGATGGTGGCGAACCAAGCCGTGGCTGCCACACCAGCCTGTGTATTGCCGTGAAAGACAATGTCACCATTGGGCAAAAACGTGTGGCCCGAGCAAAAGAGTTCAATCTCCTTCTCGGTCAGAAACCATTGCTCTAGGCTTTGCAACTGGCCCGTCGCAGGGTTCAAAAGCGCCGCCATCGACGGGCGGCCGTCATTCACACCGAAATTGCTCGCGTGATTGTCATCTTCGGATGAATCATGCACCAGGACCAATCCATTGGGCAAAAGATGGGTGTTGATGCCGATGATCCCCATCTCCTGTGGTGGCATCCAGCGACCGATCTGCGACAATTCTGGGGTGCCAAGCGGCACAACTGGATCATTGCTGAGCGGCGTGACCTGCATAGCTCCCTGCACGCCGATCTGCACAGCGGAACCGGGTTCTGCGACAATGCTGATCGATCGGCTGTCCCCGCGCGCAATCGCGGTTTTGATCGTGTCGACAATGTCAAAATCAGTTTCAGTATAATCAAAGGCCAAAACGCCGTTCACATAGCCGCGGATACGCGGGAACTCGACCACAAGACGCAGGTCATTGAACCCGCCCTGATCCACAACCGGCGCGGCCCACTGGTTATAGCTTTCGGCACCCGGACTGGTTGTTGCGTTCTTCAAAGGCGATTGCGGGGCACGAATAATCGTTCGGTTGCGCGTGCCCTGATCGCTGAGCGTTCCCCAGAAGCCTTGTCCAAAGTCAAACTGATAGGCCACTGTGCGCGATGCCCCGATCGAATCCACAAAGTCAAAGCGCAGAAATTCGAGCCCGCCTCGGTTAACGTCGCCCTGTGG
>JBCBGY010000310.1:0-3916 GCA_038526275.1 Pseudomonadota bacterium | reverse complement strand
CTAAAGCCGCAGCCGGAAGATCGCATAAAGGCCCAGCAAGGCCGTGGTTAACCCGCCAACGAAAAAGGGCACGCGCAGGGCAAGGGCCCTGCCCAGTTCAGGTTCAGCCAGGGCGACCAGACCACCACCAATCAGCGCGCCGAAGGGCATCGTGCCCCAGCCGAGGAACCGATAGATGCTGTTGACCCGGCCCAGCAAGTCGTCCGGGATCATCCGTTGGCGGTAGGACACGGTCACGACATTCCAGAGAAGGGCCGCAAAGACTTCCACGAACAAGGCGGCGGCCACGACCCACACATTCGACGTGAACGCGATTATGGCGAAATGGGCCGTCATGATCGCGACGGCGATCAGCAAGCTCGCCCGTCGGCCCAGTCGCTGAGCCAACCACGGGGAGACCAATCCCCCGATCACGCCGCCCGCGGCACCTGCGGTCAGCAAGAGCCCATGGCCAAGCGAGGAAAGACCCAGGATCTCTTGCGAGTACAGTACCAGGATCGTCACCGTCATGATTGAAGCGGCATTCAGGATGCCCAGCATGATGCCGAGTTGCAGAATGATCCGGTGCGACAGCATCCAGCGCGTGCCCTCGACCATTTCCTCCCAAAGGTTCCGGTGCTCCCGGCCGGCGCGGGCGGGCATCTTGATTGATGCAACCAATAGTGCGGCAACCCCGAATGTCAGCGCATCGACGACGAAGGGCGCCGGAACGGCCATTGCGATCAGAAAACCCGCCAGGGGTGGGCCAACGAAAGAGCCCATAATTTGCTCAACGCTCCAGATCTGACCGTTCGCCCGTTCCAGCTCTGACTTGTCCACCACGGATGGCAGGGCGGTTTGGGCGGCATTGTCCCGCAAAACCTCTGCCGACCCTAGAAGGAAGGCCAAACCGGCAAGCACCATGATGTAAGTGATCTCCCCGTCTTCCGGTGGGAAGGACGGCACGGACAGGATCAGCGCCACGATCCCGCCAGTCAGGGCCAGGCGGAAGAGATCCGCGCGCACCATCAAGGCCTTTCGGTCCAAGCGATCCGTGATCACCCCTGCTGGCAGCGGGAACAAAAGCCACGGCAAGTGGGCCGCGAAGGCCACAAAAGCGATCAAGGTCGGATCGCGGGTCAGAAGGGTGGCCAGCCACGGAAAGGCCAGAGCGGAAATCCCGTCGCCAAGGTTGGTGATGGCGGCTGCGGAAAACAGCTTTCGGTAATTGCGGTTGGCGACGAGCAACATCAGTCGGCAACCGTGGCCTGGGCTTCCAGCCGGTTCACGTATTGGACGTAGAGCGCCGCCGCCAGGGCAAGAACGGACGCCGTCACCATCAGCCCGAACAAGGCCAGCACAGAGGGTATTTCGCTTTGTATCGCCCCGGACAGCCAGTTGAGGACCCCGCCGCCACCAACCAGCATGGCTCCCGCCAAGCCAGAGGCGCTGCCTGCCAAACGCGGGCGAACGGATAAAGCGCCAGCCGTCGTGCTGGGCATCGACAGACCATTGCCGATGCCCACAAATACGGCTGAACCGAACATGACTTCCGCCGAGACGATGCCGGAGGTCATCAACAACAAGCCCGCAGAGACCCCCACCACGGTTGTGCTGCGCCCGATCAGGATCATTGTGATCAGAGGCAGGCGCGACGCGTAGCGCCCGGATACAGCGCTGCCTGCCAGGAATCCCAGCGGAGTAGCGCCCAGATAGATCCCGATCTCTCCGGGCGTCAGGTTGAAATGCGTCGCCGCGACCAGCGGTGCGCCGCCGATGAAGATGAAGAACACACCCGTCGAGAACATCATGCAGAAGGCGTAGCCCCAGAACCGCCGGGAGCCAAAAAGCTCCGGATAGTCGCGGAACTGGTCGGCGAAGGTGGCGGACGGGGTTTTGTTGGTTTCCCCCAGATCCGTCCAGCAAATGGCGAACAGCAGCCCACCGATGATGGCAAGGCACCAGAAACTGGCGCGCCAACTGATCCAGGCATCAAGGGCGCCACCAAGGGCCGGCCCCAAGAGCGGCGCAAGGGCCATGGCCATGGACAGATAGCCCAGCCGGCTGGCGGCCTCTTGGGCCGGGTACAAATCCCGCACAACGGCGCGCGACAAGGCAGAACCGGAGATGACCGCGCCTTGCAGCGCCCGAAAGGCCAGGAACCACACGATATCGGTTGATAGCGCGCATCCCACCGAAGCCACGGCAAACACTGCCGAACCGATCAGGATCAACGGCCTGCGACCGTACCGGTCCGACAGCGGCCCGATGATCAGTTGCAAGACCCCCGTAAGGATCAGATAGCCCGAGATCGAGGCGTTCACGACCGCATAGTCCACCTCCAACGCCTCGGCCATATGGGCCAGCGAAGGGAGGTAGATGTTGAGCGACAGAAGCGACAATCCGGTCAAACAGACCAGCGTCGCCATACGCGGCGGAGTGGTGGCGGCCAGAAACACAGCAAGCCTCGACGGAGTTGGGGTTACCTCCCCGACCTGCCGAGTTCCCAAGGCGGACGCAAGGGCAAATCGACACATTTGGCGGTGTCCGGCGGCGTTCAAAATCCGTGAATGTTCGATCACCAGTGGATCGGCGCGGGTTTTTGGGGTAATCTGAAGATCCATTTTGATAGGTCTATTGCTATGTTTGATTATTCCGACCCCAGCGGGTCCGACTTGCTTTCGCGTTTCCGTGCCATCAGCGAATGGCGCAGTTTGGTCGAAGGGCACTACCGCAACGCCGCAAAACAGCCCGACAGTGCGTTCACCTGGATCGACGCTTTGCTTAGCGCAGAAGATGACAAACGCACCGAGGCGACCATCCCCTGGAAAGCCTTCCCCATTCGTGTGGGCGCGACGGCGGAACAGATCGATGCAACACGCGGCTTGCAAGAGGAATATGTGGAATGGGCGGTGTTCCGGGATGAGACCGGCGCCATTGATCACATCACCTTTACGACCGAGTTTCGGGAATATTTCGGCGTTCTGGCGGGGGTCTCGCCCACCGGTATCGTCGCAGCTATCCAGTCCATGTATCCCGATGCAGAACCAACGGCACAGGAAATCTATGGCATTCCGTCCGTCACCGGGACCACGGCCCGACAGCGCGAGGCCTTGTTTTTGAACAACATCGCCACGAACCCGTGGAATTCAGGCGAAAAAGGCATTCTGGCGCTGACGACAGGTGTAAATTCCATTCCGGCCCTCTTTGGGTTGGCGGCCTTTTGCGGCATCGAACGAGAAGGGCTGCCCGCTGAGGATGTCTGCGCCAATGTGGGCGGTGCATGCGTGCCTGGCAGACAGTCGGACCCTCAGATCTGCACCGCGTGCCAGCAACAGGTCCGGGCGGAGCGTTCATTCTCGCTGATCGACCCGATTGGGATCTTTATCTCGCAGATGTCAGGCACCTGGACCGTCGATGGCACGCAGGTCGACATCAATGACCAGACCAACCCGGACCGCCGTTGGACTGTCAGCCGGAACGGGCGGCGTGCGACGCTGCAGGTCAGCGGTGATACCGAACTCCTGCTTGATGGCGACCCGATCGAAAGCGGCGCCCAAGTGGCCGACAAAGTGTTCGTCGCTGCAACGGTTGCGATTGTGGCGGATGAAGATCTTCCGGAATGGGCCCGCACCGGCAAGGAAGACCTGCAGCGCCCCGACGAGCGGATCGTGTGAGGAGATTTCCCGATGAAACTGACCCAACTCGCCCTCGCCCTGAGCCTCGTGGCACTGCCGCTTTCCGCCCAGAACCTTTTGCATCAACCGACCAGCGCAAGCGTTCCGACGGCCATGCCTGCCGACGTGCTGAACCGCATCGATGATCCGTTCTTTCGCATCGTGATCGAAGCCGATCCGCAACCGACGACCTTGAATGACCTCGTGGGAACACTGTTAGAAGGTGGCCGGTCTGATTTTCAAAGCTTTGTCGTGGGCGA
>JBCBGY010000309.1:0-3934 GCA_038526275.1 Pseudomonadota bacterium | reverse complement strand
CATCGGCGTCAGCCAGATCGAGAGACGCGACCGGAAAGGGAACGGTATCTCTTGGCGTGACCTTGTCGATACCGGTGACTTCAAACCCCGACCTATGAAGGAGTTCCGCAGCCAAAAGACCGACTTTGCCGAGACCGAGCACGGCTATTTTTTCTAGCTTGGTGTTCATCGAAGGGTACTGCCTGCCTTTTGGTTGTTGATAGAGCCGACCGTTGGGCGGGCTCTATCGATCATGTGGGTTATTCGGCGGGAACGGCCTGTGTGCTTTGGGCTTGCCGTTCGTCTGCATGCAGCGGCGTGATCGTCCAACCCATGACCCCGAAGAGGATGGTCACCAGCGGCGAGAGCCAGCAGAAGAAGGCGAAGGGGGCGTAAGCGATCGTTGAAACGCCCAGCGTGACCGCCTGATAGGCACCGCCCGAATTCCAAGGGACAAGGTTGGCGGTGACCGTCGCGCTGTCTTCCACTGCGCGCGACAGGTTTTCGGGCGCCAGACCACGGTCCCGATAGGCGGAGGCGTAGGTGCGCGCGCCCATCACAATTGACATATACTGGTCGCACAGGATCAGATTCGATCCGATGCAGGTCAGCACAGTCGAGAAAATCAGCGACCCGGTGCTTTTGGCCAGTTTCAGGATCTGCTCGGCAATGACCCGGAGCTGGTTGGTGCGTTCCATCACGCCGCCAAACATCATCGCCACCAAAACCAGGCTGATCGTGTACATCATCGAACTCATGCCGCCGCGCGACAGGAGGCTATCCACATCTTCGTTGCCCGTTGAGGCCTCAAAGCCGGAATAGGCCACGTCCATCAGAGTGTTGAGCGACGTTCCCTGAAAGCCGAACGCCAGGATTGCCGCGGCAAACACTCCGACCGTGATCCCGGGAATGGCTGGCATCTTCTTATAGGACACGATCATGACCAAAATGGCCGGAAGCAGCATCGCGACATTAATGGTGAAGTTTTCTTCCAGCGTGATCAGCATGGCGTCGACACGGGCCAGATCGCTTGAATTGCCGCTATAGCTGAGACCGATCAGCACTTCGATGATCAGGGTCAGCGTGATCGCCACACCGGTCGTGTAGCTCATATGGCGGATATGAGTGAAGAGGTCAGTCCCAGCGAGCGCTGGCGCCATATTGGTCGTGTCAGATAGCGGCGACATTTTATCACCGAAATAGGCACCAGACAAAACCGCACCCGCAACGATTGGCAACGGAAAGCCCAGACCGCCGCCAACGCCAATCAGGGCCACACCGATGGTGCCGGTCGTGCCCCAGCTTGTGCCGGTGATCAGCGAGGTGATGGCGCAAATGACAACGGCGGCTGGCAGGAAGATCTCGGGTGCCAGCAGTTTCAGGCCGTAATACAGAAGTGTGGGCACGACGCCGGAAATGATCCAGACGCCGATCAAGATCCCGACGATAATCAGAATGATCGTGGCGGGCAGGGCGTTTGTGATCCCGCGAACCATGCCATTTTGGATATTCATCCAGCTGAACCCGCAACGAAGCCCCACCAGGGACGCAACCGCAACCCCGAAGAGCATCGCGATATGAGGGTCTAGCCCATAGACAACGATCGACATGACGATGCCGCCGACCAATGCTGCGAGCGACAGTATCGCTTCCCAAAAATGGGGGGCCCTTGCCCCGGATGGTATATCCGTCTTCATGATGTTCCTCACTGCTTGTTTTTTCGGTTATCCGCCGTGCCAGATCGCTCTGGTTCGGTTGGTTTTGAGATCAGCTGGGACGCAACTAGAAGTCGAACTTGATACCCTGTGCCAGTGGCAGATCGCGCGAGTAGTTCACGGTGTTGGTCTGGCGGCGCATGTAGCCTTTCCAAGCGTCAGAGCCGCTTTCCCGCCCGCCCCCGGTGTCCTTTTCACCACCGAAGGCCCCACCGATTTCGGCACCAGACGGGCCAATATTTACATTCGCGATCCCACAATCAGACCCCGCTGCCGAAAGGAAAAATTCGGTTTCGCGGACATCTGTGGAGAAAATACAAGAGCTGAGCCCCTGCGGAACCTCATTTTGGATCCCGATAGCCTCTTTGAGATCGCGGTATTTCACAACGTAGAGGATTGGCGCGAATGTCTCGTGGTGCATGATTGCTGTCTGAGAAGGCATTTCCACAACCGCAGGGTGCACATATGCGGCATCGGGGAAATGATCGGCCAGAGCCCGACCGCCGCCATGAACCGTCCCACCTTCATCTTTCGCCTGGATCAGGCTGCGTACCATGGCGTCCATCGCATCGCGGTCGATCAGGGGGCCAACAAGTGTGCCATCTGCCAAAGGATCGCCAATGGGCAGGCTTTCGTAGGCTTTGACGATTTTCGGAACCAGCGTGTCGTAGATCTCTTCGTGCACGATCAGACGGCGCAAGCTGGTGCAGCGCTGGCCAGCGGTCCCAACGGCGGAAAAGACAATGGCGCGCAACGCCATTTCCAGGTCAGCAGACGGGGCAACGATCATGGCATTGTTGCCGCCGAGTTCCAGGATGGTTCGGCCCAGACGTTTGGCCATGTCACCGGCCACAGCGCGCCCCATGGGCACCGAACCCGTGGCCGAAATGATCGCGACGTCCGGAGCCGCTGTCAGCGCTTCGCCCAGATCACGCTGCCCGATCAGAGTTTGGATCAGTCCCTCAGGCGCGTCATCGCCGAACGCTTTGGTCACGCGGTCACAGATTTTCTGAACCGCCAGCGCTGTGAGCGGCGTCTTTTCCGATGGCTTCCAGATCACGGGGTCGCCGCAGACCAAGGCCAGTGCTGCGTTCCAGCACCACGGCGCAACGGGGAAGTTAAAGGCCGTAATCACGCCACAGGGGCCCATTGGGTGCCAGGTTTCGCGCATGGCATGGCCGGGGCGTTCTGACGCGATCGTCAGACCGTATAACTGGCGCGACAGGCCCACGGCGAAATCGCAGATATCGATCATCTCCTGGACTTCGCCAAGGCCTTCCTGAAGGATCTTGCCGCATTCCAGCGTGACCAGACGGCCCAGATTTTCCTTCTCTCGGCGTAGCTCTTCGCCCAGCAGTCGCACCAGTTCACCACGACGCGGCGCCGGCACAATTCGCCATGCTTCGAAAGCGTTGGCAGAGAGTTCGATTACGGCCTTGGCGTCAGCAACCGTGTGCTCTTCAAGGGTGGCGATCACACTTCCATCGATGGGGGTGGTGACAGTCAGACCACCTGAGGCCGTGCTGAATGTGTCAATCTGGCAGGCGGCCAACAGATCGGTGTGCTTCTTTGAAACTTCGTCTCTTGGCATTTCTGGCGCTCCCCTGATCGATTCATTTCGGGGACAGTTGACGTAACGGGCGTCAGACAAAATACTAGAATACCTGTTAATTCGTCAGAATGTTGACTAAACGTCAAGGCCATGGATGAGATTGACAGAAAACTGCTGCTGCTGCTGAGCAAAGATGCCCGTGCCTCTGCGTCGGACCTTGCAAAGGCGCTGTCGGTGTCGCGCGGTACGGTTCAAAACCGCATCGACAAGCTGAAACATCAGGGGGTGATCGAGAAATTCACCATAGAGCTTGGCAGCGGCGAAAGCCAAACGCAGGTTAGTGCCTTTGTGCTGGTTCATCTGAACGCCAATGACGACTCGGTGGTGCGCGCAGCCTTGCGGCGGATTGATGAGATTTCACAGGTGTCGACGCTCAGCGGGGCCTTTGATCTGGCGATCGAATTGCGATGTGCCTCGCTGGAGCGGCTCGATACGGTGCTCGACATGATCCGGTCAATGCCCGACGTCGCGGACACGCAGAGCCATATTCGCCTGAGGACATGGCCCTACTGATACCGAAGGAGCGGCCGAATTGGCCGCCCCAACGCCGTTAGCGTGTTTTGAACGATCCTTGGACAATTCGGTCAATGACCATGGCCACGAAGAGGATCGCGAAACCACCCAGCAA
>JBCBGY010000308.1:1336-3952 GCA_038526275.1 Pseudomonadota bacterium | reverse complement strand
TGGGGTTTGCAGATTGGTCAACTCATCGCGCAGATCGAAGATGAGGCGCCGGATCTTTTGGAGCCGGAGGGCAAGGCCTCCCTGGACATGTCCGACCTGCAAACCTGGTATCCTCGCGCGTCTGCTCGTAGCAAGGATGATCAAGACTTCCTTGATCGTGCCCGGGTGGCCACCGCTGATCTTCAAGCTGGACAGGCCGCTTACATGTCACTTTGGCAGCGCATTCGGGATGTCAGTTCGCAGAGCCTCCTTCGCGACTACGGACGGTTGGGTGTGTCGTTCGATCAATGGTATGGCGAAAGCCGGTATCAAGACGATCTGGAAGAGATCACGAAGGACCTGCTGGACGAGGGAACAGCAGAGGTCAACGATGGCGCTGTTATCATCCGGATGCCGGACGAGTTGGACTTGCCACCCCTTATCCTCCAGAATTCCAAGGGCAGTTTTGGATATGGTTCGACTGATTTGGCGACAATTGCGGACAGGCTGCGCCATGACGATCCGGACATTATCTTGTACGTTGTCGATGCTCGCCAGAAGACACATTTCCAACAGGTCTTCAAAGCTGCCGAACGCGCAGGCTTTCTAACCAAGACCCACTTGGAACATATTGCTTTCGGCACGGTAAACGGGACTGACGGTAAGCCGTTCAAAACCCGCGCCGGTGGCGTCATGCGGCTGCAAGATCTACTGGACAACATGTCAGCGGCTGCAAAGGTTCGTCTGGACGAGGTCGGCCAGATTACCGGGCCGTTAAGCGAGACCGTTGCCGAAGAGATCGCGACCGCCGCCATCAAATTTGGCGAGCTGATACATGATCGCGAGAGCAACTATGTTTTTGACGTGGAACAGTTTTTGCGGTTCGAAGGCAAAACGGGGCCTTATCTGCAATATTCCATCGTTCGCTTGCGCTCGCTCCTGAGCCGGGCAGCAGATGCAGGACTAAATCCCGGCGATCTGGTTGAATTTGATCAGCGCGGTCGGCAGTTGGCTCTTCGGCTGGGCGAGTTCCCCGCTACGTTCGAACGTGCCGTGGAAAAGCGGAAGCCGAACATCATTGCACATTTTGCTTTTGATTTGGCGAATGCTGCCAACAGTTTTTATCAATCCAACCAAATCCTGGGAAGTACCACCGAAGACAGTGTAAAACGTTCCCATTTACGCCTTTTGGAAGCTGCGAACCACAGTTTGTCAGTCTGTTGTGGTCTGCTTGGTTTGGCCATTCCGAAAGAGATGTAGCGCCTAAGCGGTGTGGGATCCGGCTTCAGAGGTGCCAGCTGTTCTGTTCGACGACTCTGAGTGTCTCATAGCAGGGCTGCCATGTTGGCGCCTCGGACATAGCCTGTTCCACCGAGGATTAGCTTTGTCGTTTTGATCCAAGCAGTATGATCCGTTTGTGGCAGAAGACCTACCTTGCCAAGACCTGACCGGTGTAGTCGAGTTAGGGAAGGTTGCTTTTGAGCATTTGGGACATCAGGACATGCCGGTAAACAAGCGGATTGCCAACCTCCACGAGGAAATCAAGCAGTGGCGCCACGATTTCCACGCTAATCCGGAGATATTGTACGAGGTTCATCGAACCGCAGGCAAAGTGGCTGGGCTGCTTCGAGAATTCGGCTGCGATGACGTGGTCGAAGCTATTGGAAAGACCGGGGTGGTTGGACTGGTCACGGGTCGAAAAAACACGAAAGGGCGTGTGGTAGGGCTGCGTGCTGACATGGATGCCTTACCGATCGATGAGAAAACCGGGCTTGGCTACGCCTCGAAGACGCCGGGCGTCATGCATGCCTGTGGGCATGATGGTCATACTGCGATGCTGCTTGGAGCGACGAAGTATCTCTGCGAGAGCCGAAATTTTGACGGTACCGCCGTGGTTGCCTTCCAACCCGCGGAAGAGGGCGGTGCCGGCGCCCTGGCGATGATTCAGGACGGGTTGATGGACCGGTTCGGCATCGAAGAGATTTACGGCCTGCACAATATGCCCGGCTTGCCGGTTGGGGAGTTTGCCATTCGGTCCGGTCCGCTATTGGCGTCAAGCGATACGTTCGAGATCGTCGTGACCGGCAAAGGCGGACATGCGGCGCAACCACATGAAACAATCGATGCAACGTTAGTCGCGGCGCAAATCCTGGTGACGCTTCAGTCGGTGGTGGCGCGAAACGTTAACCCTTTAAAGCGGGTCGTCCTCACGGTAGGCACTTTCGAGACCGACAGTTCTGCCAGCAACATTATCGCACAATCTGTTCGGATGAGCGGGACGGTCCGCACACTCGACGAGGAATATCGTAGCATCGCTGAGACACGTATTCGCGAGATCGCCGAAGGCACGGCCTCTGCCTTTGGAGCAAAGGTAAAGATCAACTGGGAACGTGGATATCCGGTCACCGTGAACCATGAGGCCAACGCGCGTTATGCTGCAGATGTCGCACGACAGATCGCGGGGAGCGTCGACGATGATATGGACCCGATCATGCCAGCTGAGGATTTTAGTTATATGCTGCAGGAACGGCCAGGCGCTTTCATACTCGTCGGGAACGGTCCCTCGGCCTTCTGTCACCATCCCGAGTACAACTTTGACGATAACGCAATCCCAGCGGGCGTGAGCTGGCTGTCTGG
>JBCBGY010000308.1:0-1236 GCA_038526275.1 Pseudomonadota bacterium | reverse complement strand
GCGGGCGCTCAAAGTAACGGGCGGAGTGCTCGTCAGCCAAAATGCCCCGGAATGGCGTAATCCGGTTCGGATGTTTGAGGGGCCAAGCTTCAAGGAAGGGCGCAGGGTGGGTTGATGAATTGGGCTGCAGCTTAACGCCTTGTTAGTCAAATCTCAAGAAATCAGATACTTACAAAGCGAAATTGGTATATCCCGACCCCTGGGTAAGTGTGTGAGTGTGCGAGGGGAGTTCCGGAATATGTCGCGGGATGACAAGCCGAAGGCAGGTGAAGATCGCAGAAAAAGGGCGGAGAAAGAGGACGAACGCGACTTCGAACAGATCGATCTGACCAACAGCGTAGACACATCGCTTTTGGCTTCCGGGGCCGCGACGATCGCTGGCTTGGCCGGATTTGCGGCAAGAGGCGCGTCAAGTGAGACTGCGGGCTTCCAAGCGAACTATGATGTGGGTTCTGAGCCGGGGGCTAGGTCTATTAATGCCGGCGAAACCGCTCTTGACCTTGCCGACCGCGCCGAGACCGACTTCAGCTCAGTTGAACCGCTTGATCCAGGTTCTGCCAATATCGCGAATGCCCTAAGTTCAAGCAGCGCGATGGCTGGTCTGAATGATGCTCCCATACTGTCCCCCGCAGCTTTTGAGCGTACGGATTTACCACCCCCTGAACTGGAATCACAAAATCATCGCTCGCAGGGTGAGGGAAGCCCCAAACCAGAGCAGCCGCAAAGGTCGGTGGCTCCAGATCTCGAAGCAAGTTCAGAACCAAAAGAGGTTTGGTCCCCAACCGAACCCCTGGAGGTAACTGCGGCAGAGGATGCGACGGCTGCCAGCGTTCTCTTACTTTTGCCGGGTGCGGACCAGTATGGCGACAGTGTCGATTACCAAATTACCGGTAGCGATGGCGCCCCAGTAGACGACAGTGCGTTCCTGATTGTTGGGAATGAACTCCGATTGGCTCCGGGCGCAGAGTTTGACTTTGAAACTGCCGAGCTCATGACGGTTTACCTGACCGCTACGACAGAAGCGGGAACGTCAGATCCATGGCCTGTGGCCATCACAATCGATGACGTCGCCGAAGCCGTGACCTTGGCGGATGGAGGCGTCGCTTTCACGGACAGGGCCGTTGCGGAAATCTCCATCACAGGTGGGGCAGGAGACGATACCATCATCGGCCATAAGGAAGGGGGCGACCTCGCAGGTGGTGCCGGGTCCGATATGCTGACGGGCGGCGCTGGTGC
>JBCBGY010000307.1:2879-3957 GCA_038526275.1 Pseudomonadota bacterium | reverse complement strand
GGGCCATTAAAACGAAAGGGTATCAAGACCTTGGCACAGGTCACGGCAGAGGCCGAACGCGGGCCGGCGGTGGTCAAGCTGGCCGGTTCCGTTTCGGGGCGGCAAGAACGCAAATCGGCGCGCGGCAACCGTTTCGCCTTCGCTCAATTGTCAGATCCAACGGGGCTCTACGAGATCACCGTGTTTTCGGACGTGCTGGACCAGGCCCGAGACCATCTGGAAGCCGGATCCAACGTCGTCGTGACGGCAGAGGCCACATTGGAGGCCGACCAGTTGAAACTTCTGGCGCGATCCGTAGCCCCCATTGATACAGTGGCCACGGCCGGCGAAGCCCTGGCGCTGAAAGTGTACGTCGATACGGCGCCAGCGGTTGATCTGGTGCATTCGCTCCTGACCCGCGCCAGTGCCGAGGCGTCGGCCCGCAGTCGCACCAATATCTCACTTTGCCTTATGCCGAATGATTCACCCGAAGAGGTGACACTGGATCTGGGCGAAGACTTTCCGGTCAACCCCCAGATCAAAAGCGCACTCAAAAGCCTTCCGGGCGTTGTCGCCGTGGAAGACGTTTGAGGCCTAACTGCGACGCTTGCAGGTGCCCCGACCGGTTTCGACTTGGCCGTGATTGCCGACGGAGGCGGTCACGTTAAACTTCATGCTGCCTTTATCAAGACGAGCGCGGTACCTGACAGTCACAGAACCACTTGGCCGAGCCGGAGCGTTTTTCCATAGCAAACGTCCGACCATCCGTTTTGAGCTGTTCGAGACCAATTGACCTTTGAACCGGCTGATGCGCTCTCCGCTTTCAGTGAATGTCTCTACGTCAATTGTTTTGGAGCCGGGTGTATAACTGATATTGTACACCGGAACGATCCAGCCTCGCGTATATTTACCTTGAACCACGCAGGAATAACTTTCTGCGATAGCAGATGATCCGGTCACACCAACGATCATCATCACTGCGACCGCCATTCGTCCAAGAAAGGTCATGTTCATTTTTCCATAATTGTGCTGCTATTGTCGGGAATTCATCCAAAAATGCTCATTTCTATGAAAGAAACGGGCCGGTTTTATGAAACGG
>JBCBGY010000307.1:0-2779 GCA_038526275.1 Pseudomonadota bacterium | reverse complement strand
AAAGTTGTAGATTCACCCGCCACAGATTTGTTGTAGCGCGATCCAGGCGGAGTCCGCCAGAATAGGTTCCGCACCGCCGCTGCGCATCGGGTCTGCCTCAATCAGGGGCAACGTGGACTCGCCTGTTACGTCAACGCCGTAAGCATAGGGCGTCGCAGCGACCTTCGCCTTGGCAAAGGCCGCAAGCATCGCGTCGTTCGGGACGGCGGGAGCGGGCTCCCGGGCCAGCGTTTCGGCGTAGGATCGGAGCGCGGTTTTATCCATGTCTCCGGTCGTCAACAATCGAAGAGTCGGACGGAACCCGGAATGGCGCAGCAATCGTTCCAGCGGGTCGATCGCCTTGCGTCGCAGGGTCTCGGCCAGGACATAGCCTGCCAGAACATCTGGGTTGTCATAGTCTTCCACCAACGTCCGGTTCAGGAGGATCAGGCCGCCCGGCAGAGCCGTGGTTCCGTCGATCCCGCCCGGCAGGACCAGAAACCCGCCCCGGGCCGGGGCCACCAATCGGGTATGAAGCTGCGCCAGGGCCGCATCTCCCAAATCAGTTCGGCATGGTGCTCCGGAAACCCGGCTTAGCTCTTCAAACATGGCTGACCCGATGCTGGCCCGCGTAGGATCGGGTACGACCTTGGCCGTGTGCCTGATCAGCGCTTCAGGCAACCACAATGCGACGCCACCCGCCAGGGCCGTGACCAGGCACAGCAGCATGGCCATGCGCAACCGACCACTGCGCGGTCTGGCCTTCACAATGGCCGTCCGTACCTTCTCAATGGCGTCAACCATCGTCGGCTCGGAGATTTCCAGAATTTCGCTCGCTTCAGCCGACGGGGCGAAGAGGGCAGGGCTCTTGCCCGGATTGATGCGCTCGACAGCGGCCAGCGACCAATGGCTCAATGCTTGCCCAGCACTGTCCGCCACAATCAGCGATGCCTCACCAAACGTAACGGTCACATTCGTGCGTTGCGCGTCTGGTGTCGGCTGCCACACGCCCGCGCATTCCAGCCGGGCATAATCCTTGAGGGCTGTCATTGGGCCTGCTCCGCCTCTTGTGCGGAAATCCTATACCAACTTCCGCAACCGCTCAATCCTAGCGCGTAGATCCCACTGCGATCACAATTTGCCTTTTCACAATTAGCTCACAGCTGTTGGAGCGACTTTGAGTTGGATCAATCGTACCCTATCTACTATTCTCAAACCATCAGTCGGTGGTCTGATGCGCGTGCATTCGGCGGACCATCAGTTAACACCGAGTCAAAAGGAGACTGCAGTGACCTATCAGGCACATTCACGCCCCGCAGTTGGCACTCAGAGTTCAGGGCAAAGCTCTTGGCTTATGCGCGTCGGTTTGGCAGCCGTCATAGGGACGGCTCTGCTGCTGGGTCAGGTTCAAACCATTGAAGCGCGCGGTGCGCCGGAAAGCTTTGCCGACCTGGCTGACCAGATCAGCCCATCTGTGGTGAATATTACCACCTCGACGACAGTGGCACGCAACACCCAGCCACAAATGCCTCAGGTTCCGGAAGGGTCCCCATTTGAGGATTTCTTCCGCGATTTTCTGGACCGTGAAGATGGTGCCCCTGGGGGACCCCGCCGATCTTCCGCTCTGGGATCAGGTTTCGTGATTTCGGAAGATGGTTATATCGTCACCAACAACCACGTGATCGAAGGCGCTGACCAAATTCAGATCGAGTTCTTTTCCGGACGGGAATTGGACGCAACGGTTGTAGGTACAGATCCCAACACGGATATTGCGCTGCTCAAGGTCGACAGCGACGCGCCCCTGGAATTTGTACCTTTCGGGAACAGCGATATCGTCCGTGTGGGCGATTGGGTCATGGCTATGGGCAACCCGCTCGGCCAGGGTTTTTCGGTCTCTGCGGGGATTGTCTCTGCCCGCAACCGCGAACTCAGCGGTACCTATGACGACTATATCCAGACGGACGCCGCCATCAACCGCGGCAATTCCGGCGGTCCGCTCTTCAACATGGATGGCGAAGTGATCGGTGTGAATACCGCAATCTTGTCCCCTAATGGTGGCTCTATCGGCATCGGCTTCGCCATGTCGTCTTCTGTGGTCACCCGGGTCGTCGACCAGTTGAAGGAATTCGGCGAAACCCGCCGGGGCTGGCTGGGTGTCCGGATCCAGGATGTGACCCCGGATGTGGCAGAGGCGATTGGTTTGGAGGAAGTCTCTGGCGCACTGGTCACAGATGTTCCTGATGGTCCAGCTAAAGATGCCGGCATGGAAGCTGGGGATGTGATCATGTCCTTTGATGGCGTCGATGTTGCGAATACCCGGGCGCTCGTGCGCCGGGTCGGCAATACAGAGGTTGGCAAAGCCGTTCGGGTTGTTGTCTTCCGGGAAGGCAATACGCAAACCTTGCGGATCACCCTTGGCCGCCGCGAAACGGCCGAAGGCGCGGTGCCTGCCGCAGCGCCAGCAGAGCCTGACAGTCCGTCCCAAGAAGAAATCATGGGCATGACCGTCAGTTCCATCACCTCCGAGCTGCGAGAGCAGTTGAGCCTCAGTGATGATGCTCAAGGTCTGGTCGTGGCAGATGTCAGCGAAGATTCGGAAGCCTACGAAAAAGGCCTTCGGGCTGGCGACCTGATCACCGAAGCCGGACAGCAAAAGGTCACGAATATCGAAGATCTGAAAGCGCGCATCACAGATGCCGAAGATGCTGGACGAAAGTCTCTGCTCCTTTTGGTGCGCCGCGCAGGCGATCCCCGTTTTGTGGCCCTTTCTCTCCAATAAGCAAACTCTGAAATATCAATG
>JBCBGY010000306.1:0-3959 GCA_038526275.1 Pseudomonadota bacterium | reverse complement strand
CCATCCGCGAAACCCGGCTGTGCTGTGCCCCGAAACGCGTCGTCAGAATAGACGAACCCACCGGCACCATTTGTAAAGTCTTCAAACACGGCAAACCCCGTAGCTACTGAAATTTCTCCGAAATTGGAGGTTTCCCCTTCGGTGCTTTGTACCGAGTAGGAAAAGGTGTCGACGCCTCTAAACCCTGCGTCAGGGGTGTATTCGATCTGCCCGGTGGTCGGATTGATCGTCACAGATCCATGCTGCGGCCCGCTGCCCTCGATCGTAACAGTGCTCGCATCAAGACTCCCCACAGGCGCAGAATCGTTGGCGAGTGTTTCCACAGTTACCGGCTGGCCGCTTTGGGAAATCACAACATCGTTCAAAGCGACCGGTGCTGTGCGACCTTCAAACGACACGGAGTAATACGTGGCAGAGGTCGAGCCCCCAGAGAGGTTGGGGACGCCTGTGAAGACATTGGAGTTGCCCGTCCAGATGCTCATAAAGATCCGGCCAGGATCGTCCGGGATAGCAATATCGGGATCTTCCACCGTGCGGAGCAACACATCGTTGGCATACCACGATATGGAATCCGGGCCCCATTCGAACGCATAGGTGTTGGGCCCTTCCGCGGCATCAAAGCCAAGATCGACGAATTCGCCGTTAGACCCTTCTGGTGAGTGGTAGGTCAGCAAGACCTGGGTCGTGTCGTTTCCAAGGAATTCGAAGTCGATCTCGCTCCGCTCGTCCCCGAACGGCGCACCCGTGAACATGAAGAAGGTCGAATTAACGCCCTGCTCACCCGATGGCGTCATGACTACTTCGTACCGGCCATAGCCAAAAAATTCGTCGGTATCGACTTCAGCTCCTGTGAAGCGCTTGCCCGATAGATCATTGGTGTCCAATGTCAGCTCGAGCGCACCCACGTCGATAACTTGCCCGTTATCGTCCAGCAGCGTCGCGATGGGGTCAACGGAGACATTGGAGGCAGACCAGGCTGTATCGATGAAGTCGGCATTGATCGCGAAGTCCGAGATCCGCCAAATGCTCTCATCAAGCTGTGCGTCAGTAAATGTCTCGTTCAAATTCTGTACCATTACCCTAAGGTCCTACTTACTACACCAAGCCTTGGTCTAAAGACCGCCTGATCTGTCGTACTGTGACCAGCTGGATGTTCTCCCACACAGAACACCATGCTGATTCGCACTTTATTAACTCATTCGTGTCCTAGCAGGCTGCGCCCGGAGGTCCGAGTGCTTTTTGCGGGTGAACACACTGTTTACACCAAACATTGCCGTGATTAGGACTCAGAGCCGACCAATTCCTGGCCGAATAGGTGACTTATTGAGGTAATTTCACCGTTTTTCCTCAATATCGCCGTCAATATCGTCCACGATGGAAAGCCGCGTGACATATTTCAGTCATTTTCGAACGCGTGATCGATAGGCCGCACTCCTTGGCAAAATGCGGCATTTTCAGGCTAATTTGAGATCGCCTTCGTTTGCACCTGCAGAATCAAATTGTTGCCTCATCTCTGATGTATTGGTAGCACCGGCTCAGATTTGTTGGTGTCTGGGTTTTTGAGTTGCTGGCCGTGCGCGAGCAAAGATTGGAGCGGACAATTGTCTGTCGAAATTTCTGCTATTATTCCTATACTTAACGAAGAAGAAAGCGTCGGACCGATGTATGAGAAGGTCCGCGATGCACTTGAGCCGCTTCAGCGCAGTTTCGAGATCATCTTCGTGGATGATGGGTCAACGGATCAAAGTTTCCCGCTGCTGGCGGAGATGGCAGAGCGCGATCCGCGCATCGTGGTCCTGAAATTCCGCAAGAATGCCGGACAAACGGCAGCCATGACCGCTGGTATTGAATATGCCCGTGGTCGGCTTCTGGTGACGATGGATGGCGATCTTCAGAACGATCCCGCCGACATTCCCATGATGCTGGGAAAGATCGACGAAGGGAACGACCTGGTCATCGGCTGGCGCATGAACCGGCAGGACAAATGGCTGTCGCGCAAACTGCCGTCAATGATCGCCAACCGCTTGATTGGAAAGGTGACTGGCCTGCCGGTGAAGGACAATGGCTGTTCGCTGAAGGTCTATCGCGCCAGCATGATCAAGCGCGTGCCGCTTTATTCCGACATGCACAGGTTCATCCCGGCAATGACATTGCCGCTCGGTGCGCGGATCGCTGAAGTCGGCGTCAGGCACCATGCCCGCCAGTTCGGCGCGTCGAAATACGGTCTGTCGCGCATTTTTAAGGTGATGCTCGATCTGATCTCGATCAAAACGCTGCTTCTGTTCGCCCGCCGCCCGATGCGGCGGTTCACAGGGATTGCCGGTATCTCGGCACTGTTCGCCATACCGTTCATCTGGCTGACGATCGGGGCAAGCGGAAGTGTGATGGTTTACACAGCCGTCGCCATGCTTTTGGCCTCTCTCACCATCTTTTTGCTGCTTCTGGGATCGGTGGCGTCGCTTGTCTTTCAACGCACGGGACTGCACGAGCCTGAATGGCTTGACGAAACCGTATAGTTTTTGAGGTATGATGTTATGGAAATGATTAAAGACAAAGTTCAAGCCGATGGCCCCGCCGTCGCGTTGTCCGTTATGGTCGTGGCTGAAGGCGATGGTCGTGGGCTCGAAGACTTGCTGAACAGCTATCGGGCTGTGCTCGATGCGCGCAAGGAATCCTACGAAATCCTGGTGCTGTTCGATCATCAGGGCGAAGAAATTCGCAAAGTGGTTGAAGGGCTGAAGGGCGATTGGCTTAGCCTTGTCGATGTTCCGCTGCGGCCATGGAATGGCGAAGATGCTGCGATCAAGCTTGGTATTGGGCGCGCCCGAGCAGAGATCATCCTCTCGCTGCCCGGTTGGCCCGAGATCGATCCGGCCGCAATAGATGAACTGATTGCGGCTGCCGCAAGCAGTGACATGGCCATTGCCCGTCGAACAGACCGCGAAATGAGCGGTATGCAAAAGTTCCGGGCCGGTCTGACCAACGGCCTGTTGCGGTTGCTGTTCCAGCGCAACATCGATGACGTGTTTTGCCGGTCGCGCGCAGGCAAACGCGAAGTGTTCCAAAGCATTTCTGAACTCGGGGTCCGCCAGCATTTCATGCCCGTAATCGCGGTGAACGAAGGGTACCAAGTGCATCAGATTGACGTGACCAGCGTCAAGAACCCCAGCGTGCCGGTCGTCTACAAGTTCAAGGCACAAGGGCATCTGGGGGCACTGGTCGATATGCTGACGCTTTATGTCGGCCTGAAATTCCTGAAGCGGCCGCTGCGTTTCTTCGGCTCCATCGGCCTGCCACTGCTGGTCGTGGGCGGTTTGATCACGCTTTGGCTTGTCATCGAACGTTTGCTCGGCGCGCCCCTGGCGGATCGTCCGGCCCTCGTCTTTTCTATCCTGATGATGGTGCTGGGCGTGCAGATCCTCGCGCTTGGACTTGTCGGAGAGATCATCATCTTCTCGTCGAGCCGGCGAATGCGAAATTATGAGATTGAAAAGATCATTCGCGGGCGTCTCGTTGATCCGTCAGATCCTATGGCGAAGGGCGATGAGGCAACGGCCCCACCAGAGAAGGACGATTAGCAGCCCCAGATAGCTGGCGTAATCGCGCCAGCGCCCCCGGTGCAAATGCACGTCATCGACCCGGATCACATCCGGCCCTTCGAATCGACCTCGAATTGAGACAATCTGCCCGCTGGGCAGCGGTGTGCCGGCAAGCTGAAAGGTTTCGCCCGGCCAAGTCGCCAGCATGACAGTGTCCGCCGAGCCAACGGTGCGAGCGCGGTCGAATTCGATCGGCTTACCGTCCCGGGCATCCCGTTCGCGGAGGGTAGAGGCATAGTGCGGATCTACGCGCGCCGCCTGTTCCAGCCAAAGGATCGGCCCGGCCATGTACGCCGCTACGAGCGCTCCGAACGCCGCAAGCCGAAAACCCCGGGGCCAGCACAGATCTTGGGCTTCGGC